>DATJUM010000166.1:0-46244 GCA_035502355.1 Rhizomicrobium sp. | reverse complement strand
GAAGGCGCTGACCACCGGCGCGCTGATGTCGCGCTGGATCCACATGCCCGTAACAGGATTTGCGCCCGTACCAGGCAATCGGTTCACCTATCAGACAACGCCCGCCGGCCAATGGGACGGCGTCATCCGCTGCGAAGTGCTGGATGTCATTCCCAATGAACGTCTCGTCTATGCGTGGCGCGGCGGGCATGAAACAAATATCGGTTACGGCTCGAAGCTCGAGACGGTGGTGACATTCACGCTGGCGCGGGAAGCAGGCGGCACGCGATTGCGCGTGGTTCATTCGGGCTTCGCGCTGCCCAAGAACGAGACGGCCTACAGGAACATGAGCGGCGGCTGGAAGAAGGTCATTCACGACCTCGTTGCAGTCGCATCGGAAGAGAAGGAGAAGAAGCAATGAAGACACCGCCGATCGTATCGCCGGAAGCCTGGGAGACGGCGCGCCGGGAAATGCTGGTCAAGGAAAAGGCGTTTACCCGCGCCCGGGACGCTCTGGCCGCCGAACGCCGGCGCATGCCGTGGATGGCGGTCGTGAAGACCTATGTGTTCGAGGGGCCGAACGGGAAGGCGAGCCTGCTCGACCTGTTCGAGGGCCGAAGGCAGCTGATTATCTATCGCGCTTTCTTCGAACCCGGCGTGTTCGGCTGGCCGGATCATGCCTGCCGCGGCTGCTCGCTCGGCGCCGACCAGGTCTCCCATCTGGCGCATCTGAACGCGCGCGACACCACGCTGGTCTACGCCTCGCGCGCGCCGCAGGCCAACATCGCGCGCCTGAAGGCACGGATGGGCTGGGCGATGCCGTGGTACACCATCACCGATAGTTTCGACGCAGACTTCGGCGTCGACCAATGGCACGGCCACAACGTGTTCATCCGCGACGGCGAACGGGTGTTCCGCACCTATTTCATCAACAATCGCGGCGACGAAGCGATGGGCACGGTTTGGAATTACCTCGATCTGACCGCGCTCGGCCGCCAGGAGGCCTGGGAAGACTCGCCGGACGGCTATCCGCAGACCCCACCGTACAAATGGTGGAATTGGCACGACTGCTATGACACCGCGGCCGCGCCCGATCCCAGATGGGTCGATATCATAGCCGACCCCGCAGGAGCCGCCCAAAGACGGGAAGCGGAAGATCAAATATCGAAACAGCAAGGGAAGGAACGGGAATGACGTCGCGCGGAATGGTCACGGACATGATCGGCCTGGTTCGTCCTGGCTTGGCGCGGGATCGGGAACCGGCCAGAGCGCGCGCGGCCTGTTTGTTGTCGCTGGCGGCCGCGCCCACCTTTGCGACCATGGCGTTCTTTGTTGCCATCCATGGCAGTGGCGCGCCGGATATACTTTGCTTGGCTGCGCGCGATGGATCGCCGTTGACCGGAATGGTTCCGATGTATGTGCTGATGAGCGGCTTTCACCTGCCGCCCTGGCTGCAACTGATCTCGCGCCGAAGACGCGTCGCCCCGTCATCGCTTGCCGGTCTGTATCACGGACTCTGAAGGCATCGTAACAGACGGGCGCGCAGCATAACGGAAGGACGGAAAATGGTGGCAGCCATCAGGCGGACGAACGGATCGACGGTCGCAGTGTTCGGCGCTGCCGGGCACACCGGCCGCTTCGTGGTCGCCGAATTGCAGCGCCGCGGGATCGCGCCAATCGCCATTGCCCGCGACAGCGCCGCACTCGCGGCGAAGTTTCCCGAAATCGTCCGGCGCCGGGCGTCGATCGATGATGCGGAATCGCTCGATTCGGCGCTCAATGGAGTGAAGGCCGTCATCAATTGCGCCGGTCCTTTTCTCGATACGGCCGACGCCGTGGCCGCTGCCGCATGCCGGGCCGGCATTCATTATTTCGACGTCACCGCCGAGCAGGCGAGTGCGCGCGCCACATTCGACACCTACGACGTGGCCGCCCGCGATGCGGGCATCGTGCTCATTCCGGCGATGGGCTTCTATGGCGGTTTCGCCGATCTGCTGGTCACGGCCGCGCTCGGCGACTGGAACAATGCCGATACGATCGAGATCGGAATCGGCCTCGACAGCTGGCATCCGACGCGGGGCACGCGTCTGACCGGCGCGCGGAACACCGCGCCGCGTGTGGTGGTTGCGAAAGGACAATTGGCGCTTCTGCCGTTACCGGCAGCGCAGAGAGAGTGGGAGTTCGGCGATCCGCTCGGCCGCCAGGCGGTGGTCGAAGTGCCGTTTTCCGAGATCATCCTGATCGCGCGGCACGTGAAGACCGCCGAGCTTCATACTTATCTCAGCAGCAACGCACTCAGCGACATCCGTGATCCGGAAACCCCGCCTCCGGAGCCGGCGGATCCGAGCAGGCGCTCGCCGCAACGCTTCGTGGTCGATGCGGTCGCGAAACGCGCGGGAGAAATCCGGCGCGCCACAGCACGCGGGCGTGACATCTACGCGTTCACGGCGCCGCTTGTCTGCGAAGTTGCGGAGCGCCTGCTTAACGGCAGGTTCAGCCATCCCGGCGCGCACCCGCCTGGTGCGATCCTTGATGCCAGGGACGTGCTCAACGCGCTCACGCCCGGTCATCTGACATTCGATATAACGTGATCGCGCGACGGACCGGGCTGCAGTCAAATTGGCTGCACGTGCTGACGGTGCTATGCTTTTTGCCGTTGCCGGTGTGCAGCCTGTTTCGCGCGGTTGCCGCAGATGGCCATGCTGCACCAGCGCCGTGTCCGGCCCCGCGTATGATCGGCAAATAACAGCGTGCAGGCGGGGCCTTCACAGGCCTTCACGCGCGAGAAATCTTCCGAACAGACAAATCGCGCGACCGCTTCGCCGATCGGAAGCAGCAGCGATTCGGGCGACTGCCAGCGGCGCACGAGATGGAGTTCCAGCAATACAGGTTTTGTTTTGTCGCGCAGGGCGATCCTGTTGAACATTTCGTCGCGGCTCAGCAGGCGGTTGAGCGGCTCCAGCTCGTGGAGGTCGCGCAATGCCAGCGGGCGACCCTTGTGCTTCTCGACGAAGCCCCTGAACCATTCGCGCAGGTCTCTCGCCTGATCCGCGACCCTGTCCAGTTCGCCAGGAAGTGCGTGAGCCCGAATGGTCCTGAGTGTGTCCACGGGCACGAGATCCGCCTGCTCCAGCCAGTCCAGCAAGCCCTCGCCGCTGTCGATCCAGTCGATGGGTGTGTCCGCCGGCGTCGCGATCGAATTCAGGAAATCCAATCCGGCCGCATCGCTGATGAAAATTGCTGAACCGTGTGTACCCATCACAGGTTTTGTTTGGCCAAAGGGTCACAAACCTACGGCTTGTGCTGGATCCCTGCACAGCTTCGATTCTTCAGTAACCGCATAAATCACTCTAGACAAGTTATGTGCAACACGTGTAACCACTTAAATAGGATTATAGAGGTTACGATATGTCTTCGAGCGATGTGACGACTGTGCTGGTTCATGGTGCCTGGGCCGATGGATCGAGCTGGGCGAAGGTGATCGCATTGCTTGCCGCCGGCGGAGCCAGAGCGGTTGCCGCGCCCCTGCCGCTGACATCGTTTGCCGATGATGTGGCCGCGCTCGACCGCACGCTGGAGCGCGTAACGGGGCCGGTCGTGCTCGCCGGCCATGCCTATGCCGGCGCTGTCATTGCGGCGGCACGCGACGAGAAGGTGAAGGCGCTTGTCTATGTGGCGGCTCTTGCGCCCGACGAAGACGAAACCGTCGCGGATGTGTTCTATCGTGCCGCGCCGCATCCCAAGGCGCCCAAGCTGGCGCCCGACCGCCACGGCCTGATCTGGCTGCCCGACGACGCATTTGCTGCGGCCTTCGCACCCAACGCATCGGCCGAGGAACTGGCTGTGCTCGCCGCGGTTCAGCGGCCGATCTCTCCGGCCTGCATCACGGCCGCCGTCGAGCGGCCGCTGTGGAAGGATCTGCCGTCCTGGTTCCTGGTGGCGGAACAGGATCGCATGATCGTTCATGAGGCGCAGCTTTTCATGGCCGGGCGGATGAAGGCGCATATGCGTTCCCATGCCGTCGATCACACGCCGCTCGTGACCGCGCCGGACGCTGTGGTGAACATCATTCGCGAAGCGGTTGGTTCCGCGGCGAATGGCTGAGCGTCGGATGAACGACAGATAACAAACACAAGGGAGATGAACAAATGACCGGCATCAAATATCGAACTGCCGACGTTGATGGCTTCCGGATCTTTTATCGCGAGGCGGGCGCGCCGGGCAGGTCAAAGCTATTGCTGCTGCATGGCTTCCCCAGCGCGAGCCACATGTTCCGCGATCTGATCCCGCTCCTGGCCGATCGCTTTCACATCATCGCGCCCGATCTGCCGGGCTTCGGCAATTCCGACATGCCGGCGCGTGGTCACACCTTCGACCGGATCGCCGACATCATCGGCCGGTTCACGGAAATCGTCGGCTTCGAGCGCTATGCCGTCTATATCTTCGATTACGGCGCGCCCACCGGTCTGCGCCTGGCGGTGAAACATCCAGATCGCATCGCGGCGATCATCTCGCAGAATGGCAATGCCTATGAGGAAGGCCTGAGCGACGGCTGGAATCCCATCCGCGCCTATTGGGAAGATGCATCGCCCGCCAACCGCGAAGCGCTGCGCGCCTTCCTCAAGCCGGAAACGACCGTCTGGCAATACACCCACGGCGTTTCCGATACGATGGCTGTTTCGCCGGATGGTTATTCGCTGGACAATTTCTATCTGACGCGGCCCGGCGTCCATGATCTGCAGCTCGATCTGTTTGGCGATTACAAGAGCAATGTCGCGCTCTATCCGACCTTCCAGAACTATTTCCGCACCCACCAACCGCCTTTCCTCGCGGTGTGGGGGAAGAACGACCCGTTCTTTCTGCCGGCGGGCGCGGAGGCGTTCAGACGCGACATTCCCGACGCGGTCGTGCGGTTCTTCGATACCGGCCATTTCGCGCTGGAGACGCATGCCGCCGAGATCGCAGCCGCTATTCGTGAATTCCTTCTCTGATCAGCGGAGATATCGGATGAACAAATCAGTTGCCATTGTAACCGGTGCGAGCCAGGGCATCGGCCAGGCAACCGCGATCCGTCTCTCTCGCGATTTTTCGGGCCTCGTCCTCGTCGCGCGCAATCGCCACAATCTCGAACAGACTGCGGAAAAGGTGTACGCAGTCGGCGCGGACGCGCTGGTCATCGATGCCGATTTGTCCGAACCTGCGATAGCACAATCCGTGGTGGATCAGACGCTGGTCAGGTTCGGCCGCATCGATGCGCTGCTCAACATTGCGGGCGCCGTGCCGCAAATCGACCTGTTTGAGATGACGGATGCACAATGGGAAAGCGGCCTCGCGCTCAAGCTGCACGGGGCAAGGCGGCTAACGATCGCGGCGTGGCCGACCCTGAAAGCTGCCAAAGGTTCCGTCGTGCTGATGTCGGGCAATTCGGCGCTGTTTCCCAAAGCGCCATATGCGGCAGTCGGTACGATCAACGCGGCCATTGTCGCGCTCGCGAAAGCATTTTCCGACCGCGGCATCGCTGACGGCGTGCAGGTCAACAGCGTACTGCCCGGCCCGGTGATGACCGGCCGCCGCCGTTCCTATCTCGCGCATTGGGCGCCGCTTCACGACATGACGGTCGAGGAGGCGACGCGCAAATTTCCGCAGGAAGCCGGCATTGCGCGTTATGGCGAGCCGGAAGAAATCGCGGAGCTGATGGCATTCCTCGTTTCTCCGGGCGCAAAATGGATGACCGGCTCAACGCTGCGCATGGACGGCGGCGAGGTGAAATCGATCTGAACTGGCAAGGAGTTCGGGCCGCTTGAAGAAACAGGAGCTGGATGCCATCGCGGCCATTGCCGGGCATTTTTCCGCGACGTGGGAGGCGAGCGGCGGCGTCTGGCTGACCGTCGCCGGAAAGCGGATTGCCGTCGAAATCGTGGCCATCCAACAACGCATTGCCGATGGGGCCAAACCGCGGCTCCGGCTCGACAAGGTTGCGCGTGGGCTTGTCCATCAGTTGCAAACTTCCTTGAATGATGTCGTGCCGGACGGCAGGACGGTGATAGTGACCATCACGGCACCCATCAGGCAGGATGCGAAAACAACTGTCGCATTGGAACAAATAATCCGGGCGGCGCTTCAGGGCCGTTCGGCGAGGACCGACCTCAAAGAGGTGATTCACGGAAATCAGATCCGCGTCCGCATTGTGAGGACCGGTTGTGCAAAAGCACAAAAACTTGTCGGCTTCGTGCACAATCCTGACCCTGGTGCGGATGATGTCCTTCTCGACAGCACCGAGGCGTTGATGGCCTGCATGCACATGGCACCGGACGGTCGCGTGCCGGCGAAATTTTCTGGCGCCCGCTGGCTGGTCATCACCAATGAAAGCAAGTTCTCGCACATCGAAGTGTGGCGAAAGGTTCTTGCACAACTTTCCGCCCCAGCCGGTTTCTCCAAAGTTCTAATGGTATTTGCCGGCGGAGTTGTGGAGGTGCTGAGCAGCTGAAAATGGCCCGACAACGCCAGGGGCTGGAACGGAGTAACTTGAAGTGCAGCCGCCCGGCTTCGATTTCCCGAAAGTTTTATACCAATGCGCGGCCGCGGAGGCGTTCAAGTATGCGCAGCGGCGAACGGGCCGGCGTCTCCATGGACTCCACATCGAGGTGAAATGTCTGCTCGAGCACGAACTGGCCCTTCAGGGCTGCGTGCATCACCTGGTCGGTGTAGCAAATCCAGGTCGAGCCGGCGGGAAACGGAATTTCCGCCTGCGGCGAGCGGAGCTGATAATCCTCGTCCAGCTTGGCGCCGTCATGCAGGCCCAGCATCAGCCCGTCATAGGGCGAGCGCGCACCTTTGGTAATGCCCAGTGCTCCAAATATGCGGGCCTGCAGGTGTGAGCCTTCGCGGGCGGCCGGAAGAAACCGTTCCGCCATGTCCTCGAACGGTTCGCCGACATGCCAGATGCGTGGTGCGCCATCGGGATTGATGTTCGAGAACAGCCGCAGGATCCGCCGTCCGCGCATGGGGCGCGAAGGAAACGCATCCACATGCAACCGCGTGTCGTCATAGACCGCGGAAGCAGGACGGCCTGCGATCTCGACGGGCCGGTAGCTGGTCGGGGCACGTTCGAGGCAACCCGCATAGGCCGGAATCAATTCGCCCAAGAAACGCATCGCCGTTTCTGCGAAGCGTTCCATCATCTGATGCAGAAGGCGCGCCTTCTCTCCCCGGCACGAGGTGCCGCCCATCTTGCCCGACGGTTTGAGGCTGACATTCTTCGCCTTGCCGTCGGAGACTTCCGGCGTGAGCAGCGCGCCTTCAAATTCGCTTAACCTAAAATTCAGGTGCGGAAGGAATAGTACCTTGCCGCGTTCGAGCGCCTCGCAGGCATCAGCCCGCATCGCGGCGGAGAACGGCCCATCCCAGTCGGCCAGATCGATCGTATGAAGAATGTCCATTGCGGGACGCAGCATAGGCGGTCACGCGACGGGTTGAAAAGCGAGGCCGACAACATTACGCAGCCACGCGCAACCGGCCCTTTTTTACGCGCGAGGGCGTGATTCGCACTTCGATATCCTGCCCCAGATCGCTCAATGCCTTCAGAAGACGGTCGGTGGAAAACTTCCCGATTCGCCCGTTTTTTAATGCGGATACGCGCGGCTGATCCATCCCCATCAGCTTGCCTGCCTCGACCTGGCTGATCCGTCGGGCAGCAATAATGTCGACAATCCTGCGCATCAGCTCCGCGCGCAGGACGAGGTCGTCGGCATCGGGAAGACCGAGCGCATGAAATGCACTCGATTCAGAATAGGTCACCTTTTCGCGCTTCGCCATTTTTCATATTCCTGTTCAGCCTGTTTCAGTCTCGTCCGGATCTTCTCGATCTCGCGTTGCTATCCGGTCGGGGTTTTGCGGTTCACCAACTCGCGGATATTACCATTCTGACATATGTCAGTAAAGCCATGAATTCGGCTGTTCGGGGTCATGGCGGCGGCCGGAGGATTGGGACTCGACGCCGGCTCGCCCTCATGCCAAACCCGCGCACATGCCGCCCCGACTCAACCCATTGAAGCTCAATCCCTTGCAGCTGCGCACGCTGACTGTCCTGCAGGCGCTGGCACGCGACCCGGCAGCGGCACGCGGCGGGCCGAGCCCGGGCGAAGTGACGGTCACGCGTTTTCCCCAGCCGCATGGCGGGCATTTTCACATCGGCAGCCGCGCCGTGGGCGTGAAGGATGCGAGCGGGCTTTATATCGACAAGGTATGGCATGCCCTCGAACGCAAGGGGCTCGCGCGCGCGGACTGGCCGCACAACATCACGCTGACCGCCGAGGGCCTTGCATATGATACCGGCATCGAACAGGAAATTCTGGGGCCCTCGCCGCATTGATGAACCGCAAGAAACAGCGACGGCTCTGGTTTGCTGCGGCACTCGTCGTCGCCAGCATCGGCGGGGCGGCGCTCGTGATCGCCGCGCTCAAAGACAACGTGCTGTATTTTTACAGCCCGAGCGACCTCCAGTCGCGGGGCGTGCATCCAGGTGTCGCGTTCCATCTCGGCGGGCTCGTAAAGCCCGGCAGTCTCAAACGCGGTCCCGGATCCGAAGTGCGTTTCGTTGTCACCGACGGCCACGCACAGGTTCCGGTCGCCTATAGCGGCGTGTTGCCGGATTTGTTCCGCGAAGGCCAGGGCGTGGTGGCGGCCGGAGCGCTTGAAAGCGATGGCGTCTTCGATGCCAGCGAAGTGCTCGCGAAACACGACGAGCGTTACATGCCGCCGGATGTGGTCGATGCGCTGAAGCGCGCCGGGCGCTGGAAGGAGCACGGTTCGTGACGGGCGAACTCGGCCAGCTCGCGCTCTGCCTCGCACTAGCGCTCTCGCTCGTGCAGGCGATCGCGGGGCTTGGCGCCGGTCACACGCAATCCCCGCTCGCCGCCCGTATCGCATCACATGCCGCGCTCGGATTCGCGGTGTTTGTTTGTGTTGCCTTCGGGGCGCTCGTTGCAGCGTTTGTTACTTCCGATTTCAGCATCCTCGACGTGGCGCAAAACTCGCACACGCTGAAGCCGCTGTTCTACAAGATCACCGGCGTGTGGGGAAACCACGAAGGCTCCATGTTGCTGTGGGTGTTGATGCTTGCCATCTACACCGTGCTCACGGTCCTCGGGCGGCGCGGCGGAATGCGCCTCACTTCGGCGGCACTCGGTGTCGAGGGCCTGCTCGCGGTGGCATTCCTGCTCTATATCCTGCTCGCATCCAACCCCTTCCTGCGGCTCGATCCGCCGCCCATCGAAGGCGCCGGCCTCAATGCGCTGTTGCAGGATCCCGGTCTCTCCTTCCATCCGCCGACTCTCTATCTCGGCTATGTCGGGCTCTCGGCAACCTTTGCCTATGCCGCGGCCGCGTTGCTGACCGGCGAAGTCGATGCCGGCTGGGCGCGGGCGGCGCGCCCATTCCTGCTTGTGGCCTGGTGCGCGCTCACGCTCGGCATCACGGCGGGAAGCTGGTGGGCTTATTACGTGCTCGGCTGGGGTGGGTTCTGGTTCTGGGATCCGGTGGAGAATGCTTCGCTGATGCCCTGGCTCGTCGCCACCGCGCTGCTTCATTCGGCACTGGCGACGGAGCGTACCGGGGCCTTCCGCAGCTGGACGCTGCTGCTCGCAATCGGCGCATTTTCGCTGAGCCTGATCGGCACCTTCCTCGTGCGCTCGGGCGTACTGACTTCGGTGCACAGTTTTGCCAACGATCCCGAACGCGGCAAATTCATCCTTTGCATTCTGTTTGTTGCGATCGGCGGCGCGCTGGCGCTGTTCGCCTGGCGCGCGCCGAAGCTCGAAAGCGGCACCGCCTTCGAACCGGTCAGCCGCGAATCCGCGCTGTTGCTGAACAATCTGTTTCTCACGGCTGCTGCGGCGACGGTCTTTCTCGGAACGCTTTATCCGCTGTTTCTGGAAGCGGCGACCGGGACGCGCATTTCTGTCGGCCCGCCCTATTTTGCCGTTACATTTGCACCGCTCTTCGTCGTGCTGCTCATGCTTGTTCCGTTCGGGCCCAGGCTTGGCTGGCGGCGCGGCAATCTGCAATCCGCTATGCAAACACTTGCGCCAGGTCTTGCGGCAGCTGCGCTTGCCGGCGCACTCGCGCTTGCGATTGGGGCGCCGCGTTCGCTGACAGCTGCGGCTGCTGTGGCACTTGGCGTGTGGGTCATCGCCGCCAGCGTGCTGGACCTGCGTTCCAGGTCTCAAACGCATGCGCTGTCACTCCATTCTTTCGCCTCGGCGCTCGCTCATGCCGGGCTGGGCGTCACGCTGCTCGGCATCGCCGGCACGATCTGCTGGAAAAGCGAGGCGCTGGAGGTGGTGTCGCCGGGCCAGTCGATACAGGTCGGCGGCTACAGCTTGCAGTTCGATGGTGTCAGCGCTGTTGCGGGCCCGAATTACACGGCGAGCCGGGCCGCTATCGAAGTGCGCCGCAACGGCACCGAAATCGCGAGGCTCGCCCCGGAGATGCGTTCCTATCCCGTCGAGGGCCAGGCGGTGAGCAAGACGGCGATCCGCACCACCGGGTATTCGGACCTCTATGTTGCCCTTGGCGATAATCGCGGCGGGGGCCGCTGGCTTATCCGCGCCTTTGTCAATCCGCTCGCCCCGTTCATCTGGCTCGGCGGTGGTTTGATGGCATTGGGGGGGCTCGCGAGCCTGCTCTGCCGCCTAAGGCTGCCGTTGCCCCGGCCCGTATTGGCGCCAGCCGAATGAGACGCGCACTCGCGGTCGCGTGTCTTGTCCTGGTCCTGGCGATCCCGGCCGCATACGCGGTGACAGGACCGGAGAGACTACCGGATCCCCAGCTCGAAGCCCGCGCGGTCGCCCTTCAGCGGCAGTTACGCTGCGTCGTCTGCCAGGGCCAATCGCTCGATGAATCCAATGCCCCGCTGGCGGCCGACCTTCGACGCCTCATCCGCGCGAGGATCGAGAGGGGGTGGTCCGACGCCCAAATCGAGAACTATCTGGTTGCAAGATACGGAGATTTCGTATTAATGAAGCCGCCGCTTGAGCCCGAGACATACCTTCTCTGGTTCGGCCCGTTCATCGTCGTGGTGATAGGGGGTGCGGCTGTCGTCGCGGCGATTCTTCGCGCGCGTCGGCTCGCGCGGGCCGAGACGCCCGGCTGATTAACCGAACTCGCATGGATACGCGCGAAAGGCGCTGTGGTTCATCAGGTGTCGGACGTTTAATGCAGAGGACAGAAACGCTTAATCCGATGGGGATAGGCCTATCGGGCCACCGGGTGGCTGCATTGCGCGCCATCGTTTGACGATAGGGAGAAAGTAATGAAGGGTTTGGAGCGGCTGCGGCATCGGAATCTGAGACAGACCTTGCTGGTCGCAGGTTCGGCTGGCGCCATCGCATTTTTTGGCTTGGCAGGTTTCGCGGCGGCGCCGACCGGATCGATACAGCTCGCGGCATCGAATGTGCCGCCTGCGCATCCGGCTGATCCCCATCCGGTGGTGCACAATTCCCCGCCGCGCATGCTTGAAAACGGCGCCCCCTTCAGCTTCGCCGATCTGGTGGAGCGGGTGAGCCCGGCCGTGGTGACGGTCACCGTCGAGCAGCAGATGAAGCCGGCGCAAAATTTCAATCCCGAAGACTTGCCCGAGCCGTTCCGCGACTTCTTCAACCAGTTCGGCGAAGGCGGTCGCCAGTTCTCCATGCCGCATAAGGCCGTGGCAATGGGCTCAGGCTTCATCATCGACAAGTCCGGCTACATCGTCACCAACAACCACGTCGTGGCCGATGGCAAGAAGATCACGGTGAAGCTGCCGGACGGCCGCGAATTCACCGCCAAGCTTCTGGGTTCCGACGAGGCGACCGATATTGCGCTTCTCAAGGTCAAGAGCGACAAGCCGCTGCCCACCGTCGAATTCGGCGACGACCACACCGTGCGCGTCGGAGACTGGGTGATCGCAGTTGGCAATCCCTTTGGCCTCAGCAATACGGTGACGGCCGGCATCATTTCCTCGATTGGCCGCGATGTCGGAAACGGTCCGTACACAGATTATCTTCAGATCGACGCGCCCATCAATCGCGGCAATTCCGGCGGTCCGACCTTCGATCTCGAAGGCAAGGTCATCGGCATGAACTCGATGATCTATTCGCCGTCCGGCGGCAGTGTCGGCATCGGCTTTGCAATTCCGTCTTCCACCATTCACGACGTTGTGGCGCAGCTTGAGGCGCATGGCCGTGTGGCGCGCGGCTATCTCGGCGTGCAGATTCAGAATGTCACGCCGGAAATCGCGCAATCGCTCGGAACGCATGACGTCAAAGGCGCGATCGTGGCCTCCGTTGTCGGCGGCGGCCCGGCGGCCAAGGCTGGCTTCCAGCCCGGCGATATCATTCTCGCCATCAATGGAAAGTCGGTCGAGGATTCGCGTGACCTTACACGCCGGGTCGCCGCTCTGCCGGCTGGTGCCAAGGCGACGTTCACATTGGCGCGCAACGGCGCGCAGAAAACGCTGACGGCGACAATCGGCGCGCGGAAGGAGGAGCAGCTCGCTTCCGACGACGGTCCGGAACAGAACAGCAGTGCGGTTGCGAGCACCGGCGAGGCGATGGGACTTGGCCTGACCGCCGTGACACCGGAGGTCCGCCGCAATTATAATCTCGATGATCATGTGAACGGCGTGCTGGTTACGCGGGTCGATCCCGACAGCGACGCGGCAGACAAGGGAATCCAGCCGGGCGACGTTGTTGTTTCAATCGGCAACAAGGCGGTCCACACCCCGAAGGACATCAAGGCACAGATCGCAGGTGCGCAGGCGAGCGGCCGCAAGAGCGTGCTCATGCTCATAGACGGAAACAGCGGTCAGCGCTTCGTGGCGCTGAAGATCGCATAATACCGGAGTTTGCCGTGTACCGGACGCAGCCCGCCTCGGCAGACTGCGTCCGGCCCCCGCGCCGGTGGTGGCGGCCCCATCCCCCCCGTTGCTGCTGCCGGCGCGGACCCTGACTCCCGGTCATGGCGCCTCGATGAGGCGATAGGAGTTGCAGATGCGAATTCTTGTTGTGGAGGATGATCTCGAGGCGCAGCGCTACCTCGTGAACGGACTGCGGGAAGCCGGTCATGTGGTGGATGACGCGGCCGATGGCGAGGTGGGTTTGACCCTCGCGCTTTCCCGCCAATACGATGTGGCGATCGTGGATCGAATGCTGCCCGGACTGGACGGCCTCAAGCTGGTCGCCGAGATTCGCGAGCACGGCAACACCATGCCTGTGCTGTTCCTGAGCGCGCTTTCGGAAATCGACGACCGCGTGAAGGGACTGAAGGCGGGCGGCGACGATTATCTCACCAAACCCTACGCCTTCGCGGAACTGCTCGCGCGCATCGATGCCCTGATGCGGCGGCGCCATCCGGCTTCGGTCAAAACCCAGCTGCAGGTCGGCGACCTGGAGCTCGACCTCCTGACGCGCACCGCCAAACGCAACGGCTCAGCCATCGACCTCCAGCCCCGCGAGTTCCGGCTGCTGGAATATCTGATGCGCCATGCCGGGCAGGTGGTGACGAGGACTATGCTGCTCGAGAGCGTTTGGGAGTATCATTTCGATCCACAGACCAATGTGATCGATGTGCACATCTCCCGCCTCCGGGCGAAAATCGACAAGGGGTTTGACGCTCCGCTGCTGCACACCGTCCGCGGCGCGGGTTACATGATCCGTGCGCGCGCCTAGAATTCTTCGCACGCTCGCGTTCCGGATTGTCGCTCTCTATCTTGCCATTTTTGCTCTCTCCGCCGCTGCCATCGTTGGCTTCACCTACTGGAACACGGCGCGCGCCCTGAACGCGCAGACCGACCAGATCGTCGATTCCGAGATTTCGAGTCTTGCCGAGCGCTACCAGCGTTTCGGGCTCGCGGGCCTGACGAGTGTGATCGTCAACCGGTCCGCCCATAGCGAAGCCACGCTCTATCTGCTCGCCGATTCCGACAAGCGTCCGATCGTGGGAAATCTCGACTCCTGGCCCAATCTCGTACCGATCAGTGGCAATATCGTCGAATTGGACTATGAGCGCCGTGTCGGCAGCCGCACCGAAGAGCGCCGCGCACGCGGCCGTCAGTTCACGCTGACCGGCGGCTTCCTGCTCCTCGTCGCCCGCGACATCGCCGAGCGCTACCAGACGGAGAAACTGTTTACGACGACGTTGCCGTGGAGCCTGCTCCTGATGATCCTGCTGGGACTCCTGGGCGGCATTCTCATCAGCCGCAATTTTCTCACCCGGCTCGATCTCATAAACCGCACCAGCCGCGAAATCATGGCGGGCGATCTTTCGCGGCGTCTGCCGCTCGGCCGCGGCGGCGACGAGTTCGATACGCTGGCGATCAATCTCAACCGCATGCTGGAACGCACCGAGCGGCTCATGCGCGGCATGCGCGACGTGACCGACTCCATCGCCCATGACCTGCGCACGCCGCTCAACCGGCTGCGCAACAGACTCGAAGGCGTGCTGCACATGATCGGGCCCGATGCCGCCGGCGCAAGCGAAATCGAAGCCGCGGTGGAGGAAACGGACCATTTGATCGGCACGTTCAACGCGCTGCTTCTCATCGCCGAGGCCGAAGCCGGGGTGGCGCGTGAATCCATGGAACAGGTCGATCTGCGCGGAATTGTGGAGGGCGTAGCCGAACTGTACGGACCGCTCGCCGACGAGAAGGAAATAACGCTTTCGATTCCGCCCAGCGGCTCGGCCATCATCGCCTGCAATCCGCGCCTTGTAAGCCAGGCCCTCGCCAACCTGCTCGACAACGCGATCAAATATACGCCCGCAGGCGGCAAGGTCACGGTTGCGCTTGAACACACGCCGGCCGGCATCGCGCTGCATGTGGCCGATTCGGGTCCGGGAATTCCCAAGGAAGATCGCAGCCGCGTGCTTGAACGCTTTGTTCGACTCGAGGCAAGCCGTCATTCGCCTGGCACGGGCCTGGGCCTCAGCCTCGTGGCGGCGGTCGTGAGGCTCCACGACGCGAAGCTCGAACTCTCCGACAACCGTCCCGGCCTGAGGGCGACGTTGCTGTTTCCGGCGCCCACAAGGCGGCATTCCGCCTTGCCGCAGATGACCGCGCAGAAACTGATCGCCCATAATTGATTATAGTGCGGGCCGCAAATCTCGGCCGCAGCAGAGCAATGACAATCGGAACACGCCGATCCGGAAATGCGAATGACATCTGACGCGTTTGCGGCCCGTGGTCCCCTCGCGCCGCGGGTGTTCGACCCGGCGCGCGCAGAGCGGGTGTTCGAAAGCCTGGGCGACTGCGTTGCGGGTATTCCGGAAGGCGCGCGAGCGATATTCGCGAGCGCCTTCGGAAACAGCCCGTTTCTCTGCCGGCTCGCCCTGCGAGAGCGCGCCGCGCTGCGCGGGCTGTGGGAAGCGGGTCCCGATGCAATTGTCGAGCAGGCGATAAGACTCACCCATGGCGCGCAGGACGCAGCCGATGTGACGGACGCGATGGCCGGCCTGCGCCGCGCGAAACATCGGATGGCGCTTGCGACGGCGATGGCCGACATTGCCGGCATCTGGGATGTCGATGCGGTTACAAATAACCTGACGCGCTTCGCCGACGCGAGTGTGAGATGCGCGCTGCGTTTTCTGCTGCGCGAAGCAGCCCACAAGGCCGGAATAGGCGAGCGCGATCCCGAAGCTCTCGAATCACAGACAGGACTCATTATTCTCGCCATGGGAAAAGCGGGTGCGTTCGAGCTCAATTATTCGAGCGATCTCGACCTCGTCGCGTTCTACGATGCCGAACGTTTTCCGTTCCGAAAGAAATCCGATGCGCGCGGCGCCGCCGTGGATCTCGTCAAGGGACTTGTCCGGCTGCTCGGCGAGACAACAGCCGATGGCTATGTGTTTCGTGTCGACCTGAGATTAAGGCCGGATGCCGGTGCGACCCAGATCGCCATTTCGACCGAAGCCGCGGAACGTTACTATGAGGAAATGGGGCAGAACTGGGAGCGCGCGGCTTTCATCAAAGCACGCCCCTGCGCCGGTGATCCGGCAGCGGCGGCTGCTTTCCTCGGGCGGCTGGAGCCTTTCGTGTGGCGCCGCAATCTGGACTATGCGGCCATCGAAGATATTCATTCGATCAAGCGGCAGATCCAGGCGCATGGCGGCCACCATGACATCGCCCTTCCCGGTCACAACATCAAGCTCGGCCGCGGCGGCATCCGCGAAATCGAATTCTTTGTCCAGACGCAGCAGCTGATATTGGGCGGGCGCGATCCTTCGCTGCGCCAGCGGCGCACATTGGCGGCGCTGGAATCGCTGCGTGCCAGGGGATTGGTCTCGGATCGCGCAAGTGCCGATCTCGCCGATGCCTACCGGTTTCTGCGCCGCCTCGAGCATCGTCTGCAGATGATCGAGGACGAACAGACCCATACGCTGCCCGGGGCGGCCGCCGAACTTGCACATGTTGCCGGCTTCGCCGGGTATGCAGACACCGATTCATTTGCCGGCGAGCTGATTTCGCGGCTCGAATGCGTGCAGCAGCATTACGAGGAGCTCTTTGATAAGGCGCCACCGCTGGGAGGCGCAGGGGGTGGTCTTGTCTTCACCGGCGTGGAGGACGATCCCGAAACGCTGGCCACCCTGGCGCAAATGGGCTTCCGCGATCCGGGGCATGTGGCCGGCGCGATTCGCGGCTGGCATCACGGGCGCATCCGCGCAACGCGAAGCCCGCGCGCGCGCGAGCTGCTGACGCGGCTCGTACCGGCAATTCTCGATGCTTTGGCCGCAACGGCTGATCCCGATATCGCCTTTGCGCAGCTCGACCGGTTCGTTTCACGTTTGCCGGCGGGCGTTCAGCTCTTCTCGCTGTTTGTCGCCAACCTGCATCTGTTGAAGCTCGTCGCTTCCGTGATGGGATCGGCGCCCCGACTGGCCGATCATCTTGCCCAAGCACCGGCGATGCTCGACGTACTTCTCGACCGCACATTTCTTGCGCCGCCATCGCCGGACCATCTCTGTGCGCTGCTTGCGGCGCAGCTTGGCGCGGCAAAAGGTCATGAAGACGTGCTGGATGCCGCGCGGCGCTTTGTCCGGGAACAGAGCTTCAGCGCGGGCGTGCAACTCATCGATGGCCGCATATCGACGGCCGAGGCAGGCGCAGCCTTTAGCGCCATTGCCGAATGCACGATTGCCGGCCTTCTCGAAAGAATCGAACAGGAATTCGCAGCAAGCGCGGGGGTTGTGGAGGGCGGATCCTTCTGCGTGGTGGCAATGGGGCGGCTCGGCGGGCGTGAGATGACCTTCGCCTCCGACCTCGATCTGATTTTCGTCTACGACGCTTCGCTCCAAACAGAAACGTCCACCGGACCGCGCCGCCTGCCGGTGATGGTCTATTACGCCAAAGTCGCGCAACGGCTGATTGCCGCGCTCACCGTCCAGACGGCGGAAGGCGGGTTGTACGAAGTGGACATGCGCCTGCGTCCGACCGGCAACAAGGGGCCGGCGGCGGTGAGCCTGCAGTCCTTCGCCCGTTATCATGCGGAGGACGCCTGGACCTGGGAACGGCTTGCGCTCACGCGTGCGCGCGTGATTGCCGGGCCGGACATTTTGCGGCGGAGGATCGAGGAGGTCATTCGGGATTCGCTCGCGCGCAAAGTGGAGCCGGAACGCCTCGCGCGCGACGTCCGGGAGATGCGCAAGAAACTCGAATCGCAGTTTCCAGCCCGCGGGGCATGGGATTTGAAATTCGCCCGCGGCGGACTAGTGGATATCGAGTTTGTCGTGGAATTCCTTCAGCTGCGTCATGGCTGGGAAGCGCATGAGGTATTGGAGCCGAATACAATCTCGGCTCTTGGGCGTCTTTGCAGCGCTGGAGTTCTCTCGGATGACGACGCACGGGTTCTCATCGACGCGGCACGTCTCGAATTGGATCTACTGCAGATTCTGCGCATGGCGGTCACTGGCGCCTTCGATCCCGAACATGCCACGCCGGCCATGAAAGCCCTGCTTGTCCGCTCCGTCGGCGCTGATGATTTCACCGCATTGGAAAGCCGTCTGGTCTGCGCCGAGGCTGCGGCACAGGTCATTTTCGACAGGATGCTCCCGCCGTGATTTTCTTCGGACCAAACGAGGACACGCCATGCAGGTACCAACTTTTTTAAAGAACGGATCCGGCGCTGATGCGCTCATTTTTCTGCACGGTATCGGCGGGCGCGCAAAGGTTTGGCGCCTGCAGCTGGACGCGTTTGCAGATCGCTACACCGCAATTGCCTGGAACATGCCGGGCTATGGCGGTTCGCCGCCCGTGCGAGAGCTGACATTTCCGGTACTGGCCGATGCGCTCGAAGCGCTGCTCGACACGCTGCCGAACAAACGCATTCATCTCGTCGGCCATTCGATGGGCGGAATGGTCGTCCAGGAATATTTGCGCAATCGCGCGGACCGCGTCACCAGCATTTGCCTTTATGCGACGAGCCCGGGCCTTGCGCAGCCGGAAACGCCCGAAGCCATCGAAGCGGCGCGCGCCCGCGCGCAGGAATTCATGGAGCGGCGCGTTGGACCGATCGATCGCGGCATGACGATGCGGGAAATGGCGGCGAGCCTGCTCGATCAGCTTCTGGCACCCGGTGCGCCGCAATCGGCGAAGGACGCCGCCATCGACTCGGTCAGCTCCGTTCCGCCCGACGTCTATCGCGATGCGATGCGTTGTATTCTTTCTTTCGACGGCACCCAAATCGTTCCGAAGATCGACAAACCGACGCTTGTCCTTGCCGGCGGCTCTGACCGCGTCATGACGCCCGAAGTCGTGGAAGCGATGGCGCGGCAGATCAAGGGCGCGCGGCTGGAAGTCATTCCCAATGTCGGTCATCTCGCCAATCTGGAAAACCCGCCGGCTTTCAACCGCGTGCTGTCCGGTTTTCTGGCAACTGTTTGAAGTATTTCTCTCTCCTTCACCCGTGTAGAAGAGAGGGATGATCTTTCAGGCCTGTTTATTCCGCGCCGCGAGCTTGCGGAAATCGGTTTCGTCCATCGCTTCCTTGTCGGGATTGGGAACGCAGAACATCCGGAATGCGACCAGCGAGAAGGTATCGCGAATGCCGGGCACGGCGTGCAGCTTGAAATTCACGAATTCGCCGAAACTCTGTTCATTGCCGAGATGGAATTTGGCGAGCAGGTCATAAGCGCCAGTCACCGAATAGATCTCGGCCGTCTCCTCGATAGTGTCGATGAGAAGTTCGGCAACCTTGTAGGTCTGGCCAAGTTCGCATTTGATCTGGACGAAAAGCGGCTTCATGGGGGTCTCCGGCGATCGTTAGGCGCACGAAACCAATGCTGCGGCGCAGCGTCAAGCGGCGCGGCTTTACCCGAAAGCACTTTGACTTTTAGATAGCGGGGACCGGCAGGAGCC
Organism: Rhizomicrobium sp.; assembly: GCA_035502355.1. Classification (GTDB taxonomy): domain Bacteria; phylum Pseudomonadota; class Alphaproteobacteria; order Micropepsales; family Micropepsaceae; genus Rhizomicrobium. Next base: position 26,881 of record DATJUM010000166.1, on the reverse strand, counting down.
TGATTCGCCGTGAGAGCAGTTTGCGTCGGTGGCGGTCCCGCCGGCCTTTATTTTGCGATTGCCCTCAAGCGGCTCGACCGGCGCCATGACGTGCTTGTCGTCGAACGCAACCGGCCGGCTGACACCTTCGGATGGGGCGTCGTTCTCTCCGATCAGACGATGGACGTGCTCGGCGAGGCGGACCCCGAAAGCGCCACCACCATCACCGGAGCGCTCGCGCATTGGGACGACATCGATGTCCATTTCCGCGGCCAGCGAATCCGATCGGGGGGCCATGGCTTTTCCGGTATCGGCCGCAAGCATCTGCTCAACATCCTGCAGGCGCGCTGCCGCGAACTGGATGTGGAACTGCGTTTCGAATGCGAGGCGAGCGCCGCCGATTTTGCCGATGCGGATTTGATCGTGGCGAGCGACGGTATCAACAGTGCGACCCGCGCGACGCATGCCGGCGCTTTTCGCCCGAGCATTCAGCGGCGCGCCAACAAATTCATCTGGCTGGGCACCGAACAAACTTTCGATGCATTTACATTTGCTTTCCTGCAAACGGAACATGGCTGGATCTGGGCGCATGCCTATCGTTTCGAACCGGGGACATCGACGTTTATTGTCGAATGCAGCGAAGCCACCTGGCGCGGCCTGGGCTTCGAGCATGCGAGTACGGAAGAAGGGATCGAAATTTGCGAACGGCTGTTTGCCGCGCAGCTGAACGGTCACAGCTTGATGAGCAACGCGCGGCATCTGCGCGGCTCGGCCTGGCTCAATTTTCCGGTGCTGAACTGCGAGCGCTGGCATCACGGCAATATCGTGCTGATCGGTGATGCGGCCCATTCCGCGCATTTCTCCGTCGGCTCCGGCACCAAGCTTGCGCTGGAAGACGCGATCGCGCTTGCCTCGGCCATTCACGATCACGGCATGTCGGAGAAGGCGCTCGACGCCTTCCAGGCGACCCGCGGCCTCGAAGTGATCAAATTGCAGAACGCCGCGCGCAACTCCACCGAATGGTTCGAACACGTACCGCGTTATGTGGGCCTCGAACCCATACAGTTCGCCTATTCGCTGCTGACCCGCAGCCAGCGAATCAGCCACGAAAATCTGCGTCTGCGCGACCGCACCTGGCTCGAAGGCCTTGAAACATGGTTCGTTCGGCGCGCCGGCGTCGCGGCCAACAGGCCGCGCCCGCCGATGTTTGCGCCGTTAAAGTTGCGCGGACTGACGCTCGCAAACCGCATCGTTGTGTCGCCGATGTCGATGTATTCCGCCAGGAACGGAACGCCCGGTGATTTCCATCTCGTGCATTACGGCGCACGCGCCCAGGGCGGCGCAGCGCTCGTTGTCACCGAAATGACGGACGTGTCGGAGGATGCGCGCATCACGCCGGGCTGCGCCGGATTATATAATGACGAACATGAACGCGGCTGGAAACGAATCGTCGATTTTGTACATGCGGGCACCGAAGCGAAGATCGCGCTGCAGCTCGGTCACGCCGGCCCCAAGGGCTCGACCAAAGTGCCGTGGGAGGGCGAGGATCAGCCGCTCGATCATGGCAACTGGCCGCTGATCGCGCCTTCGCCCATTCCGTGGTCGCCGCACAATCAGGTGCCGCGCGAAATGACGGAAGCCGACATGGAACGCGTGATCGACGATTATGTCGGCGCCACCAGACGCGCCATCACCTGCGGTTTCGACATGATCGAGCTTCATGCCGCGCATGGTTATTTGCTTTCCGCATTTCTCACTCCGGCAATGAACAAGCGAACCGATCGCTATGGCGGCGCGATCGAGAACCGGCTTCGCTTTCCGCTCGCGGTATTTCAGGCCGTGCGGCGTGTCTGGCCCGATGAGCGCCCGATTTCCGTGCGCATCTCCGCGACCGACTGGCTTGGCGAGGCGGGCAACAACGAGGCCGAGGCGCTGATCATATCCCGCGCCTTCGCCGATGCGGGCGCAGACGTCGTTGACGTATCGGCCGGGCAAACATCGACGGCCGCGCGGCCGGTTTACGGACGGATGTTTCAGACCCCGTTCTCCGATCTCATCCGTAACGAAGCCGGCATCGCGACCATGGCGGTGGGAAACATCTACGAGATCGATCACGTGAACAGCATTCTGGCAGCCGGTCGTGCCGATCTTTGCTGCCTTGCGCGGCCGCATCTGACCGATCCCTATTGGACGCTGCGCGCCGCCGCGCAGCAGGGTTTTGACGAAATTTCATGGCCGAAGCCCTACTGGTCGGGCCGCGATCAACTTGTGAGGAATTTGAGCCGTGGCCACTGATCTTCCATTGACCGGACGCCATGCCGTCGTGACCGGGGCGTCGCGGGGCATCGGTGCTGCCATCGCCATCCGGCTCGCGCAGATGGGCGCGCAGACGACGCTTTTGGGACGCGACGCCCAGGCGCTCAAACGCGAAGCGGAGCGCGGCGCGGACGCACAGGCCATCATCTGCGACGTGACTGATCCGGCCGATGTGGAGCGGGCCTTCGCGGAAGCGCGCGCGCGGGCGCCAATCGCAATCCTGATCAACAATGCCGGCGCCGCGGAGAGCGCACCGTTCCTCAAGACGTCCGACGCGCTGCTCGATCGGCTCATTGCGGTCAATGTCACTTCGGCGTTCCGCTGCACGCGTGCGGCACTTCCATCGATGGTCGATCTCGGCTGGGGCCGCGTCGTGAATATTTCCAGCATTGCCGGTCTCGTTGGTGCGGCCTACATCACCGCCTATTGCGCGACCAAACATGCCCTGGTCGGATTCACGCGCGCGCTCGCGGTGGAGACGGCGCGGCAGGGCATCACCGTAAATGCCGTTTGCCCCGGCTATGTGGACACGGATCTGGTGCGCAATGCAGTCGGGGCGATCGTTGCGAAGACCGGCCTTGATGCCGACAAGGTCGTCGGCGAAATGATTCGCCACAATCCTCAGGGGCGGCTGATCCGTCCGGAAGAAGTTGCCGATACCGTTGCCTGGCTCTGTGGCGAGGATGCCGGCTCGGTGAGCGGCCAGGCGATTGCCATTTCCGGCGGCGGAGCCGGTTGAAGGACATGAAATGATCGACGCGTTCTATTCTCCAACCCATTTCCGCTGGTCGCTGCAGGAGAATGTGGCGACGATCACGCTGTCGCGCCCGGAGCGGAAAAACCCGCTCACTTTCGAATCCTATGCCGAATTGCGCGATACGTTTCGCGCGCTCGACCGCGCACCGCAGGTCAAGGCCGTCGTCATTACCGGCGCGCAAGGAAATTTCTGTTCGGGTGGTGACGTGCATGACATCATCGGCCCGCTCACGAAGATGGACGTCACGGGCCTTCTGAATTTCACGCGAATGACCGGCGACCTCGTCAAGGCGATGCGAGCCTGTCCGCAACCGATCGTTGCCGCCGTGGATGGGACCTGCGCGGGTGCTGGCGCCATACTCGCCATGGCATCGGACATCCGGCTGGCGACACCACGGGCGAAGACGACGTTTCTGTTCGTGCGCGTGGGACTTGCGGGCTGCGACATGGGAGCCTGCGCAATCCTTCCCCGGCTGATCGGTCATGGCCGAGCCTCGGAGCTGCTCTATAGCGGGCGGGTGATGTCGGCCGATGAGGGCGAACGCTGGGGATTTTACAACCGGCTGGTGCCCGAAACCGATTTGCTCGCCGAGGCCTTGCGCATGGCGGGCGATCTTGCAAAAGGCCCTACCTTTGCTCATGCCATGACCAAGAAGATGCTGCATCGCGAATGGAGCATGGGAATCGAGGATGCGCTTGATGCGGAAGCGAATGCGCAGGCGCTTTGCATGCAGACCGAGGATTTCCGCCGCGCCTATCGTGCCTTCGCCGAGAAGAAACAACCGATATTCGAGGGCGATTGAGAGGAATGCAAACCGCGCATCTCGACCGTTTCGTCATCGACCGGCTGCCCGCCGCCGACATGCTGCCGGAATTTCTTTTCGACCGGCCGGAGTTTCGATATCCGAAACGGATCAATGCGGGTGCTGAGCTGATCGATCGCGCGATTGCGAGGGGATGGGGTCCGCGAACAGCTGCCATCTTTCCAGGCGGTCAATGGAGTTATAACGAACTGGCGCGCGCGTCGAGCCAGGCCGCGGCCGTACTCGTCGAGGATTATTCGCTGCAACCGGGTGCACGCGTGCTGCTGCGCGGGCAGAACGGACCGATGCTGTGCGCATTGTGGCTGGCCATCCTCAAGATCGGCGCCATTGCCGTCGTCACCATGCCGCTCTTACGGTCGCGCGAGCTTGCGTTCATTCTCGAGAAAGCGTCGGTCGATCTTTCGCTCTGCGAAGAAAATCTGCTCGACGAGTTGATCGTCGCCATGGAGGGAAAAGGCCGCGATATTGCGACCTATTCGCGCGATGGCCGCTCCTCGGGCGCGGATATCGAGCGGCAACTGAAGCAAAAGCCCGATCACTTCACAGTGGTTGGAACATGGTCGACGGATCCGGCGCTCCTTGCGTTCACCTCGGGCACGACCGGCGATCCCAAGGCAACGGTGCATTTTCATCGTGACGTACTTGCCATCGCCGATGCGTTTCCGCGTTCCATCCTTGAAACGCGGCCTGACGATCGGTTTCTTTGCAGCGCGCCGATGGCTTTTACGTTCGGTCTGGGCGGTCATCTGGTATTTCCGCTGCGCTACGGCGCGGCCTCCGTGCTCCTGCCGGGCTGCACGCCCGACGAATTGCTGAATGCAATGGTGGAGTACCAGCCGAGCGTATTGATGACGGCACCCACGGCCTATCGCGTAATGACCGAACGGGCCTCCCGCGAAAATCTCTCGCATATTCGGCACTACGTTTCCGCTGGCGAACATCTTCCGGCATCCACGCTGGGCGATTGGGAGGCGGCGACGGGCCGGGGTATCATCAACGGTCTCGGTTCGACCGAACTGTTGCACATATTCATTTCGAGTCCTCTTGCCGAAGCAAGGCCGGGCGCCACCGGCAAGCCCGTTCCTGGTTATGTCGCAACGGCGCTTGACGAGGCGTGCAATCCGGTTCGCCCCGGCGAGATCGGCAGGCTGGCGGTGAAGGGACCGACCGGCTGCCGTTATCTCGATGACCCGCGGCAGGCAAATTATGTGAGCCATGGCTGGAATATCACCGGCGATGCCTGCCTGATGGACGAGGACGGCTGCTTCTGGTTTCACAGCCGTACCGACGACATGATCGTCTCGGCGGGCTACAACATCTCCGGATTCGAAGTGGAGGAAGCGCTGTTGCGTCATCCGGCCGTCCAGGAATGTGCAGTGATCGGTGCGCCGGATGCTGCGCGCGGGCATATCGTGAAAGCCTTTGTCGTGTTGAAGCCGGACCAGGCGCGCTCGCCGCAACTGGCGCGCGAGATACAGGATTTCGTCAAGGCCGATATTGCGCCGTTCAAATATCCGCGCGCCGTGGAATACCTCGACGCGCTGCCGCGCAATCCGTCCGGCAAGGTGCAGCGTTATCTGCTGCGCGAACGCGTAACGGCTGCGTGATGAAACCTGTCAATCCTCCCGGATGGAAGCGGCCCAACGGCTACTCCAACGGCGTGATCGAAAACGGATTTCTATTTGTTTCCGGACAGGTGGGGTGGGACGAAACGGGCGCGTTTGCTCCCGATCTTGTCGCGCAAATCCGGCAGGCGCTGCGTAACATCCGTGCGATAGTCGAGGCGGCCGGTACAAGACCCCAACAGATAGTGCGGCTCACCTGGTACGTGACAGATCGGCAGGCTTACAAGGCCCACCTTGCCGAGATAGGAACCACCTATCGCGATATCATCGGCCGCTATTTTCCTGCCATGTCCGTCGTCGAAGTCAGCGGCCTCGTCGAGGACGGCGCCCAGGTCGAAATCGAAGCGACGGTGGCGATGTAATTATTTCATACTCCACTCGTGGTAAAGGTGGTGTCCACGAAGCGAGCGGAGGGAGCTTTGGTGCGCCTAGCTACGCGTCGCATTTATTCTCAACGCGACTCTGCAGCTAAAACCTCACAAGACATTCTGATTTTACGACTTAGCTCAGCTCGAACCCGAGGTGATCGATCCATACTGGTCTAACTACAATCATATCGTGTTTTGGATGAGTGGGCGAACTTTGGATTGGGGTAAGACGACGCTTGTTGACAATCCCGGTTCTGGGGAGCGGCGCATCGTGTGAGTTATGCCTATGGTAAGAGAAGCGAGTTCATCCTGGCCAATTGCCGGAAGCCACGGCGTGACAGCGGGAAGTTTATTGGCGCGTTACGCCGCTTCGACTTCCCGTCGTATTGTAGGGCCAAATTCGCGTTCCGCCATCACCAGGTCGTAATCGGCCTGAAGCCGAATCCACAATTCGCCGCCGGTGCCGAGGTAGCGGCCAAGCCTCAACGCGGTCTCCGGCGTAACACCACGCCGGCCCTTCACGATTTCCGATATCCGGTTGGCTGGTACGCGGAGCTTCAGCGACAGCGCGAGGGACGAAAGCCCACGCGCTTCCATTTCAAGTGCAAGAATATCACCGGGATGAACCGGCTTCAGACGTTTAGTGGTAGTCAACGATTTCGACGTCATACGCATCTCCGTCCTCGAACCGGAAACATATCCGCCAAGGTCCACTGACCGTAATTGCCCATTGACCCGTTCGAGCGCCTTTTAGCGGATGAAGTCCGACACTTTTCAATGGGCCGATCTCTTTCAGCGTGCGGACCCGATCAAGTAATCGGAGCAGAAGATCGGCACGCCTTGAGTCCAGTCCGCTGAACTTCGATTTCCCGGTCTCGGCGAACCGCCGCGACGCGCTATTCGCCCATGACCGTATCATTGTGCACGCAGCATAATACGCCGGGCGTACAGCGTCAATGTGCGAGACGGATCGAGCTCTGGATCATTTCGCCAGCCGTTTGATCCATTCCGGGAGCGCGAAGGCGGCGGCGTGGATTTCGGGGTTGTAGTAGTCGGTCTTGAACTTTGCCGAGGCGAAAGCGGCGCGGGCGCGCTTAAGGCCCGCTGGCGTGCCGAGGCGCCTGCCTTTGCCGGCCCAGGAGAGCGCCATGAAGCCGCCGATATAGGTCGGCACGACGGTCAGGTAGAGCCCGCATTGCGGGAAGAATTCGCGCAGCTCGTCGAGCGCGTCGGCGATTTCCTGCGGCTGATAGAATGGCACGCCGGTCTGAAAGGTGGCAAAGCCGCCCGGCGCGAGCGCCGCCTTCACGCGGTCGTAGAACGTCTCGCCGAACAGCACCTTGCCGGGACCGACGGGATCCGGCCGGTCGGCGACGATGAGATCGAAACGGCCTTTGGACTCGTCGCGGCCCAGATATTCGAAGGCATCGGCGATTTCGATTTTGAGCCGCTTGTCGGCGAAGGCTTTGGCATTCATTTCGGCGAAGTGTTCTTGGCAAAGCTCGACGACGCGGCCGTCGATATCGACGAGCACGACCTCCCTCAAGCTCTTGTGCTTCAGCGCCTCGTCGGCGATGGACAGATCGCCGCCGCCGACGATCATCACGCGCTTCACGGCGCCATGCTCGAAAATCGGCAGGTGCGTCAGCATCTCGGCATAGGCAGCCTCATCGCGCGTTGTGAGCTGCACGATGTCGTCGAGCACCAGCACGCGCCCGTTCGCCACGCTGTCAAAGATGCGAATGCGCTGATATTTGCTCTTCTCCTCGGCGAGCGGCGCGCCGGCAAGCTCCATCGACTGCGCATATCCCTTGTGAAGTTTCTCTTTGAAAGAAGCCGGCATCTGTTCCCCGCTCGCGAAAAGCGCGCCGATATAAGGCCGCGCTCCCGGCCTGTCTATCGCGATACGCCGCCTCGGTGTGTTTGGAGAGCTACAGAAAAAATTCAGCCTCGGGTCTAAAACTTCTTGCATGGGGGGGAGGGGGGCCTATATTCGCCCTGTTCCGGCAACGGAACCGAGCGGCGCGGCGGAGGTTTCCCTTCCGCCCGCCGCTTTCGTCTTAGCGGGTGCCTCGGATCCGCGAGGTGAGAGGCACCACAGGTGTCAACGCTCTGAGAGGGTAGGTGCCAGGATGGCTCAACTCGGACTCGGTATGGCGGCGATCAATGGAGCCCGGCCTCACACGGTGCGCGCTCCGGCGAGGACCGTCCCGGTTCCTATTCCCCCTGGGGATGAGGACCGCAAGGATCACTTCATTACCAAAAATGGGCTGACCTATGCGGGCAGTCACCTGATCATCGATTTGTGGGACGCCGAGTCTCTCGACGACCAGGATCGTATCGAACAGGCGCTGGTCGAGGCGGTGGAAGCAGCGGGGGCGACGCTCCTGCATATCCATCTGCACAGGTTTACGGAAGGCGGCGGCATCAGTGGAGTTGCCGTCCTTTCGGAGAGCCATATCAGTGTTCACACATGGCCGGAACGCGGTTACGCCGCGTTCGACGTCTTCATGTGTGGCGATGCCGAGCCGCGAAAGGCGCTTCCGGTGTTCAAGGAAGCGTTCAATCCCGGCCGCATCGTGATCGGCGAACATAAGCGCGGCGTCCTTTAACTTCCGCGTCACCTCGCACGTTAACCAGGCGGGAGCAGCCCAAGGGCTGCTCCCGCTTTCTTTTGCGCGCTTGCCCTTGGCTTCCATAGCTGCTCCCATTGGTTTTCGAAGAACGCAATCGGACGCCGCATGAACAAGCCTGCCACAACGCCCGCTTTTCCCCGGCCGTCTTTTGTTGCCGATGCCGAGACAGAGTTTGACGCGTTCTTCGAAGCCGAGACCGATCTCGAATTCCTCGACGCAGCCATTCCCGACCTTTGCGGCGCCCTGCGCGGCAAGCGTTTCCCGGTTGCGGAGGCACAGCGGCTGTTCGCGCATGGCATGCCCATTCCCCGCTCCATCTATCTGATGGATGCGCGCGGCGACATGACGGATGCGTTCGGTCGCGGCTTCAGCGACGGCGATCCCGATGGCACAGCCTGGCCGCTGCCGGGCACAATTTCGCGCGTCTGGGCGAACGGACCGCCGCGGGCGCAGATGCTGATGACGTTGCGCGACAAGACCGGCGCGCCGGATCCGGGCGAGCCGCGCGCCGCGCTCGAGCGCGTGCTGGAACGGTTTGCGGAGCTCGATCTTGTTCCGGTCGCGGCGCTGGAACTTGAATTCTATCTGATCGATCCCCTGCGCGGCGAACATCGCGCGCCTCAGCCGCCGCTCGATCCGAGAAGTGGTACGCGCGAGAGCGCAGTTTCCGTGTTCGGTCTCGACGACCTCGATCGTTACGAGGGATTTCTTTCGGCGCTTTCGGAAGCTGCGCGTCGCCAGCGTGTGCCGCTGAGCGCGGCCAGCAAAGAATATGCGGCAGGCCAGTTCGAAGCCAATTTGAAGCACCAGCAGAATGCGCGGTTGGCCGCCGATCACGCGATTTTCCTGAAGCAGATTGTCAAAGAGGCGGCGCGCGCAAATGATTTCGAAGCGACCTTCATGGCCAAACCCTATCTCGATCGTACGGGCAGCGGCCTGCATGTTCATTTGAGCATTCTCGACCGGGATGGCCGCAACATTTTCGCCGGCGCGGACGAGACGGGGTCCGAACTGCTGCGCCACGCCATCGGCGGGCTGCAGGCATCGATGCCCGAATCCATGGCGCTGTTTGCGCCCAGCCAGAATTCCTATCGCCGCTTTCAGCCCGACATGTTTGCGCCGGTCAATCGCAGCTGGGGCGTCAACAACCGTTCGGCCGGAATGCGCTTTCCGGCGGGCCCCGACGATGCGCGGCGCGTCGAGCACCGCGTCGCAGGCGCGGATGCCAATCCCTATCTTGCGCTCGCAGCCGTTCTCGCCGGCGTCCATCACGGTTTGCTGAAGAAACTCGATCCCGGCGCGCCCGCTAAGGGCAATGTTACCAAGGAGCCGGATCCGGCGCTTCCGTTCACCATCGACGAGGCTCTTGCCAGGCTCGCCAAGGCCGAGATTTTGCCCGCCTATCTCGGCGAGGAGACGCTCGCGCTTTATCGCGAGACCAAGCGCATTGAAACCGAACGCCTGCGCCGCATCATCGCGCCGGCGGAATATGACTGGTATCTGTGAAAATGCGGCGCGCCGTCCTCCAATGACAGCCACGGCAAATTTGTTTGTGCTTGGAATTGCCGCGCTGCTCGCATGGGTGCCCGCAGCGGCCTCGCAACCGACGAAACTCACCGTCTACCGTGGCGCACAGGTGATCGATGGAACAGGTGCGGCCGCGAAGCCCGACATGGCGATTGTCGTGGATGGCGAACGCATTCGCGCCATCGTGCCCGACTCCGCAGCAGCCGATTACGCGCGCGGCGCAGGCGTGGTCGATGTTCATGGGCTCTACGCACTGCCGGGGCTGATCGACAGCCATGTGCATCTTGCGACATCGCCGAACCGTCGCTACGCCGAGGCGCTGCTCCGGCGTGATGTATTCAGCGGTGTTACGACGGTGCGCGACATGGCGGGCGACGCGCGGCTGCTTGCCGACCTTTCCCGCGGTGCGTTGCTCGCCGAAATACCGGCGCCTGATATTTACTTTGCCGCGCTGATGGCCGGCCCGGCGTTCTTCAAGGATCCGCGGACGGCGGATGCGACGCTCGGTGCGGTACCAGGCGAAGTGCCCTGGATGCGCGCCGTAACGCCCACGACCGACCTCAAACTCGCCGTCGCCGAAGCCCACGGCACGGGCGCCACGGCCATCAAGATCTATGCAGACCTGCCGGCTGATCTGGTACGCAATATTACAGAAGAGGCACACAGGCAGAATATGCTCGTCTGGGCGCACGCTGCCGTCTTTCCTGCGAGCCCGCAGGAGGTGATCGATGCCGGCGTCGACGTCGTTTCCCATTCCTGCCTGCTTGCCTATCAGGCGTCGGAACACATGCCGCCCGCCTATCACAACCGGCCGGCGGTCGAAGAGAGCAAATTTGTCGGCGACAGTCCCGTGCTCGATGTTTTGTTCACCGACATGAAGCAGCGCGGGACGATTCTCGATGCGACGCTTTATGTCTATGATGCCATGTGGAAGGTACCGAATGCGCAACCGCCGCCTTATTGCAAACTTCCGCTGGCGGAGAAGATCGCGGCGGAAGCCCATCGCGCCGGTGTTATGATCTCGGCGGGCACCGATGCGCCCGGCAACTGGCGGGATCCATACCCCTCGCTTGATCAGGAATTGTCGTTGCTTGTCCACGGTGCCGGTCTCTCGCCCATGGATGCGATCAGCGCCGCCACGCATATCGGCGCCATGACCGTCGGCAAAGCAGCGGAGATGGGTACGCTCGCGCCGGGCAAGCTGGCCGATATCGTGTTTCTCGCCAAGAATCCCTTGTCCGAAATCGACAATGTAAAGAGTGTCGTGATGACGGTAAAACGGGGCGTCGTCTACCGGCGTTCCGATTATCGACCGATCACAAAGCAAGAAGCCCAGGGCGAGTTCTGATCTTTCGAGGCAATACGGGAGAGAGACATGACAATGCGCGGAACCATGAAACAGATGCCGATGAGCGATGGCGCGGAAATCGGAGTCTATCATGTTGATCCGGTAGGACCGCGGCGGGGCGGAGTCGTGCTTATCCAGGAGATTTTCGGCGTGACGGACCACATAAAGGAGCAATGCGATGTCTACGCCGCGCAGGGCTACGAAGTGCTGGGACCGTCCCTTTTCGATCGCGAAGCACCGGGCTTTCAGGTCGGCTATGGCCCGGAGGATATGCAGAAAGCAGTCCGCATTGCGCGCGGCGAACATCCCTTCGATCTGTCGGTGAAGGATGCACAGAGCTGCATCGACGCGCTCAAGGAAAAGGGACCGGTGTTCATCACCGGCTATTGTTATGGCGGCTCGGTGGCGTGGGCGGCGGCCTGCCGCTGCACGGGACTCGCCGCCTCCTCGGGGTATTACGGCGGAACAATCGGGCAGATGGCCGAAGAGAATCCGCGCTGCCCCACGATCCTGCATTTCGGCCGCCGCGATTCCCATATTCCGCCCGAGGTCGCCGAGACGGTGAAGCGCCTCCATCCCGACGTCATGGTCTATCTCTATGATGCGGGTCACGGCTTCAATTCCGACCGTCGCGCCGACTACAACGAAACCGCCGCGAAACTCGCGCGCGAGCGCACGCTGGAACTGTTCCGCGCCAATGGCGGCTAGCGATCAGAAACATGACGGTAGCGCAAACCCTTGGCTTTTCCTCCGATCGCCTTGCGCGGATCGATCGCTTTCTGAACGAACACTATGTCGAAACGGGAAGATATGCCGGTACTCTGCTCGCGATCTCCCGCCGCGGCGAACTTGTGCATCTGGGTGTCGCGGGACTTGCTGATCGCGAGCGCGGCATTCCCTTGCGCGAAGACGCGATCTTCCGCCTCTATTCGATGACGAAGCCGCTCACCAGCGTCGCCTTCATGATGCTGGTCGAGGAGGGACTCGTCTCGTTGAACGATCCCGTCCATGCGTTCATTCCGTCCTGGCGCGATCTGGGCGTGTTCGCAAGCGGCGAGGCGGGCGCGTTCCAGACGAAGCGGCCGGCCGCAGCGATGCGCATTATTGATCTGCTGCGTCATACGTCCGGGCTGACCTACGGAATCCAGATGCGCAGCAATGTGGATGCCGCCTATCGCAAATGCGGCATCGGCACGCTCGAAAGCGGCGTGCCGCTCGATCGCATGGTCGGGCTGCTCGCTGCGATGCCACTCGAATTTTCGCCCGGAGAGGCATGGAATTACTCCGTGTCCACCGACGTGCTCGGCTATCTGATCGGGTTGATATCTGGCATGCCGTTCGAAACATTTCTGCGGACGCGCCTTCTCGACCCGCTCGGCATGACCGATACGGATTTCTTTGTTCCGGCGGAAAAACACGCGCGGCTCGCGGCCTGTTATGCAATGGACCCGGCCGGCGAGGTCGTGCTGCAGGACGATCCTGCAACGAGCCGCTTTCGCGCGCCGCCGCAATTCGACTCCGGCGGCGGCGGGCTCGTAGGCACGGCGGCCGATTATCTGAAATTCTGCCACATGCTGCTCAATGGTGGGGCAGCGGACGGTCATCGTTTTATCGCTCCCAGGACTCTCCGGTTCATGACGATGAATCATCTGCCCGGCGGCAAGGAGCTGACAGAACTGTCGCGTTCCATGTTCAGCGAAGCGGTCTATGCGGGACTTGGCTTCGGTCTTGGTTTTGCCGTCGTCATCGACAGGGCGAAGACGATGACACCGGGCAATGTGGGCGAATATTTCTGGGGCGGGGCGGCGAGCACCGCGTTCTGGGTCGATCCCCGCGACCAGCTCGCGGTCGTATTTCTGACCCAGCTCATCCCTTCGAGCACATGGCCAATCCGCCAGCAATTGCGTACACTGGTTTATGCGGCCATGGAGTCGTGACGGCAAAACATTGTCGGGTGCGGAGCAAGTGCGGTTACGTCAGATTAATCGGCCGGACGCATTCCCGTCATGTACGTCTGAGATCATTTGCAAACCCGGCCGGAAAGATGGCCGATCGTGCGAGCAAGGGCGATGCTGGACAAAGTAACGGCGCTTCACGTTTCCAACCGGCTCGGTTTCGGTCCCGCGCCGGGCGATCTCGCGAGGATCTCCGGCAAGGGGATCGATAATTATATCGAGCAGCAGCTTCATCCGCAGACGGACGATCTTCCGCAGAATGTCGCCGCAGTGCTGCGATCGCTGCCGTCCTACGGGAAGGACTGTGCTGCGCTTTACGCCGAATACTGGTGGAAGGCCCAGTATCCCGATCCCAAGCAACTGCCGGTGGAGGAAAGGAAGAAGTTGAAGCGCCGCGAAAAGCAAGTGGTGCGCGAGGCGCAGACCGCCCGGCTCGCGCGCGCGATCGCGAGCCCGTGGCAGCTGCAGGAAGCACTGGTGGAATTCTGGTTCAATCATTTCAACGTCTATGAGAAGAAAGGCCCCATAAAAGTCTGGGTCGGCGCCTATGAGGAGGAAGCGATCCGCCCCCATACGCTGGGACGATTCAGCGATCTTCTGCTCGCCACCGCCAGGCATCCGGCGATGTTGATCTATCTCGACAACGCCCAGAATGTCGCGCCGCCGCCGGCCGGTGATGAAATGGACGCCGGCGCCATGCTGAAGAGCAAAAAGAAAAAGAGCGGCATCAACGAGAACTATGCCCGCGAAGTGATGGAGCTTCATACGCTGGGCGTCGATGGCGGCTACACCCAGGCCGATGTGATTGCGCTTGCGCATATTCTTACGGGCTGGACCGTCGGCGCCGGCGGCGCAGCCGACGCCGCCGCCGCCGCCAGATTGTACAAGCAGGACAGGGGCACGTTCCACTTCGCACCCCGCAAGCACGATCCCGCGCAGGAAGTGCTGCTCGGCCGCACCTTCAGCGGCGACGATGTGAGCGAAGGCGAGGAGGCGCTGCTGATGCTGGCCGCCCATCCCGCAACCGCGCATCACATCAGCTATGAGCTTGCGCAGTATTTCGTCGCGGACAAGCCGGATGCTGCGCTCGTTGCCGCAATGACGAACAGCTTCCGCGCGAGTGGCGGCGATATCCGCGCGGTGATGCGCACGATGCTGGCCCACCCGGCCTTCCGCGCGCCTGCCGATGTCGGAACCAAGTACAAGACGCCGTACCGCTACGTTGTGTCGGCGGCGCGGGCAGCCGGCCTCAGTCCGGCGGGCGCTGTCGGGCTCAACCGCGCGCTGGCCGATCTTGGCCAGCCGCTCTATGGCTGTATCTCGCCCGACGGCTACGCCTGCACGGAATCGGCCTGGCTCGATCCCGACGGGCTGCTGCACCGCATTTCTTTTGCCACGGACATGGGCAACGGCGTCTATAGCGGGCTTGGCCCCAGCGGCACCCTCAATCTGCCGGATCCCGACCGGATTGTAGAAACGCTTGGTCCTGGCCTGAGCGAGGCGACGCTGGCAGCGATCGCCGCCGCGCCGCGGGCCAACCGCGCCGGGGCCATTCTCGGCAGTCCCGATTTCATGCGTTGCTGAAGCCCGGAAAGGAGCTTTCCCATGCGTCGCCGCGACTTCCTCAAACTCTCCGCCGTCGGCGGTCTCTCCTTCGTCTCCTTTGGCCGTGCTGCCTGGGCGGTGCAGAACCGCGCGGCGGGGCAGGAGAGGCTGGTGGTGGTGTTTCTGCGCGGTGCGATCGACGGGCTGAATGTCGTCGTGCCCTATTCCGAGCAGGACTATTACGATCTGCGTCCCACCATTGCGATCGCGCGGCCGGGGCAGACCGGCGGCGCGCTCGATCTGGATGGGCATTTCGGGCTTCATCCCGCGCTCGCGTCCCTGATGCCGGCGTGGAAGGAGCGCAGCCTCGCTTTCGTGCAGGCCTCGGGCTCGCCGAACGAATCCCGCTCGCATTTCGAGGCGCAGGCGTTCATGGAAACCGGCACGCCCGGCGTGCGCACCACGCCCGACGGCTGGATGAATCGCGTTCTGGCCGCGCTTCCGGGAAAGCACACGCCGACCGAAGCGCTGAATTTCGGCAAGACCACGCCGAAGATTCTCGAAGGCACGATGCCGATCGCCAGCATTTCCGGCCATGGCGACTATGGCGGTGGCGAACAGATGACCACGCCGGGGCTCGACGCCGCGACGGGTGCTATCTTCGACCGACTCTACGCCGGAAACAGCGCAATCGACGTCGCCTATCGTGAAGGCCGTGCCGCGCAGTCGCAGCTCACCGCGGATCTGGCACGCGACATGATGGAAGCCGCGAACGGTGCGCCGTCCGCCAAGGGCTTCCCGGAGGATGCCGCCAAGCTCTGCGAACTCATGCGGCAGGACCCGACGATCCAGCTCGCCTTTTTCGGCCTGAGCGGCTGGGATACCCATGTCCGCGAAGGCGCGGGCGAAGGCCAGCTCGCCAATCACCTGAAGCCCCTGGGCGAAGGCCTTGCGCAATTGCACACAGGACTCGGTGACACTTACGGGCGCACGGTCATACTCGTCATTTCCGAATTCGGCCGCACGGCGCGCGAAAACGGCAATGCGGGCACCGATCACGGCCATGGCAACGCGATGTGGGTGATGGGCGGCCCGGTCGGTGGCGGCAAGGTCTATGGCGAATGGCCGGGCCTGGACGAAGAAGATCTGCATGAGCAACGCGATCTCGCGGTCACGACCGATTTTCGTACCGTCATTTCCGGCGTACTGTCCCGGCATCTGAAACTGGACGCTGCGCAACTCGCCGCAATCTTCCCGGGCGCCCCCCAGAGCGCGAGGCTGGACGTGCTTCGCGCCTAGTGTCATCGGACTGCGCCGGGTTCTTCCCCCGCGCGGCGGCGTTAAAGGCGAGAGAGAAGCGGGACCATGGACGCGATTCCCGCGCCGCCTGTCATCGTTCTGGAAAACCCGCATGCGGGCGGGCGCGAGCTATTGTTATTCGAGCGCCCAAAAGAAATTATCGGCGTAACCCGGCCAGAGGAAATACAGACTGCCTTCGATCGCCTTGAACGGGCACGCGAAGCAGGTTTTCATCTGGCGGGCTGGTTTTCCCATGAGCTTGGTTATCTGCTCGAGCCGCGCCTGGCTTCGCTTTTGTGCGGCGAGGCCCGCGAAACGATGCCGTTGCTCTGGTTCGGCATGTTCGATGCGCCTTGGGAAGTCTCGCGCGCCGCGCTATGCGCGCGCGGTCGTGCCTATGCAGGTCCGCTGCGCAATGACTGGAGCGCGGAGGATTATCGCATTCGCTTCGCCCGCATTCAGCGTTACATCCGCAGTGGCGACATTTACCAGGCGAATCTGACGTTTCGCGCGACCTTCGCTTTTGCCGGCGATCCGTTTGCGTTGTGGCTCGCCTTGCGCGATTCGTCCGCTGTGCGCCATGGCGGCTATATCGACACGGGCGACCAGCAGATTGTGAGCCTGTCGCCGGAGCTGCATTTTTCGGTCTCGGCTGACGGCCGGATGGAATGCCGCCCCATGAAGGGCACGGCGCCGCGTGGCAGCGATCCGTACACGGATGAAGCGCGCCGGCGTGCATTGGCGGCAAGCCCCAAGGACCGCGCCGAAAATCTGATGATCGTCGATCTCATGCGCAACGATATGGCGCGCATCGCGCAGATCGGCAGCGTACGCGTGCCGGAACTGTTCCGGGTGGAGACCTATCCAAGCCTTCACACCATGGTCTCGGTCGTTGAAGCGCAGCTACGGCGCGGCGTTCGAATATGGGATCTCGCGAAGGCGATCTTTCCGTGCGGCTCGGTTACGGGTGCGCCGAAAATTCGCGCGATGGAGATCATTCGCGAGTTGGAAACAGGTCCGCGTGGCATCTATTGCGGAAGCATCGGACATTTTGCGCCGGACGGCTCGGCTTCGTTCAATGTTGCCATCCGCACCATCGCACTAAAAAACGGCGAGGGCGTTCTCGGCATAGGCGGCGGCGTGGTGCAGGATTCCAGCGCCAATGGCGAATATGCCGAGTGCCTGCTGAAGGCGCAGTTCTTCGAGAGCAACCGCAAACCGCTGCGACTGATCGAGACGCTGCGTTATTCGGGTTCCTTCCTCGATGCGGAGCGGCATCTCGCGCGCATGGCAAACTCAGCTCGCGTCTTTTCGCTGCCGTTCGACAAGCGTGCGGCACGCGAGGCGCTCGCCGCGGCCGTTGCCGGCCGCGATGGAAATTTGCGCGTCCGTCTTGTCCTCGGCGAAAACGGAGCTTTCGCTGCTACGGCGGAGCCGCTCGCGCCGGGCCCCGTCTCGTGGAAATTTGCGATCTCGCCCGAACGGGTGGACAGCCTCGATCTTCTGCTGCGGCACAAGACCGACCGGCGCGAATTGTTCGAGGAGGAAAGCGCGCGCCTGGCGTGCCGGGGAATCGACGAAGTGCTGTTCCTGAACGAACGCGGCGAACTCACCGAAGGCAGCCGGACTAATCTCTTCATTCGCAGGAACGGGAAGCTGGCGACGCCATCTCTGTCCTGCGGATTGCTGAGCGGCATCCTGCGGGGCAAGCTGCTCGAAAGCGGCCGATGCGAGGAGGAAATCCTGTACCTCCGCGACCTTGAAACCGCCGAAGGCGTTTTTCTCGGCAATTCCCTGCGCGGCATGATCCCGGCTGTCATGGATGGATGAAGCAGATTGCAGCTTGACCGGCAAAGGACAATATCTCACGTCACGAATCACTGCTATAACGGCACGGTCCAGACGTCCATGCCGTCGATTGCCCATATGACAGCCCACGATAATGACATAATCCGGAATCGGCGGCTCGCCGTGCTGGGCGCATTGACGGCTGACGAGGATATCCTGGCGCATTTCCCCGGAAACGACGGGGCAGATAATTACAAGACACCGTTACCATGGCCCGAATTGCGGGGATGTCTCGGAATATTGTTTACCTCCCGGTCTGGCAGTACGTTTCTTTCCCGGGAGATCGAAAAGCGTTACGCGATAGGCAGGGTGCGGGAAAGCTTCAATCTTCCCGCATTGCGGGCGCGGGCGCGGAGCACCCGGTTGGATACGCTGGCCGCGGCTGCGCGCCATTCCATTGTCCAGTTGCGGGAAAATGGTTGGTTCGGTTTCAAGGCGGGCGGACCGGGCTTGGCAGTAGCCGAGCGCTGCGGCTTTCTCGATCATTATCTTGCTCGCGCCGTTTTCATCCTGCTGTTGCGCCGGGACATCATAGCGCAGGCTGTTTCGCTGGTGAAAGCCAGGTCCACCACGATCTACCATTCCGGTCAGTACGCCAGGAAGACCTCTGAGCCGGCAACGTATTCCTTTGATGAAATTTCCCGCGCGGTGCGAAAGATTGTCCGCGGCACAAGCCTGGTTGAGAATTACGCCAGAATGACGGAACGGCCTTGCAAGAAAGCCTATTACGAGGATTTCGCATCCGGGAATTTTGTTATCATAGACGCCATCTGCAGTGAATTCGGAGTGCCCGCGCGGGCGCGGCCTCCGAAACACAGAGTCCAGGAAGTCGAAAAGATCGGTGATCACGTCAATGAGGAGTGGTGTGCGCAGTTCCGCGCGCAGATGGACGGGCGGATGCATGATCTTCTTGAGGAATATCGTACTATTCTCGAACGTTAAGCGTCGCGATCCGCGCGCCCGCGTGGCGTATCGCCCGGTCCCGTGATGGCTGACTGCCAGGCTGTGGCCAGGAGCGGCAGGACGGCGCTGTGGATGTAGCGCGACTTCACGGCTTCGCGCGAAGCCGCACCGATCTTGGCGCAAAGCCTGGAATCGGAAATGAGCTGCGCCATGGCATCGGCGAGCGCTCGCGCATCTCGAACAGGGACAACCAGCGCGCCGGAGCCTTCGACGATTTCGGGAATCGCGCCGACGGGCGTGACGATCGGTGCGAGGCCGAGCGCCATGGCCTCAACGAGCGCGTTTGGAAACCCCTCGGCGCGCGAGGGCAAGAGAAATATCCGGGCGCGGCGCATGGTTTCCAGAATCTGCGCATGAGTCAGGAAGCCTTCCGATTTCACCACCTCGGCAAGACCGGCTTCGGCGAGCTTGCGATCGAGTTCCGCGCTTGCTGCAACAATATGCAGCCGCATAGTTTGTTCATCCGCGCGAAGAAGGCGCATCGCCTCGACGATTTCGTCAAAGCCTTTGCGGACGGCTTCCGAACCGGCTGCGAAGAAACACAGGGGCGGTTCGGCATCGCCAATCCGGGTGGTTTCAACAAGCGAGTCGGGTACGGAATTCGGAAGCACGATAATGCCTTCGGTCCGGCCGAGAATCTCGACGGCTTGCCGCCAATATTGCGATTGCACGATCAGGCGGTCCGGCCATAGCAGCACGCGCCGGATCATGGCGCGCGCCCGCGGCGAGGACACGGCATAGAAATGATCGAAGGCGCCGCCCAGCCGCATCAGCACCGGCACGCGCAAGCCGCGCGCCATGCGCACATAGAGCGCACATTCCCAGAACACCTGGAAGTCGGAGGACTGGACCTGCACCACATCCGGGCGCTTCATGAGAAGCACAAAAGGAAAGATCGCGACGTGCCAGAGCGTGATCAGTGCGCCGAGCAGCAGCCTGGCGATCCCGCCCTTCCAAATGGCACCATAGCCGTAATTGTTGGTCACGTTGCGTTTGGGCGGGCGGGCGATGTTGAAACGCAGAATCTCGTACTTCTGGCCGAGCGGCGAGTTCGCCACATTGTTCATGAAGGTCGTTACGCCGCCCGTGGTCCATTTCCATGGACCGACAAGCATTACGCGCGGCCTACGCTGCATCGGCGAGAGAATTGGCGGTGAGACCGAAGCGGCTGCACCAGTGTTCGAAGATGAGCAGCGCCCAAAGCGCGCCGTCCCAGGCGCGTTGGCCGCGTGAATGCTCGCTAAGAATGCGCTCGATCGCGGGCCGTGCAATTACCTGTGTGCTGGCGGCGCCGGGAGCCAGAAGCCGGCTGCGCAGATGGCCGGCAAGATCGCCCCGGAACCAGCGCTGGAGCGGTACGACGAAGCCCTGTTTGCGGCGGGCGAGGAAATCCTCGGGAAAATAATCGGCGACCGCCCGGCGCAGAATGTATTTCTGCCGGCCGCCGGGAAGTTTGGCCGAGAATTTTGTGCGGTTGAGCAGCTCCGCGAGGCGGTGATCCAGAAATGGGGCGCGCACTTCCAGCGAATGGGCCATGCTCATGCGGTCCACCTTGTGCAGCATGTCGTCGGGCAGGCTCACCGTCTGTTGCCACAGCGCGATGGCCCCGAGCGGATTGGTCGTGTGTTCAAACAGCGGAGCAAATAACGTTCTATCGGCATCCACCCCGCTTGCGGGCGCGAGGGCCGGCGCGATACCGCGCAGGAAATCGCGGCGAAACACGGTTTGCTGCTTGGCGATGAAGCGTTCGGCAGCCGGCAATCCGGCATCCTCGATATTGAGGGCAAGTTTCAGCCTTTGCCGGCCATCGCCGAACGGTGCGCTCGCACGCAGGCCCGCGGCAGCGAGTTGGCGGATCGGCGCGGGAATTGTGCGCACGCGTTCGCTGAGACCATGGCTGCGATAGACGTCGTAGCCCGCGAAAATCTCGTCGCCGCCGTCGCCCGAGAGCGCCACGGTGACATGGCGCCGCGTCATCTGCGACAGGAACCAGGTCGGCAGCGCCGCTTGGTCGGCGAAAGGTTCGTCCGCGTGCCAGGCGATTTCATCGAGCATGTCGAGATTTTGCGGCCTCACCACGAATTCGTGGTGGCGCGTGCCGAACCGGTCTGCAACGATGCGCGCATGCGGCCGTTCGTCGAGTGCGGGATCGTCGAAGCCGATGGAAAATGTTTCGAGGCGACTGGCCGCAGCTTCGGCGGCCAGCGCCACAATGGCGCTCGAATCGACGCCGCCGGAAAGAAAGAAACCAAGCGGCACATCGGCCACCATGCGCAGCCGCACCGATTCCCGCAGGATGGCCAGCGATTGCCGGGTGATTTCCGCCACGTCGTCGCGGTCTTCCGTCGGGGTGGGCGGGCGCCACCATTTATGCGTCTCAAGGCCCATGTCGCGCGAGAATGTCAGCACCTGTCCGGGTGCGAGCCGCTTCACGCCGGAAAAGATCGCCTGTTCGCCGGTCACATAGCCGAGCGTGAAATAGGAATAGAGCGCGAGCGGATCGAGCTGTTTTCCGGCCACGCCGCCCGCGACCAGCGCCTTGAGCTCGGAGGCCAGCCACAGCGCCTCGGGCGTTTCGATGTAATAAAGCGGCTTTTCGCCGAAACGGTCCCGCGCGGCGGTGAGTATGCCGCAGCGCGCGTCATAGACAGCCAGCGCGAACATACCGTCGAGCCGGTCGAGACAGGCTTCTCCCCATTGCCGCCAGGCGGCGAGCAGCACACCCGTATCGGAGTTCTCGCGGAAGACATGGCCGAGCGATTCCAGTTCGTGCCGGAGCGCGCGGTAATTGTAGATCTCGCCATTATGCGCGAGCCAGAACCTGCCATCGGAGCTCGCCATGGGCTGTTTGCCGCCCGAAAGATCGATGATCGAGAGACGGCGATGGCGAATGGCGACCGGGCCGATATTGCGCACGCCATGTTCGTCGGGACCGCGATGCGCTATCGCGCGGTCCATGGCGTCCAGTGTTACGGGCTCCGGCGGCGCGGAGGTCTTCGCAAAGCTCACGACGAAACCGCACATCGTTATCGGCCTGCCACGTTACGCTGCTAAAGAATGCGGCGCTGAAGCGATGGCTGGTTTCCTGCCGCGGCCTTCAACACCGTTATATCCCTCGTGGACATCGATATCGGTGTAGCCGGCTTCGCAAAACCAGCGGCGAAACGTGCCCACTGTCTGAGGAAAGTCGTAAGCCGGCGATAGCATGTCGAACGTATCCAGATAAGCCCATTGCTTAAGCGTTGCCTCATCTGCGTGCGGAAGCTCGCGGGAATAGTCGCCGATCAGGAGCTTCCAGTTGAGGGGACTTCCGACGCGCGGTATTCGCCGGAGTGTGCGAGCGAGAGGCCACATGAAATCGACGTAGCGTGTGATATACCGATAGAGTTTTTCCGGGGGCCGGCCTTTTGTGAATGGTCGTACCCAATATTTGAATGGAAGCACCCATCGATAAAAATTCTTAATGTATATATCGGCCGCTATCTGCCCGTCCGGCTTGAGAAAATCGATAACGTGGATAAACGCAGCTTTCGGGTCCGGCGTGTGCTGGAGGACTCCGAAACAGAACGCCCGATCGAAGCAATCGCGTGGGAACGGCATCTCGAAGATGCTCGCCTGAACCAGGAGCAGATTGTCGTGATGCCCATTGGAACAATAGTTCGCCTCGACGGCTCTCGAGAAATCGAATGACACCACCGTGGCGCCGGTCGCTAGCGCATGTTCGGTAAACCGGCCCGAACCGGATCCGATTTCCAGAATTATCTCTCCGCGCAGGTCGTGAGGCCAGCGCGTTTCCTCGACAAAACGGCGATGCGAGGTATCGTGCCCGCTTGCCGCGTCATACTGAGTCCGGGAATGGATATTCCACTCCAGACCAAAATTTTCCGCATAATTTTCGTTCTGTACGAAGCGTGGGATGAAATCGATGATGGGATAGGCGTGCGGCGCTCCCGGAACACGCAGAAGACCACGCCTGATTCGTCCCTGCACGAATTCTCCATCCACGCATTCCAGCTTCGCACCGGTTTTCGGACACCGCAGGAAATCGAGAAATGCGGGGTTCATCGTCGGCCTCTCCTGCCGCAACGACGGAATGCCCAGTCGAATTTTTGCCTATGAGAATCGTCGGTTGCGCGGTGCCTGAGCGGACTCTCGGAGCAATTTTCAGCGGGCAAACGTAATTTGCCGACTTGTCGTGTCGGTGCAGAGCTCTCAACGGTAGCGTGCATAATCCTCCCCATCATGGCGAATCGCGAACATCCAGAAGCTTACCAGTAATCAATTTTGATCGCATCACGAGTCCATTTACGAGCAAGCAGATTGCGATAGAGCGCGACGTGGTTTGTCGTCATCCGCTCCAGGCCGAATGCGTCCGCGACGCGACGTTGGCCTGCTTCACCCATCCGGTGCGCGAGTGTCGTATCGTCAAGAAGTCTCTGCAGCCGGTTGATCAGTCCGGCCGTGTCACGATTGGCTATGAGGTAGCCGGTTTCGCCTTCCACGATCAGCTCGCCGTTGCCGCCACAATCAGTGGCCACCACGGGCTTGCCCAGCGCCATGTATTCCAGAATCGCATTGGAAATGCCTTCACCATGCGTGTCCTTATTCGAGGTGAGGATGCCGACCGACAGTATGTTGACGATGTTCTCCACATCCGCGCGGCGGCCGAGAAGACGGATGCGCTGAGATTGCGCTTCTGGAATCCGTGCCTGATATTCCGCAAAACGGGCCCCCGTACCTATTGCGACGAACGTAACATCAGCGCGCTGCCTGCAAAGTCGGCATGCCGCTTCGAAAAAGGTATCGTAATCTTTCCAAGGGGAGAACGCCGCCACCATGCCCACGACATTTGGCGTCTCGATTCCAAGCGACAGCCGCACTGCTTCAGGCGCGAGCAGCCGACCGATCCGCGCCGGATCGAAGCCATTGTAAATGCACACGCCCTTGCGCGCCGGAATGGAATAGGCGGCCAGCCCGGCGCGGGAATTGGCAACCACCACATCCGCGAGCGGCAATGTGAACCTTGACCGGAAATAGTCGGGATCGCGCATATCGCGATTGTCGGCCGCGGCGCGCACGAAACCGTCGATGAACTTCGCGCCGCAGAGTTTTGCAAGCGGTGCGGCATAGATCGAGCACATGGTGTTCCACGACTGCACGATGTCGGGCCGGAAGCGGCGCATGGCGGCATGCAAGCGCGAGAAGATGGACAAATCGTAGCGGCCGTGCCGCGGCAGCACCGTGGCCGGGAGCCCCAGCCGGTGAAACTCCTCATACTCGATCACATCCGACATCACGACGGCGTGCGTGGCGATATCCGGCTCGCGCTTCAATCCTTTCAGCAATTCCACGAACTGCCGCTCCTTGCCGCCGCCCACCAGTGAATCGATGATGTGAAGGACGCGCATGCTGCGGGCCTAGCCGACGAGCGGGCTCGCCGCCGCCACGAGTTCGCGCGCTTTGGCGACCGGCGCATGATGTTCGCGCACGAAGCTCCGGCATGCCTGCGCCATTTCCGCAAAGCCGGAAGCCGGCAGCTGCCATATGCGATCGAGGCACTTGCCAAGCTCGGTTTCGTCGCGCGCGACAAGCCCGAGACTGTTGCGCCCAATGATGGAATCGGGATCGATCGCTTCCCGGGCGACAACGGGTGTGCCCACCGCAAACGCTTCGAGAAATGCGTTGGAAAATCCTTCAAAATCCGATGTGGAGAGAAGCGCCACCGCCTGATCGAGGAAATCGGGCATGGCGTTGCGGGTTACATAGCCCACGAGCCGCACATTTGGCTCGCGTCGCAATTCCTCAAGCCAGCCGGCCGATTCGCTGTCCATGTGGGGGGGTGGCGCACCTGCGACACGAAATTCCATGTCCGGGCAGCGCCTCGCCATCCGCAGCAACAGTCCCAGATTTTTCTGCCGTTTGAAGACGCCGACCCACGCGATGTAATTCCTATGCCCACGTGGACGCAGTTCTCCGTTCTGCGCCGGAATCGGAATTGCGTTGTGCAGAACATGGGTACGCTTGCGCGGAAAAGCGCTCGTGATGCGCGAGAGCTGATACTGATTCTGGCAGATGACCAGATCCGCCGCCCGCAATCCGACCCGAAACGCAATCCTCTCGTAGCTGTCGAGATAGAGTTCATATCGGCCGTCCGTGTCCGTGTCGCAGGCAATGCGGTGGATGAACGGGACGCCCAGGCAGCGCGCAACCAAGGCCATGAGTGCCGTATCGACCCCCGAGCATGACTGCACGACGACATCGGGCCGGAACGATCGTGCGGCTGCCACAAGCGAGGGAATGAAATAATAGAAAAGGCGCAGTTTGCGGATGCCGCGCGATTTGTCGTAGGTCTCAACGAGTTCGCAGGTGGATTGCGCGCCGGTATAGGCTTCCGCACCCTTCCAGGTAAGAACGCCCGCCTCGTGCCCGTTCTCTTTCAGCCCCTGAAGCAGGTGCTTGAGCTGAACGGCCCAGCCGCCGACAGGGTAATCCGCGTCGCGCAGGAGAAAGGGCAGGTAGAAATCGAAGAACAGCAATCTCATCGGGCAGTTGCCTGCATCCGTGCGAGCCTCAGCCGTGCGGCGGCCACGAGAGCGGCGAGCACGGGAAAGCTGGAACGGGGACCGTACCGCTCCGGTCGCACGGTCGAGCTTCATCCGGTCGCTGCTGTCGTCTCCCCATCGAAATCTGATTCGTGCTGTCCAAACAAGTGCCCGAATTCTGCGGATGATGGCACTTTATTGGTTTACGAAATCTTCGTGGATTCGGATTCTCAATACGCCTGTCACAGTTGCACGCAAGGGTTGCGACGCTGTCCCTCGCCAATGCACGCGTTCTGCGCTAAGCAAGCTCGATTCGCGAAAGGTCCTCCCGCGGCCCGCAGCCTGTGGTTTCGGTGCGGGCCTGATGCTTCATGTTAAATATGACGATCGAAGGCAAGTGTCCTTGACGGAAATACTCATTGATCAATCAACTTCCGCGCGATACTAAGGGAGTGGCAGCGAATGTTCGAGCGGAAATATTTCATAGTTGCGCCGAGGTTTCACGGGGTTACCCTTCTCTCTAGGTTGTTGAATTCCCACCCTCAGGTGGTCAGCCTTGGCGACACCTACCCTAGCAATAGATACGAACAGGCGTGCGGCTGCGGCGTGCACGTCAGCGCCTGCACCTTCTGGAACGATATAAGAGCCCGCATCGAGTCTGACCGCTACGCATCCACGCCGCATATGCTTCCGTTACTTCCCGATGTTCTTTCGACGCCGTTCAATGAACGCCTGTTGGCCCATCTGCCGGTTGCCACATTGCGGCGGCTGTTTCCTACGGCAGGAATGCAGATATTTGTTTCGGATTTTCGACGCTTTCTCGAAGCCATATATGCTCACTTCCAAGCAGCTCGCCCGTCGGTGTTCGTGGACGGCGTCAAGTCTTCCGAGAGAGTAAAGGCTCTTGTTTGCGCCGGCGAGCGAGTTGACGGGGTCCTGCATGTAATTCGCGATCCAAAGGATTACGTGAAAAGCTGCAGCAGGATCGAAGGGCAGGATGATCTTAAATCGTTGATTGGATTTTCGCGCTCATGGCACCGTGCTCATCGATACTGCGGTTCGTTAAGGAAGGTCGGGAACTACTTGCGTATCGACTACGAGGCGCTTTGTAGCGACCCCGACACGACATTGGATGGAATATTCAGATTCATGAACGTTCCTAGCATGACATTGACGGAGCTGCGCCGGCAGCCCGAGCAAATCTGGCATTCCACCGGTAATGTCAGCATGTCGGCATTCAACTGGAGCATCTCGGCCCGGAAGCATCCCGCGAATACGTGGGAAGGCTTTCTCATCGATGCCATAGCACGGCCTGCCACGATTTAAAGACAATCCTGATGAAAAAACCGG
>DATJUM010000165.1:0-17911 GCA_035502355.1 Rhizomicrobium sp. | reverse complement strand
TTTCCTTCGTGATCCACGACATCAAGAACGTCTCGGGCCAGCTTGGTCTGATGATTGCCAACTTCCGGAAATTCGGCGGAGAGGCGGAGTTCCGGGCGGACATGATCCGCGGGCTGGAGGGTGCCGCGAAGAAACTGCGCGTGCTGATGGACAAGCTCAAGCCGGATGTGGCTCTGGCGGAGAGGGCGGAACTTGTCGATCTTGGCGGGGTGATCGCGGAAGTGGTCAGTGAGCTCAATCGGGAAGACGCGCCGGTACGCGCGGAAATGGCCGGGAAGGCTCGCCAGGTTCGCATGGCGCCAGCTGATCTGCACGCGGCGCTGACGCATCTGGTGACCAACGCGCAGGAAGCGTCCGTACGTGGTGATGAAGTGGTCGTTAGCCTGGAAGGCGGGCAAGGGAAAGTGGTTGTCGAGGTGGCAGACAGGGGATGCGGTATGAGTGCCGAGTTCATCCGCAACAGCCTTTTCGTTCCGCTTGACTCGACGAAGCCGCGTGGCCATGGCATGGGCGCGTACCAGGCGCGGTCGCTGGTGCGCGCGGCGGGCGGCGAGGTAGAAGTGGTCAGTGCCGTCGGTCGCGGCACTACGATCCGGATCGTTCTGCCGGAGGCGAGCGCGGCTACTGGCGCAATGCGCGAGGTGCTCGCCTCATGAACGGCGGCAAGAGCGTTATTCTTGTGCTCGAAGACGACGAGGGGCTGCGTTCGCAATACCGCTGGCTGTTGTCGGATTGGCGCATCCTCGAAGCGGGAGATCGCAAAGCGGCAACGGAGATCACGCTCAAGGAGCGGCCAGGCATCGCAATTGTCGATCTGGGGCTGCCGCCGGATCCGGATGGGGCCAGCGAAGGACTTGCCGCTGTCTCGGAACTCCTGAGTGCTGCTCCCGAAACCAAGATCATTGTGGTCACGGGCAATGAATCGCGCGAACACGCAAGCCGTGCCATTGCTGCGGGTGCCTATGATTTTTTTCAGAAGCCCGCGGATCCCGATCTCCTGAAGCTCATAGTGGGCCGCGCTGCACGGCTCCACGAGCTCGAACAGGAAAACCGGAGGCTCGCCGCTTCGGCTCCGCAGAGCGCCGTTACCGGCATCCTTGGCAACAGCAGCGCGATGCAGAAGGTTTTGCGCGATATCGAACGTCTCGCAAAGACGGATATCACGATTCTCATTACTGGCGAGAGTGGCACTGGCAAGGAGCTTGTCGCAGACGCGATCCATCGCTTGAGCGCACGTCGCGCCAAGCCTTTCGTCGCCATCAATTGCGCGGCGATTCCGGAAGGTCTGCTTGAAGCCGAGCTGTTCGGTCACGAGAAGGGCGCCTTTACGGGCGCCATCAGGCAGACAATTGGAAAGATCGAAAGTGCAAATGGCGGTACGCTGTTTCTCGATGAGGTCGGCGACATCCCGCTTGCAACTCAGGTAAAGCTTTTGCGCTTTCTTGAGGAACGCGTCATCGAACGCGTGGGCGGGCGCCAGTCCATCCGCATCGATACCCGTGTCCTGAGCGCGACAAATCAGGACATCAGCCGGCTGATCGCCGAAGGGCGTTTCCGCGAAGACCTGTATTACCGCATCAATGAAGTTACCTTGGTGCTGCCACCGCTGCGGGATCGGCCGGGTGATGGCCTGCTGCTTGCGAATTTCTTCCTGCGCAAATACGCCAAGGCGTATGGCCGCACGCTTCGCGGTTTTTCAAATGCCGCGGCGAACGCAATCAGCCAGCATCCCTGGCGCGGAAATGTGCGCGAGCTGGAGGGCCGGGTGAAGCGTGCTGCCGTCATGGCGGAGAGCGCGGTAGTTCAGCCGGCCGATCTCGACCTGGTCGAGTCTGCGACTGGTCGTACGCTGAACCTTCGGGAGGCCCGCGCCCGCGTGGAGCGCGAAGCGATCGAGCTCGCCCTCGGGGAGGCCGCCGGAAACATCTCGAAGGCGGCCGGGCTCCTGGGCGTAAGCCGGCCGACGCTCTATGACCTGCTCGACGAACATGGGCTGTCCGCGCCCCGAACGGCTCGGCCTGTGGAAGCGAGCAGGGAGTAACAATACATGCGAAAGTGTCCGGCGCGACACCACCGGCGGGAGCGACCCGTCCAGTGGGGCGGCAGAACAAGAATCGCTGCCGCGTTTCTGGGCGTAGCGGCGTTGGCGCTCGGGGGCGCGGTGGCGCGGGCCGACGAGGCCAGTCCCTATCTCGACAGCGCACACAAACTCGAGAAGGCTCACGATCTGCGCGGGGCCGAGATTCAGCTCCGTAACGCTGCTCAGGTTGCGCCCGCCAGCGGCGCGATACGCGTCGAGCTCGCACAAGTCTATCTCAGACTGCACGATCCCAATGCCGCGGAAGCCGAACTCTTCGCAGCGCATCTGCGTGGCGCGCCAGACGAGGCGACGGCGCCGCTCATGGCGCAGGCCATGCTGGAAATGGGGGAGTTTGGTGATCTTCTGAGAAGCGTTCCTGCCGGCAACCGCGCCCCGAAAACCGAAAGCCTGGTGCGCGGCTATCGAGGAATGGCCGAGCTGGGCCTTGGCGAGACTGATCGCGCGCGCGCCATGTTCGCCGATGCCGAGCGCCTTGACCCGAAATCGCCTCAACCGCTGATCGGCGAGACCAGGCTTCTGATGCAGGAGCACCAGCTCGATCAGGCCGCGCAGAAAATCGACCGGGCACTCACACTGGATCCCGGGGATGCAGATGCCCTGGATACGAAGGGGCTTGTTCTTGCGCTTCGCGGCGACGCGCCGGGCGCATTGCGACAATACGCGGCAGCACTCGCAGTCGATCCGGCAAATCTCCGCGCGATGCTCGACCGCGCCGATCTCGAGACCGAGCGGGGAAATCTCGAAGCGGCGCAGAAGGATCTCGCTGCGATCCGCAACCTCGCGCCAACGAGCATGATGGCGGCCTATTTGCAGGCGACGATCGATGCCGCGCGTGGGCAACTCAAGAGTGCCGACGCGCTCATCGAGAAGATCCGCGGCGCGATGAGCAGCTTCCCGCCGGCCTATCTCGTCGCGGCAGAAGTGAAGTTCGAGCTGAACCAGCTCGACCAAGCCGAGGACTTCGCGCGCAAATTCATTGCGCAGGCCGGTGATCAACCGAAGGCGTATCAGCTTCTTGGCGCCATTGCGCTCAAGCGCGGCAACCTCGAAGCGGGTATAGCGGCACTCGAGAAAGCGGCACAGCTCGCGCCCGCCGATGCGAATGTTCTCGCAGCCTTGGGGCAGGCCTATGTCGCGCATGGCGATATGGACAAGGCGAGGGCCGCGTTTGCGCAGGCCGCCGCCAGTGCGCCGGGAAACGGTGCTATCGCCGCCGAGCGGGCGCTGACCGACTTCGCCACTGGCGACCGGGAGGCGAGCGTTGCTGCGCTTGGCGAGGTGTTCAAGGGCGGCAAGGGCAGCCTGATGGCCGGGCCGCCGCTCGTGATCGAGGCGCTGCAGATTGGTGAGCTGGACGTGGCCGAAGCGGCGGCGCGGCAATTGCTCGCGCGCGATCCGGGTAATGCCAGCTATCAGGAGCTGCTCGCAGCGGTGCGCATCAGCCGGCACGATTATGCGGGCGCCGAGATGCTGCTGCGCGGCCTTCTGGCGAAGCAGCCCGATCTGGTCTCGGCGCGCCGCGACCTCGCACAGCTATATCTCACGACCAACCGCGAGGCCGCGGCGAAGAACCTTTACCAGGACCGGCTGAGGGCCAATCCCAACGATGTGGAGAGCCTCGAGGCCCTGGCCGACATTGCCTTCCGCGACAGGAACGATTCTGCGGCGATTGCCTTGCTTGTGCGCGCCCAGAATGCCATCCCCGCCGACCCGCGGCCGTCGTTGCGGATTCTTGCGATCCTCGACGCCCGGAAAAAATGGCCGGAGGCGATTGGCCGCGCCCGCGCGTTGGCGGCAGGGTTTCGTGGGGACGCGAGCGTCGCCGACATGCTGGCGCGCCTTTATTTCGACGCGGGCAACAGGGTGGCGAGCGCCGCGGCTTACAAATCCGCCATCGCCAGATTTCCCCGCTATGCGCCGCTGTTCGCGCACGACGCAGCGGTCATGGCATCCGGCAAGGACTATGCGGGCGCTGCGGCGTCTGCGCTTCGCGCGGCTCAGCTCGACCCACGCGACGCCGGGTTGAAGCGCTTCTATGTGAGTTTCGCCTATCTCGCCAAAGGCACGGATGCCGCCCTGGCCGCAAGCGAGACCGTGACGGGCGACAAGTCGGGGCCGGCGGCGCCGCTTCTCGCGGCCGATGTTCTGGAGGCCAACAACAACCGTGCCGGCGCGATTTCGCTCCTCGAGAAGCGGCAGGCGCAATTCCCGGCTGGTCCCGTCGCCGTGAAGTTGGCCGCGCTCTATCAGCGTGATAACCGGCTGGACAAGGCTCTCGCGCTCCTCGAAGCGTGGACCACGGCCCATCCTGGCGACGTCAAGGCGCGATCCGTCCTGGCCGAAGAAGACAGCACGGCAGGCAAACTCGACCAGGCGCTGCTGCAATATGAGTGGCTGGTGACGCAGCGGCCGGACAACCCCATAATTCTCAACAATCTCGCCTGGCTCTATGACTGGAAGCACGATCCGCGCGCCCGCGCGACCGCGGAGAAGGCGATACAGCTTGCGCCGGCGTCGGGGTCCGCCGCGGACACGCTGGGCTGGATCCTGGAAGAGCGGGGCGACACCGTGGGCGCCGCAAAGTACCTCGCCCTGGCAAGCGCGAACGCGCCCGCCGATGCCACGATCCAGTATCACTACGCCGTCGTGCTCTCGAAATCCGGCAAGGCCGATCAGGCCCGCGACGTGCTGGAGAAACTCATCAGTCTAAAAAACATTCGTGCGGACACGAAATCGGAGGCGCAGCTGCTCCTCGCGAAGCTTGGTGGCGCGGCCGGAAATAACTCTCACGCAGGGACACAGAGCCACAGAGTAGACAAATTGTGACGAAGCCCCGGTCGGCGCAGCCCGTTTCAAGGATGGGATCCGGCGCATTGCAATGGTTGCCCCGCAGGTCCCTGGATCGCGCAAGGTCTTGTTTAACCGATAGAGTAGCAATGTCAACCGAAAACAGCATTTGACCCTTGGCACCTTCACGGGCGGTGCATCAACCACGAAAGGCGGTTCGCGTAGGATTTTCGCTGACAATCGTGCCCGTTTTTGTAAGGGTCGCTGCCACAGATTGACCGGTGCGGGTAGCGGCCGCCGCAACCGGGACAGGAACCGCGCGGGGGAGTGCGCACCGAGCGATGTATGCGGAAGACCATGGTTTGAGCGGCATCCGCTTCTCGCTCGAACCGATTTCCTCGATCAATCGCGTCGGCACGCTGTGGCGGCGACTCGAACAGGGCTCGGATATCTCCTTCTTCGTTTCCTGGACCTGGATCGGAACTTGGCTGCGCTGTTTGCCGGAACATGTGCGGCCGCAATTGCTGATCGCAATGCGTGGCGGCGATCCGGTCGCTGCGGCCATTCTTGTCCCGCACCGCGACCGGCGGCACTGGATTTTCAGGCACCCCCAGTTCCATTTCAATTCCACCGGCATTCCCGCGCTCGATTGCGTCACGATCGAGCACAACGGATTCGCCGCCGGACCGCAGGAAAGTCGAGACGTCTGGCCGGCATTCCTGCGCTGGTTCGCGTGCGAGGCGCTAGCGGACGAACTGGTGATCCCCGGAATCGAAAGCGGAATCTTGGATGGCGGCGCCGCGTCGGGAGACCTGCTGCAGCGGCGCGCACGCACCCCCGCTTTCGCCGGCAGCGTGGCGCCGGGTGGAATGGAAGCGTTCCTCAGCCGCCTCAGCCGGAATTCGCGCCACCAGTTGCGGCGCAGCCTGCGCGCCTGCGCCGCGCTGGGACAGGTACGAATCGAATCCGCCCGGTCGGCGGCCGAGGCGCAGGCCTGGTTCGGAGAGCTGAAGGGACTGCATGTCGGCTACTGGACCCGGCGTGGCCGGCACCACGCCTTCTATCATCCCTTCTTCGAAAACTTTCATCGGGCGCTCATTGAAGCGGGCGCAGAGGAAGGCAGCGTTGTTCTGCGGCGGATTTCGGCGGGAAATGCCATTCTCGGCTATCTCCATGATTTCCGGCGCGGGGACCGCGTGTACGCCTATCAGAGCGGCTTCGACGATGCCCGGGCCCGGCTTCGGCCCGGCTATGTGGCCCATGCACTCGCCATGGAGCACACCGCACGCGACGGCGCCCGATGCTACGACTTCCTCGCCGGCGACAATCGCTTGAAGCGCAGTTTCGGCGACCGGGTTTATGCCGCCGATCGGCAGGTATTCGGGCGCCCCACGGCGCGCCTGCGACTCGAAGCGGCGGCACTCCGCCTTTCGCGGCGATGCCGGAAGGCTGATCCGATCGACGCCACGGTGCCATCACCGACATGACCGCTGCCCCGCTGTTGCTGCACGTCTTTCCGACCTTCCGTGCCGGCGGTTCACAGTTGCGGTTTGCGGCAATAGCAAATCACTTTGCCGGCGGGTACCGTCATGCCGTGCTTGCGATGGATGGCCGCTATGATTGCCTGGCGCGGCTTTCGGCCGGCGTTGACGTGCAGACGTGGGACATTTTTGCGCCCAAGAAAAACACGATTCCCAACGTGTTGAAATTCCGCCGCGTCCTGCACGCGCGAAAACCGGATCTTCTGGTGACGTACAATTGGGGCGCCCTTGAATGGGCATTTGCGAACCGCCCCCGTGTCGTCCCGCACCTCCATATTGAGGACGGCTTCGGCCCGGAGGAGGCGCAAAGGCAGTTTCGCCGCCGCGTTCTGGCGCGGCGCTTCGCGCTGGCGAATTCGCTCGTCGTCGTGCCCTCGCAAACGCTCTGCGACATTGCCTTGAATCTTTGGCGGCTTCCGAAGGAGCGCGTGCGCCACATTCCGAATGGGATCGACGTGGCCAGGTTTGCCGCGGTGTCGAACCCGATCGAAGCGCCCGTGGGGACGGGACCCGTCATCGGCACGGTGGCCGCACTCAGGCCGGAGAAGAACATCGCCCGGCTGCTAAGGGCGGTCCACGCCGTTCAGAAGGGCACGCCATGCAGGCTTATTGTCGCAGGCGACGGCCCGGAGCGACTGCGGCTCCAAGCAATGGCCAACGAGCTGCTGGCTTCCGGGAGTTTTCTCTTCCTCGGAAATGTGGACGCCGTCGAGCGTGTATACGCAACCTTGGATATCTTCGCCCTAAGCTCGGATACCGAACAGATGTCGACCTCCCTGATGGAGGCAATGGCGGCCGGCCTCCCCGTGGTCTCGACCAATGTCGGCGATGTGGCCCGGATGGTGGCCGCGGAGAACCGTCCGTTTATCGTTGGCCCGGATGAGGTGCTGTTTTCGGATGCATTGAGCCGGATGGTTCGCGAGCAGAGAATGCGCAGCGATCTGGGCGCCGCGAATCGTTCCGTGGCAAATGTCCGATTTGGGGCGGAGAAGATGTATTCCGAGTACGACTCGTTGTTTCTTACGCTGATCGAATCAGCTTACGCTCGCGCCTTGGCCCGAAAGCTTGCGACGGCGTCTGGTCATAATGCCGAGTGAAAGCAAACCCACTCCGAAAAGCGAGAGACTAGCTGGTTCGGGAAGGTCGAGTTCGTCATCGTCGCTGACGAGTGCACCCTCGTCCGCGGCCGTGAATGTGGCGATTTCCGTCAAGGAAAATTCGCCGTCAAGCGACACTTTTGCCGTAAAGCGGCATGTTCCGCCACTGCAAGAACCAATCTCGGTTTGTTCGCCCCATGCCTCGTTATTGGTGTCGATATAAATTGTGCTCGACGCCGACGAAATATTGGCCAGATTGTCGGAAAAATGGGCAACGAATTCGGCGAGGCTTCCGGCGGTCAAGTCCGTTTCGGTGAGCCCTACCGTGAGCGTCGTGTTCGAAGTGGTGCTTGCCGTATCGAGATTAGTCAGGTCGAACAACTCGCCGGTATTCCCGAAGTCTCCCTGGCCCAGCCCCACCATCGCATATACGTTCCACCCCGTCGGATTGCCTCCATTCCAGCTTACCGAGGTATTGGAGCTGCTCGTGCATGCGCTGCAGCCGGCATCGCTGCCGTCCACTTCGAGGATCAGTTCTGCGCGTGCCGGGGCGCTAGCCAGCGCCACGAAACCCAAGACTGCCGCAGCCCACAACCTTCGCATGGCACCCCACACATTCCCGGTCTCTATGATCAGCAAACCACGTGCCACTTGGAAAATGTCAAATCCTATCAGAGACTTGGCAGGTTCCAGCGAATGTTTTGGCGCGGGGATGTAAAAGTTACCGACGCCACATGCGTAGCGGTCCGGGGCCGGCAGCGCGGGGCACCCCCTAATCGGCGTTGTCAGGAGCCAGCTCGGCCAGGATCGCTTCAATCTCGTGACGCATAACCGCAGCACCGGATATTGCCGGGCCAGGAAGACATTCCGCAGTTTTGGGAGGCTCCGGGGCGGAAGCAGGAACGGGTTGTCCTTCGCTGGTCTTTTCCTGCGCCGCGAAATTCTCGAGGAGCTTGTCGAGAAGCCGTTGATGCGAATCGCAGGCGCGGGCAAGACGCGCCTGACGGCGCCCAAGCGCAAAGACCGCAAAGGTCAGAAGAAACAGACAACCGCTGGTTGCAAAATAGACGACTACGAGCAAATGGAACGCATTCGCAGCGATCCAATGCCACCATGCTTGCAAGACAATCATACTTCGTGTCGAAGCCGACTCACCGGAAACTATATCACATCGCCAGGCCCGGTCTGCGAAAACCGGGCTCGGCTTCGAGCAGGGCTTTCGGGCTGCGTTCTGCCTGCAGAACGATCTCGCGCATGGCAACGGCAATGCCCATGAACAGGTAGGGCAAATCGTAATAGGCCATGCTGAGCGCGGCTCCGGCGACCATGTAGCTGACCATGGAAACCTGGATCATTGTAGCGAGATCGTATGCCCAGGCCTGGTCGGGAACATCGCGGGCCATCTTGCGGACTTGTGAGAGACATCGCCATGTCAGCGCCAAAAGCGCGAGGAATAACAGGAGACCCGGATAACCGTTGTCGCCGAGCACCTGAAAGTAGATGCTGTGGTAGGCAAGCGCGCTGAGGTTGGGCTCTGTGGCACCGGCGCCTTGCGGCCGGAACCTGGTGAAGACGTCGGAGCGCTCGCTGGCGCCGAGACCGCTGCCAGCAAGCGGTCGCGCCGCGGCGATGTTGCGCGCCACCGCCCATGCCTCGAGCCGGTCATCAAAAGAAGAGTCCTGTTGCGCGGTTTTGATCGTCTCCATTCTCCCCAGCCACTGTTGTGGCATGAACTGGAGCGCAGCAACTCCCGCCACGAGGGCCAGGATTGCAAGGGGGATCCGTCGTTTTGAGGTCCACAACAGGTATCCGCCCATGATTGCAAGCCCGATAAGGCCCCCGCGCGAGTAAGTGCCAAGCACCGCAATGCCGGCGAGAACCATCGCGGCCGCCGCCGCTACTCGCGTTATGCGGGCCAGCGACTGGAGGCGCACATAATTCAACAACGGCAGCGTCAGGCACAACGCTAGCGCCAGATAGTTATTGTCGGTGAGGCCTGATTCGTCTGCCCCTTTGACGTGCCAGGCACCGCCGGTAAACAGTGTGAAAACTCCTCCCTTCACGCCGAAAAAGCCGAGCGAAATTGCGATTACCAGAACCAGCGCGTGAATTCGATCCTTGCTCGTCATGATCATGGGCACGCAAAATCCGAGGGCCATCGTCTTGAGTGCGCGCTGCCATCTCTCCCAGCTCATCTCGGGCGCAAGGGAGAAAACGCTGGTGATTGTGATGTCTATGGCAAACAGCACCCATACGAACATCAGCGCGTTCCAGTGAGGCAATTTGCGATTCCTCGAAAAGAGGAGACCTACGAGCGTGATGATTGCCAGGAGCAGATTGAACTGAAAATCGTAGATGAACCCCCATGCCATTTTTTGCGGCGACATGAGGGAAATCCACGTCCAGCCCAGGATGCCGGCATGTGGAGCGCGGATGGCCTGAACAGTGATGACCAGAAAGGCCAGCAGAATAATTATCTCGCGCACGCAGTCTGCCTCAGCGCGTCCTCGACCGACCGGAGTCGCGGGTGTCGAGGACCTCGGGCGATCGAAGTGCGAACAGGCGCCGAATACCGCGGGGCTCCCCTCCTTGTCGCGACATGCTTGAGACAATTATCCCGACAACGATCAGGCTCGTGAGCACAAGGAACGCACCATCCACGCAAATCCCTCCTTCGCACCGGTCCGCACCGTCCGGCCCGTGGACCGAACGGCTGTAGCGGGTCAGTTAAACATGGTTCCTGCGGCCTCGCCACGGCAGACAGCCAGGAACAGGTCGGTGCGGGATTGCCAGTCCGCACCCCGGGCAGCTACCAGCGCCCCTGCGCGCAGTCGTTCGCGAAGGGCCGGCCCGCCCAGAACAAGCTGGATCGCCCGAGCGATCGCGGTCGGATCCCCGCCATCAACGAGCAGTCCGTTGTCTCCGTTCACGATTGCCTCCGGCGTCCCGCCGGCAAGTCCGCCGATGACCGGCTTTCCGCAGGCATTGGCTTCTAGAATGACCATCGACACGCCGTCTTCTTCCCCCGCCTGCGCCCGGTTCGGGAGCGCGACCACATCGGCCAGCGCGTAATGCGACGGCATCTCCCCCATGGCGACCGCTCCCGCAAATCGGACGGCATGCGAGACTCCGAGCCTTCCTGCCAGGGTTTCGAGTTCTTGGCGCTGGGGACCTTCGCCGACGACGAGATAGACGGCGTCGGGAAATCTGCCGAGCACTGCCGGCATGGCCTCGATCGTTCGGTCGACGCCCTTGCGGGCCACGAGTCGGCTCGGTGTCAGGATGACCTTGGCGTTCTCCAGGCGGTAGCGGGCCAGCAGCGATGGCAGAGCGGCTTGCTCGCGGTAAACGCTTGAATCTGCCCCGTTTGGAACGAGTACCACGCGGTCGGCAGGAATCCCCCAGGCGCCGACAAGCCGCTCGCGCGCAAACCTGCTGGCCGCAATGAGGGCCGAAGCGCGCTGCATCCAGTATCGGCGCAGCGAAATTGCCGCACTTGTTCCCGCGAGGTCGTCGCCATGGCAGTAGATCAGGGTCCGGCGGCCGAGTACGTGCCGCGCATAGGCAGCAAGCCAGCCAACCGTCTCGTCGTCGGCAAGGCAGACGGCAGAAACGGACTGCGAGCGCACCAGCCTCGTGACGGCACGCATCAGGTCGGAATGGATTTTCAGTTCGCTTGCGAAGCTCCGGAAGCGCCGTCTGCGCAAACCCGATGCAAGCGGCGGGCGGACGAGGGGAATTCTATAGATCGGATATTCCGCTGCCCGGTCGTGCTCGTGCCAGCCCGGGTGCGGCGTGCCGGTGCGGTAGTCCAGAAATGAAGTGAGGACCGCAATCTGCCCCCGGGCGTGGCCGCAGAGACTTGCATAAACGGCGGACGATCCCCCGATCAGTGGCGGAAACGTATTGGCCACCAGCAGACAGGTGACGGGCACGTGTACCATGTCAGGTCGGATCCCAGCCCTACCCAATGGATGCGGTGGATCGTTATCCCCCGTTTCTTGCTTCGGTAAACAGCGCGTCACAACTTGTTGGACGCATGCCCAGCGTCTCGATACAATACTGCAATATGTCAGCGCTATTCCTGAGCATTGCCGCAGCGTCGGCGGCAGTTCGCGAGTACGGATTTCCGTTTGCGATCAGGGACGAGCTGTGCAGGTTGAACACTGCAACGGGGCATCCGCTACGGGCAAGCTCGCGTGCCATGGATTTGAGCTGTGGCACTTCCTGGCCCTCCGGCGAGAAGCGCAACGGTTTCCCGCGAATCCTTGCGAGACGCTGGCCGAGGCGGCCGCGCCGCAGGCTGGAAAGCCATGCGGGACCGCGGCCAAAGGCAAGAGAAGAAGCCGGAACAACAAGCAGGTTTCGGTCGCTATCGCACCAGAACGGTCTTCCGTTCAGTTTCTGAAAATCCGGCCCGATGCCTTTGGGGTCGGAAAATCCGGCTGCGGGGCTAAGGTCGATCTTGTATCCAAGCTGTTTCAGCAGACGGGCAGTGCGCGCCGAGCCGCCCCATCGTCCCGCGCGATGTATGAGAGGGCGAAATCCCATGACGTCTGCAAACCGGTTTGTCAGCTCCTGGAGCTTGCGCATTTCCATGTTGTGCGGCAGGTTGCACTGATAGCTGTTGTATTCGTTTGGCTCCTCCCAATAGGGAGGCGTCGTCCAGACGTGCAGATGAATTCCCGTCTCTGCCTCTCCGGTCGACGCGAGCGTTCGAAAGAAATTGCCGGCGGCGCCGTCGGACAATACTGGTCTGGTCAGCACATATACGGGTATTATCCCCAGCGAACAGCAAGCCGCTTGAAACGCTTCCAGTTCGCCCGTTCCGCCGACGGTGAAGTTCGTGCGGGAGAAACGGGACCAGTCGAATTGTTCTTCGACATCCATCGTGACCAGGAGGCGAACGGGTGAGTTCGATAATCGGGCCTCATGCCGGTGCGCCTCCGGATAGGACGGTGGAACCTTTGTCCGGGAATTTGGGTGCGACGAGAATGAAACAAATTCCGCTGCGGCCTTTGGCCACGTGAACTTTTGAGCGCGCCGCCAGCCCGCCTCTGCAAACTCCTTCGCAAGATTCTTGTCGGTGAAAAGGCGGATCATCGCCCGCGCAATCTCGCGGGGATCGTCGCCGTTGACCACGAGTCCCGTTTCCCGATCGACGACCGCCTCGACAGTGCCTCCGGCGGCGCCCGCGATTACGGGCGTCTTGCTGGCCGCGGCCTCGAGAAAAACCAGTCCGAACCCCTCGGTGTCTCCGTCCGGAAGCGTTCGGCACGGAAGCACGAAGAGATCGGCGGCTGCATACATCCGCCGGACCTCTTCGTCACTTGCATATCCCCATAACGTGACGTTGCTCTCCAGACCCACACGTCGGATTTGATCCGCCAGCGCTCCGTACAAAGGTCCTTCGCCGACGATGATGCAGTGGGCATCCGGCACCTCCCGGAGAACATGCGGCATTGCTGCGACCAGGCGGTCCAGGCCCTTTCGTTCGACGAGCCTGCCGACGGCCAGCACGATTTTTCGATTGCCGGGTTCAAGGCCTGGTCCTTCGCGCTCATTCGAATGGGGACCGAAACCGCCCGGATCCACGCCGCTGTAAATTACGGCTATCTTTGCCGGCGGAACCGCAAAACGGGAAACGATCAGGCTTTTGCAAAAAAGGCTGACAGAGACGATCCCGTTCGCGTGCCTCAGATTGAGCTGCCTCAGTCTCGACGAAAGGCTGTGCGAGTCCTGCGCAATTTCTTCTCCATGCGTGTAGATGATGACCGTGCGGCCGAAGATGTACCTGAGCGGCAGCACCAGCCAGCCCATCGCGACCAACTCGCCGATGCAGACGACTCTGATTCTGTGCTTGATGACGAGCCATGCCGTTCTATACAAAACACTGAGCATGATACGGACATCTGCAAGCAGAAACCGGATCCATCGGTGTCTGAACTGTTGCGTCCCCATCGTGAGGTCCGTCCGCAGCCGATCCACGCGATACACCCTGTAGCCGCAGGCGGAGTCATGCTCCGCAAGACCGCGCAGAAGTTTTCCCGTTGTGTGATCGCGTCGCGCGGCGAGCGCGATGATGCTTTGCGCGGCGTTCCTGCAAATCTGTTCGTAGACAACCGAGGAGCCGCCAACGACCGGTGGGAAGTTGTGCGAAATGAATAAGGTTTTTCCCGATGGCTGCATCTCAGCGCACGCCCCTGCTACGGAATGCTACCTGGCTGGTTGGTTTGCGGCGGCCCATGCGCAGATGCTTTCAGACGGTAGATTTCGCGGCTACCGCAGCTGCGCCACTGTCCCAAAATAGCGTTTTTTGCGTTCCGCGGGAAGCGCTTAATCCATGTTATGGCAGGGAATTCCGGGAACCGCCATACGGGCTGCGCTTGGAATGCAGTTACGAATGGGGCCGAATTGACGTGAAAGGGGCGAGCCCGGCGCTGGCGTCCATGATCAGCCGCAGCATTGTCGCCGACGATTATATCCGGGTTAACCGTTCGTAAATTCCCGTGAGAAATATTTCGCTGAAGACTCGGCAAATCCAAGCTCAGAACTAAACCGGCTTTCCACCTCCCGTTGAAATACTGTCAGCGTTATAGGGAGAGCAAGCTCATGCTGCGCATGAACCGTCGCAATTTGCTGGCCACCAGCGCCGCCGCTGCCCTGTGCACCAGCTCGGGAATTTGCGCAATGGTGCGGCGCGGCTCGATTCTGCCGGGTGCCAAAATTGCAGCCCGGCATGCTGGTAAACCATTCATTACCAACATCACACTCTACAATCTCGACCAGAGGCGTCACCACACTGCGCCCAGCATCAGTTACGGCCACGCCTTCGCCGACGGCGATATCCCGGCTGGCGGCTCGGTGACCATGGCCGATTCGAAAGGGAATCCGGTTGTCGTCCAGATGGACGCAGTGGCGCTGTGGCCCAGCGGATGCCCGCGGTTTGTGGTTCTCAGCCACGCCTGCGCCGAAACCTTCGGACCCGGCGCAAACAAAACCTACTCGATTGGCTCCTCTT
Organism: Rhizomicrobium sp.; assembly: GCA_035502355.1. Classification (GTDB taxonomy): domain Bacteria; phylum Pseudomonadota; class Alphaproteobacteria; order Micropepsales; family Micropepsaceae; genus Rhizomicrobium. Next base: position 3,364 of record DATJUM010000165.1, on the reverse strand, counting down.
CGACTCCGCCGAATAACAATCCCGGCTCCGCATGGGGCAACTCGCCGGAAGCGACCATGGCGGCAAATACGAATTTTACAGTCGAGTATAGCGGTTTTGACGCCGGAACGAGCACCTACACGGTCTCGCTGAATTCCATCTTCTCGAACTACACCAGCTTTCCCTGGGGGACGAAACACCCGCAGGGAGGCTGGGAGCGCACCAAGGTCGGCCCCGTGTGCATGGAGTGGCACGCCTGGCAATATCTCATAAACGATTCGACCGGTGTACCGCAGGGTTATGTCCGTTGCGACATGTGGATCAAGGCCTGGAGCCCGACCGGCCCGTTCGAGATCGACGTGCGCACGAGCCAGCCCAACATGTGGAATGCCATCTCCAAAAACTCGCAAGGTTACAACGTCAGTCCGGGGCGGTGGGCAACATTCTGCACGATCAGCAATGGTTCGGCGGTCATCCAATACGCCGGCGGCCCGGACGACTACCGGGCAACAACGATTCCAAATTCCGACTTCAACACGTCGAACAACACGATCACCGCTACCGCCTTTTCCCTGTTTCCCCAGCAAGGAATCGTCTTTGCGTCGTCCGGAGCGCTGCCGACGGGAATTTCTGCGAATACCATCTACTGGCTTGCGTATCTCAACTGCAGCGCTAATCCTTATATATGTACGCAACGCACATTCGTATCCACGCTTGAACAGAACGCGCAGCCTGCGTGGCAGCCAAACACGAGTTACTCGCAATACTCATGCGTCCAGAATGGCAATATGTTTTACATTTGCGTGCAGGCGGGAACATCCGGCAGCAGCGGCGGACCGACCGGTACGGGTGACGCAATCGTCGACGGCACCTGCGAATGGCAAAACATGAACATTCCCTTCACGGATCACGGCACCGGTACCGTCACGGCCTATCCGGTGAATGCCTGCTTTCCCTCGACCGCGTGGTTGACGGGAGATCGACATGGAAATCCGTTGTGGAATGGACCGGGAAAGCGGCCGCCGATCTTTCCCGGCCACGACTTCACCTATCTGACCAACCATACAAAATACCTGCCACCTTACAACATCAACGCGGGATATCAAACCACGAATCAAAGCCTTAACGTCTATGCACCAAATCAGAACTATGGCGGCATTCTTTGGTATCAGGGTACGACGGGAGACGGCCCCGGCGACGAGCGAATTGGGTACGTGGACAATTGGGGTGTAACGGCGTTAATGAATCCATCCGACCCGTTTTACGTTTACAGCTCCATCCAGGCGGCACTGTGCTACAATCAGGCTTTGTTCAGCTATATGATGGACGAACGCGGGGGAATGCCTTTCTGTGCCAACGACGGTCCGGACAAGAACGGCACCGCGTACCAGAATCTTCCGGGTGTCATTCCATCGTGGGCTGCCAACAACACACCGGGAAATCAGCCCGCCTTTGGCGTCGGAAACTGGCTGCCATGGTCGTCGGCATTCCAGGATCAGAGCGGATACGGCGGGCAGTGGTATGTTGATTCGTCACATGCGCCGGCGCCGTGGCAGGTGCCGTATCTGAAGACCGGCCGGGGATGTTTCCTCGATCAGGCCACGCATCAGGGAAACGCCAGCTGTTTCATGCAGTATGCAAATAACGCCGTATTCGGGAGTACCACGTATTATTGCGTGATCGAGTTGGGCGGCTTGCAGGAGCGCGCCTGGGCATGGGGTCTGCGGACCCTGTGCCAGGCGTTGTATGTAGCTCCAGCGGCCAACGCGTTCCAGCCAGTGCTCGCCGACTACTATGACGATAATGCTGCAGCCCAGGCCGTCTATTACACATCCTACGTTCCCGCCGAGGCCGAGGCGTTGGGTTGCTTGAATTCGCTCGACCACGGCGTCGGCGGCAATCAGGGACATATGGCACCATGGGAGAGATACTATGTGTTCATGTCGGTGGCGATGGAGGTATGGCGTAGTGGCCTCACCGGATCGGCGGCGGGCAGCAATTGGAGTACCTTCCTCAACTACATGAACAATTACTGGACGCTTCTCACGTCGAACGACAACGGTCTGTACTACACGGGATGCTACGACGTCACCTATAGCCCGAACGCCCAGGGACTCTCGACTGCATATCAAACCGCACACGAAGCTCTGATGGCCACTTATAACGAAGGTTACAATGGTGGTCTCGCCGAACCGTACCCGTCGAGCGGACTATATGACGGCGAAAGCGACTTTTACAACAACTTTCCGTGGAACGTGACTTCGTATGTCACTATCGGCCGGGCCGCGCTAACGATGGTGCATAAGGCCCAACCCAACAATGCTTTGGTCAAAGAAGCGCTTCGAAAATTGAACAAGGAAATGGTAGCAGGGACGGGCATAGGCAAGCATACGGGTTGCCTGCAGTGGTACGGGACGTACGATGGCGTCACTGAAAATTATCAGACCTATGCGATATTCTAGATGGCTACGCATGATTGGCCCGTTATAGCCGCAGCGGCAGGATTGAGGGGCGGCCAGCAGAAGGGCGGGCGTCTGAGCCGGCGGGTTGGGCACGGGTCAGAATGACTTGTTGATCACTTTCACGTCGAGCCTGGGCGCGATGCGGCCGCGGGGAACCGGAGCGACAGCGCGATAGATCGCCAATTCGGTAATGTAGGTATAGGGATAGTTCGCCGACATAGGTATGGTCTCCACTTTCCGGAACTTGCCGGAGTGCAGCGCAGCGTTCAATGCGTTGATCACCCGCAACTGGTCCTCGTAGTGCGTCTGTGCAACTACGTACTGCACGTGCAGATCGTGCAGCTGTTGCGCGATTTGCTTGGGCGAAAGGTCGCGCTGGGTGAAACCCCGGTCCAGTGAGATCGCGACATCGCCCAGGAGGAGCTTGTCCAGCCGGATTACACCGAGGTCCGGCCTGTGCGCATAGGCGCGCATGGCAAAGATGAACGTGCCGTCGAGACGTCCCCAGAACGCGACGTTGGTCTCGGGCGGCGCGATCCGCGCGACATCGACGGCGGCTTGGCGCATGCCGGTGACATGAGGGGCAGGGCTGGTCACGGCGCTGATCGCCAGCACGGAGCCGGCGACGCCGAGCGTCAGGACGTCGCGCCACAGCCGCACTTCGAGGAGACGGTCCAGCAGCAGCACGGCCGTCAGTACAATCGGGTAAGTGATGAAAAGGATGTGGCGCGGCTCCTTGAGAGCGATCATGGTGTAGAACACGTAGCCGAGACCGACCCACAGCGACAGAAATACTGCGTCCGCGCGGGGCAGGCGCAGACGTGGCAGGAACCATACGCCTGCGAGATACGCCACACCGAGGGCCACGATCGGCCAGGACAGCATTCCTGGCATGGCCCGGAGGTAATAAGTGAGGCCGGCGA
>DATJUM010000164.1:0-7121 GCA_035502355.1 Rhizomicrobium sp. | reverse complement strand
GCTTATTCTGATCGCATATTTCGCTCTCTGCCACGGCTATGCTCACGGCGCGGAGTTGCCGCTCTCAACTGATCCGGCCGATTACGCAATCGGGTTCGTACTGGCCACCGGCATGATTCATCTCCTTGGCATCGGCGTGGGCACTGCGCTCAACAAACCAATGAAAGGCCGGCTGTCGCGCGCACTGGGCGCCGTTATCGGCATTGGCGGGATTTATTTCCTTGTCCCCGCTCTCCTCGCTGCATAACGCCAGCAATTCTGGTCGCTGGGCCGGCCCGGCTATGGCCGCAATTGGACTGTTGCTAACAGTTCTGATCGCCGTGACCGGGCAACAAAGCCTTTTCAGCCAGTGGTTTTGGTCACAAGCCCTAGGACCTGAGCGCACCCTTCCTCTCTTAGGACTGGGATTTGCTCTCGGCCTTGTTCGTCTCCGAGCTGTCTTCGCCGCGCTCGTACTGTTGATTATCGGAATCGTGGCCGGATTCGCAGCCTATGATCCTGTCATTTATCTTCTTTACATTGCGTGGGAGGCGCCCAGTCACTTCTCCGTAACCGGTCCAGTTTCGTGTCTCTTTGCTGGTTTGCCTCTTCTGTGCTCCGACCGCCTTCGTGCCTGGCTGCTGCCGGTGGCCGCCTTCGTTGTAGGCGCAATGTTGGCAATCGCCATCTTTCTCAACGACCCCTCTGATGGTGACCCGCTCTTCACATGGGCTCCTCTTGTAGGAGCGTTCTGGATCATTATTGCCGGGTCGCTGACGGTGCGCGCGTTTAGACGAAACTGGCTTGTCGTTTTTGGACGCATCCTCGGTAGCTGGACGGTGGCGATTGGAGTTCTCTATGGCGCGACGTCTACAGCGTTGGTTCTTAAACCGATACTTTCTTCGAACGCTAATTCTCAAGAGCCCGCACGAGGAGCCGAATTCACTCCGCCTGGTGAGAGCGGGAATGCGGTCGATGGCAAAACCGGCGGAAACCCACATGTGCGCACTCTCTGGCAGAGGCGCACTCCTGGCGAACGCGAGGCCCCGCAACACTAACGTCTTCGACTGCACAGCGGGGCCTCCGCTTGTGCATGACGGGCGATCTATGGCTTTGATGTCTGAGTCTGATGCTGTGGACGGCTCCTCCACCGGCACGTGAGTGCCATGAATGTGGCTGCTGCTGAGGTCCCACGATTCGGAGGAGCCAATCATGCAAGCGATTACGACAATCGGTCTCGATATCGCCAAGTCAGTTTTTCAGGTGCACGGCATCGACGCGGAAGGCCATGTGATGATGCGCCGGCAACTGAAGCGGCGATACGTCTTAGCGTTCTTCCAGAAGCTGTCACCATGCCTGGTCGGCATCGAGGCCTGTGCGCGTCCCACCATTGGTCGCGCGAGCTCAATGCACTTGGCCATACGGTGCGGCTGCCGGCTGCGGCCAGAAAGCACAATGACTGACCGAGGCCGACGAGCCGGCCGTCAGTGGCATCGTTCGCGGCGATCCGTTCCACGCCGACGGTGAGCACATCCATGTCGAGATCGTCGCCACTCTACCGTGCGACCGCTTGCCAGCGGAGGTTTCATGGTACGATGGTATGAATGAATAAAGCCATAGGGGGGCTGCTGCGCGGGGGACATGCGTATCATTCACACCGCAGACTGGCAGATCGGCAAGGTCTTCAAACAGTTTGGCACCAAAGAAGAAACGCTGCGGCAGGCGCGGCTCGCGGCCATCGAGCGCCTCGGCACGTTGGCGCGAACGCACGGCGCTCATCACATTCTCGTTGCCGGCGACGTCTACGACAACGAAGCGCCGAACCCCCTAACGCTTCGCGCGCCCGTCGAACGGATGAAGCCGTTCGCGGATGTCCAATGGCATCTTCTTCCCGGGAATCACGATCCTTACCGCCCGGAAGGAGTGTGGGATCGCGTCGCCCAACTCGGGCTGCCCGCGCATATTCACCTTCACCTCACTCCGGTACCGGTACCCGTACCCTTATCCGATGACGCGTTTCTTTTGCCGGCGCCTTTGCTGCGCAAGACCGAATACAACGACCTAACTGAATGGATGGACGGCGCCGTAACGCCGCCCGGCGCACTGCGCATCGGACTCGCGCATGGCGGAGTATCAAGCTTCACAAACGAAGGCGAAGCCGCCAACCTCATTGACATAGCGCGTCCGGGCAAGGCCCGCTTGGATTATCTCGCCTTGGGCGATTGGCACCGCACGCGCCAAGTCGCACCGGCCGTCTGGTACGCCGGCACACCTGAACCCGGCCGCGCCGGAGGCCAAGAGCACGGCACGGCTTTGCTGGTCGAACTACAAGGTCCCGGAGCGCCACCATCCGTAACGCCGCTTCCTGCCGGCACTTACCGGTGGCTGACTCGGACGGAGAGGCTTGCCGACGGCGGCGAGCTTAACGACCTCGACCAGCGTCTTCGCGACGAGCAGGACCTTTCCCGTCTGGTCTTGCGGCTCCGGCTGGAGGGCACGCTTCCGCTTGCGGCCCATGCCGACCTACAACGCCGCCTCGTCGATCTCGAAGCCGCCGTGTTTCATCTCGAAGTGGATCAGGCTGCCTTGGTTGCTCGCCCAACGCCAGCCGATCTTGAGGCCATCGATTTTGACGGTGTCCTCCGCCGTTCCGCTGACCGCCTCAAAGCCATGGCCGACGATCCCGGTCAGACGCCCGAAATGCGCCATCGTGCCCATGAGGCCTTGGTTGAACTTTATCTGCGTGTCGTTGACCAGCCGACGCGCGAGGCCGCCTGATGTTCATCAAGGGACTGATGGTCGAAGGAGTTGGACGCTTCGCGATGGCGGCGCGCGTCGAGGGCTTTAGCGAGAGCGTCAACGTTCTAGCCGCCGGAAACGAAGCCGGAAAATCAACGCTGTTTCGCGCCATTCGTACCTGTCTCTTTTCCCGGCACGACAGCAAGGGCCAGGACATCCGGGACCTGTCCTCGGATGACAGCGAGTTGCCGGCCACAGTGGAGCTGACATTCGAGCGCGACGGCAAAGTCTATGTCATCAAAAAGTGCTTTTTGCGCTCGCCGAGCGCGAGCCTGACGGAGAATGGACGCGAGGTCGCCCGATCAAAGCAAGCCGACGAAGCCGTTTGGGACTTGCTAGGTCTCAGCCCCGGCAGCGGCAGGACGCTCGACGACGGCGCCTTCGGCGTGCTTTGGGTCGGCCAAGGAGCATCGTTTGGCGTACCCGCCCCCGGCCCTGCCGCTTCGTCGGCGCTGAACACGGCTATCGAGTCCGAAGTCGGCGCGCTCATCGGCGGAGAACGCGCGCGCCAAGCCGTGGAAGACATCAGCACGGAATTGCGGCGCTCGCTCACCGAGACCGACCGCCCCAAAAACGACGGGCCTTTGCATCGCGCCCTGCGCGAGGTTGAACAGTGGCGCGCCGCAGAGACCGACGCCCGGAACAAGCTCAACGCGCTTGAGCAGCAATTTGCATCGTTGCTTGAGCGCCGCGAACGCTACCAGGAGCTGACCGACCCCACCGCCGCAAGTCAACTCGCGCACGAACTCGTCGAAGCCAGAGAAAGCCTGGAGGCGGGGCGGTTGTCGGTTCAGGAAATCCGCCGTTTCGAGGCCGAAGAAAGCGGCGCGAAGCGCGCTCTCGAAGGCGCGGCGCAACGGCTGAAACAGTTCCGAGATATTACGGCGCGGATCGATGCGAGCCGGGCGAGTGAATCGGCTCTTGCCCAAACCCTTCCCGAACAACAGGCGCGCGATCAGGAAACCAAAGCCGCGCTGTTGCAGACGCAGGAACAAATCGCCAAGGTCGAGAAGCAATCGCGCGCGCTTTCCACGCAAGAACAACTGTTGGAGAAACTTTCGACCGCCGTCGTCCGCGGTATGAGAAAAGATGACCTCGCGCTGCAGCTTAAGGCGCTGGAACGTGCCGCCAGCGAGCTGACGCAGATCGACGCCGAACTCGTCCAGCTAACGGTCAAGCCAAAACATATCGAGGACCTGGATGAGCTGGAACGCCAAATCGCCGCTCTCGATGCGCAGCTTTCGGCGGCGGCCCCCCAGCTTGCGGTCGAAGTCAGACCGGAAGGCGCAGGGCAAGTGCGTATCGGAACGCTTCGACCCAAAGGCACGCACACCGCCGCGATCCTGACGCCGACCAAAATCACGGTCGGCGACTTGGCTGTCGTCACTGTGACACCTGCTGCGAATGCGCGCTATGAAAAACGCGAGTCGTTGCACGGCGACCGGTCGTACCTGCTGAAATCGCTCGGCGTCGCCAGCTCCGCCGATGCGCGGGCGATGCTTTCCAAGCGGCGCGATTTAGAGGCGAGCCGCAAGGCCGTTCTCACGGAGCTTAGGACCCTCAAGGTTTCGGGCGATCCAACGCCCGTCATCGCGAAGACGAGGACGGAGCTTGCCGAAATCGACGCGGCAATCACGGCCGCCCTGGCCAACACGAAGCTTGAGCACCTCCCCAGCACCAAAGAAATCGAGGAGGAGAAGCTGGAACTGGGCCGGAAACGCGCGTCGCTTGACGCACGCCGGGCAAGCCTGGACGAAACGCGGGAGCAGCAACAAGAAGCAGTCGGCGATGCCCGCGACGCGCGGAGCGGCACGGAGTCCAAGCTCGAACTCATTCGCAAAACGATTCAGGACGATACCGCCCTCTGCCCGGACACCGAGCGCGCGGCTAGAGATGCCGCCCTCGTTGCCGAGGTCGCCGCTGCCGAAACGGCTTATCAGACCGCCACCGCCGTGCTGTCCGCCAAGCGCCAGACGGCAGCAGATGGTGCGGAGATCGAACGACGCGAGGCTCGCTGCCAACGTCTTGAGCAGGCGCTTGAGAACCGGAGAAACGATCTTATCGAACTGGAACGCGAGATCGGCCGCCTGACCGGGCAGATTCAGACCGCCGGCGGCGACGGCGCGGGCGAAGGGTTAACCACCGCCGAAGAACAGCGGGCGCTAGCGGAGCGCGATTTGTCGCGTATTCAGGACCGGATCGCCACGCTTCAATTGCTGCGCAACACCATCTCCGACTGCCTGACGGAGGGCCGCGAACGTTATTACGAGCCGGTGAGAAGACACCTGCGCCCCTTCCTTCATGATCTGTTTCCGGGCGCGGAACTTGAATTAGGCGACGGCTTTGCGATCAAGGGAATCCGCCGGCATCGCGCCGAGCCGTTCGTGCGGCTTTCGGACGGAACTCAGGAGCAGATCGCCGTTCTGGTGCGCCTTGCGATGGCGTCCATGCTGTCGGAGCGAGGGCAAAGCGTTCCTGTCATTCTCGATGACGCCCTTGTCTACTGTGATGACGATCGCATCAAACGCATGTTCGATGCCGTGAGCCGCGCCGGCAAACGACAGCAGGTCATCATCCTGACGTGCCGGCTGCGCACCTTCGCACCGCTCGGCGGTCATACCTTGCGCCTCCAATATCCGGTCGAAGCAACCTAACAAGCCGATGTTTCGCAGAGGCACCGATGGCACACAAAGACTTGTTGGAATGGACGGCGCAACAAACAGAATGGGCGCGGGACGCCCTGCGACGCCACGCACTAGCGCGGAATTTTGAGCTGGACGCCAACGGCAAGGCAGAGGTGATCAAGCGCGTGCGGCGGGCCGCGGGCATCGGCGATGAGGACTACAACCACGATCCTTTTGCGGCCGATCACCTTCAAGGTGCCGGCGCGGCCGGGCCGCGCACGCTCCTTGTATCGCTTGGTTCGGTCCAGAACCTCGCCCGGCTGGCCGCGAACCAGACATTAAGCTTTGCCATCAACGGCATCACCCTCATCTACGGCGATAACGGCACCGGAAAGAGCGGCTACTGCCGGATCATGAAGAAACTCTGCCGGAGCCTGACGTCAGAGGATTTGATCGGCGACGTGTTTACCGGCGGCGCCAAGCCGCCGGCTACGGTCCAGGTTCGCTACTGTTCCGCTCCGGGCGCGCCGAACGGCGCGGCCTGAAGGCATCGTCCATTATCTGGGTGTGTTTCGGCGTGCAATTTTGGCATCGCGGTAGGGACGCGCGTTACTGCGCGCCCCCCGCACAGAACCGTACGGGCCCGATTAAGGCATACGGCTCCCACCTTGGATGAGTGACGGCAATCCGCCGTCGCGAAGTGGCCTGTACCCGGTTCCGAAGACACCGAGTTAGGTGTTTTTATGGGACCGGAGGTGAGTCATGGAGCGACGAAGATTTACACGAGAGTTCAAGCTTGAGGCTGTTCGGCTGATCAGGGATCGCGGGGTCTCGTATGCGCAAGCTTCCGATGACCTGAAGGTGCATCCGACACAGCTGCGCAATTGGGTGAAGGCTTTTGCTGATGATCCCCAGCAGGCGTTCCCCGGCCAGGGTCAGATGAAGCCCGAGCAGCTGGAGATCGCGCGGCTCAAGCGCGAGGTCATCAAGCTGAAGGCCGAACGCGACATCCTAAAAAAAGCCGCGGCCTACTTCGCGAAGGAGACGACGTGAAGTTCTCCTTCATTGCGAGGCACCGGGGGATCTGGGCCGTGGACTGGATGTGCGGGGCGCTCGGTGTCTCGCGGGGTGGCTTCTATGGCTGGCTGACACGACCGCGCAGCCAACGCAGCCGAGACAACGAAGAACTTGCTGCCAAGGTACGCGCGAGCTTCCTGGCCAGCGATCGAACCTATGGAGCCAGGCGAGTGTGGAAAGACCTGCTGGCGGACGGGGCATGGTGTGGCCTGCATCGGATCGAACGATTGATGCGGCTGCAGGCTCTCAAAGCCCGCCCGCGCCGGCGTCGACTGCCGCCCGATCTGGGTGAGCGGCAGGTCGCCGCCGTCGCAGGGGCGGTTTCAAACCCTCAGCGTTCGTACACGCCGCCAGGACGGTCGCTCTTACATCTCCAAGGATTCATATTCGATGACGAATCCCAAGGATATTGGCGATGGCTGGTTTTTCGAGGGCTGCACCAGTCTTCCGCAGAAGCGCGAGATCCTGCGTACGCTGTCGAAGGTTGGATATTCGGTTCCTTTCGTTGAACGTTGCGAAGAGTTCGTCGCCGGGAAGAGCGTGCGGAGATTCCTCCCCACTAAAGAGGAAGCGGAGCGGATGCTTGCGGAGCCGGAGCCTCCCGGTATGGAGCGCTTCGAGATGCTCCCTAAGTTGATTGAG
>DATJUM010000163.1:0-10139 GCA_035502355.1 Rhizomicrobium sp. | reverse complement strand
GTGGCCGCGCATCGGCGCGGCGAATGACTCCTCCAAGCCGCACAAGGACTCATTGGCTCGCAGACGCTCGCGTGCTGGGTGGCCGGGTCAAGCCCGGCCATGGTGAGAATTTTGTAATTTCAGTGCCGATGCGCATTTCGGGATCGTCAGGGATACTAAAGTGATTCACCTTCGCCGGAATCCGCTCTACTCACCATGGCCGGCCCCCGAGCCGGCCACGGTGAGGGAAGTAGGTGGTGTAATTTCAGCAGCGTCCGCTCTACGCGTCACCTGAGCGTCCCTCTGCATTCCTCCCAGCTCCATGGTTCCGTGCCGCCGTCGGCCGTATAGCCGAGGCGCCGCATCACTTCGGCGTGGTCGCGAAACAGTCGTTCGCGAAGGCTGTCGTCGAGTATCCCTTCCCACGAGCGCATCCGGCCGGAACGGAAGAATAGTGATGACGTGTCCGGCCGTTCGCGGAAGCCGTGTTTTATTTCATCCTGCTGCAACTGCTCGAAACGCGAAGCCTCCACCGCACGGGAAACGTCCGCGGCTGTGGTCTCCAGCCCGACAGCACGCGCAAACCGGAGAAAATGTGGCACCGGTTCGGCGAGCAGGTCCTCGTAGCGCGCCACCGTCAGGGGATACGGTGCTTGATCGAGCCACGACGTCACGTTCTGACTCCATGTCCCGAAATACTGTTCGAGCCATTCCGGAAGCACCGGCGACATCCCCGGAACCGCTTCCTCCGCAAGAAACTCGACGGCCGTTGCGAGGCTTATGCCATAATGCCTGGCGCTTGAGACGGCCACATCGAAAGGATGGCGCGTGAGATACAGGGCAGCGCCTACGCAATCGGGCGGAAAGAGCCATTCGCCCGCCTTCGTCCGCCTTATGTTGTCGTGAATCTTCACAAAAGGGGGAATTGCGGATTCGGCGGCGACCTGGCGATACATATCCGGAAGCATGTTCTCGATTTCGTCTCGTTCAAGATCGGCGGCATTCACCGGATAAATGCTGTCGAAAAGCAGGCGCCGCCCAAGCCCCTGAAATCGTTCGTCCAGTTCATTGATGGGAAAATCCACGCCTCTGCGGATTCGCTCCAGGACAATTCGCGTCCAAGTGTTGCCCGATTTCGGAAAACTTCCCACAAGGATCAGCTTGCCATTCATCGGATCGCCTCGGAGAGGAGCCTTATGACACCAGACAGCGATGACTTGCGGGCGCCTTCGAGGAAAAACGACTGACAGCTTTCAGCTACCTGTCTCACGAGACGCGCATGCGCGGCCCGACAGCCCAGCGGATCAATCTGGCGCGGCCGATAGGTGTCATCGCCGATGAGGGTCATGGCGGCTTCCAGTGTCGGCCGTTTGATAGCGGCCTCGGTGCCGAGCCAAAAATGCACCACGACCGAGAGCCTGGTCGGCGTCGTGGCCGCGGGTACGGGAACATAAAACTTTTCCAGACCTTCCCGCACCCGAACGTATTTTTCCGGATCGAGCTTCAGGGCTTCGCAGGAATTTCTCCACAGTTGCACGCTGTCGTCGCTTGCCCAGGCGATGGCCATCGTTTCGTTCCAGGTTATGCGGGTGAGGCTGTCGGCCATGAGCTTCCAGCCGGCACGGCACAGCGCGGCGGCCAGTGTGGACTTGCCCAAAGGCGAAGCCGCACAGATCGCCACGCATTTCCAGTTGGGCGCCACCAGCGTCGCGGCGTTCAGCGGCAGTTCGCCCCGCTGATGGATCAGCGTGCCGCGCGCGCTGTTGTGCAAGAATAGCGCAACCGCTTTGCGATCCGCATTTTTCGCCACCGCAACCTCGATGGAGTTTCCATGACTGATGAGATACCGCGCGATCCCGGGTACTTCGAACAGCAGCACACCGGGTGCGGCCTGCGTCAGCGGCCCGATCCGGACTCCTCCAGGCAAATTCTCCGGCAAGGTTTCTACTTCGCGCATGAAGGCGCCTGGCACACCCGGAACCGGGCCGTTAAATTCTGACGCCGACGCGAACGACATTGCCTGCCCGAAGGAGCGAAACTCAGTCCGCCACGCTTAGCGGCGCACAGAGAGCCACGCAACCTGATGCGTGCTATGGACGGGAAATGGAACACGAGAGCCTATCCCAGGATCTCCGCCGGAAGATGGTTCTTCAGCAGGCGGCGGCCCAGTTAGAGCGTGGCGAGTTGCATCAGGCGGAAGCATCACTGTCGCGCGTCCTCGCTGAAATCCCCGGTAACGCGCAGGCATTGCACCTTTTCGGCATCGTGCGGCGGGCCCAAGGCCGGCTCGCGGAAGCCGAGGAACTGTATCGCCGCTCCCTTTCCACCGCGCCGGAGCAAGCCCAGGTTCATTACAATCTTGGCAATCTGCTCAGATCCTTGAACCGGCTTGAGGAGTCCATTGCCGAGCAACGCGAAGCGATCCGGCTGAAACCCAACCATAGCGAAGCCCACCTTGCTCTGGCACTCGCTCTTTCCATGACGGGCGATCATGCCTCCGCCGAAAAGAGTTGCCGCGACGCACTGCGCCTGCAGCCGAACTACACCGCCGCCAAGCTGGCCATCGCCGGTGACCTGTGCGCGCTGAACCGGCCAAAGGAGGCCGAGCGGATACTTCGGCAGGCACTTACACTGGGTGTTCGCGAACCGGCGCTTGCGGCAGCGCTCGAGCACAATCTCGGTCTCGCACTGAAGCAACAGCGACGCTTCCTCGAAGCTCTTGCCTCTTTCGACGCTGCGCAGGCGAAGGCCCCGGAACTCCCCGTTGTGGACTACAGCCGCGGAAACACTCTGCAGCAATTGGGGCGCCTCGAAGAGGCCGCCCGGGCCTATCGGCAGGCGTTGAAACGTGACCCACGCCACATAGATGCGCTCGCATGTCTGGCTCTGGTTTCCGCCCTGCTCACTGATTTTGCCGCGGCGCAAAGCTTTGCAGCGCAGGCGCTCGAACTGGATCAGGTGCAGCCCATCGCGCGCATCGCCCGGGCAATCGTGGCCATCGAAGCGGGTCAGTTCGCCGAAGCGGAGACGACGCTTGACAACGCGCTGAAAAAAGCTGCCGTCGAGAACGACCGGCAGGCCATGTTTGCCGCCGGCTTTGCTGCCGACGCCTTCGACCGTCACGGCCGCATCTCCGACGCCTTCGCGGTCTACAGCACGTCCAACGAGATGCAGAGACGGATTCACGCCTCCGAATTCGAACCCGCCCGCGTCATCGGCGAAGTCACGCGTCTCACTGATTACTTCCGGAAATCTCTCCCCTGGCCGCCTCATCGCTCAGTCGCACGTGCCAAAGCGCCGGCGGGCCACGTCTTCCTGCTCGGGTTCATGCGCAGCGGCACCACCCTGCTCGAGACCATACTGGCAATGAACCCGCGTGCGGCACATATCGACGAGATCGAATTTCTGTCGGATCCGTCTCGCCGGTTTCTTCTGAGCTCGACGGGGCTGGACCAGCTTGCAATGCTCGGCGACCGCGAAGCGGACCAATGGCGGAACGCATACTGGAAATCGATCCGCGACGCGGGCCTGTCGGTGGACGGCAAGGTTTTCGTGGACAAGATGCCGTTCAATACGCTCAGGCTGCCGTTGATCTCCCGTCTCTTTCCTTCCGCGAAAATCATTTTTGCGATAAGAGATCCACGCGACGTCGTCTTCAGTTGTTTCCGCCGCCGGTTCAATCCGTCGCCCTACAGCTTTGAATTCTTTCGCCTTGACGACTGCGCGCGTTTCTACGCGGCCGCGATGGACCTCGCGGAGCTCTATCGCGAAAAGCTTCCTCTCGACCTCCGGGAACACCGCTACGAAGACATGATCACGAATTTCGAATCTTCCGTGCGGGCCGTCTGCGATTTCATCGGACTGGAGTGGAGCGACGCGATGGGCGATTTCAGCACTGCAGCCCATGCGATCGATCGCACGAGCGCCAGCGCAGCGCAGGTGAGACGTGGGCTCTATGGCGAGGGAATTGGTCAGTGGAGGCGCTACAGCGATCAGCTTGCCTCGGTGTACCCCATTCTCGCACCGTGGGTAGCGCGCTTCGGCTATCCGGCGGACTGATCCGGAACAATTGCCGCGGCTATTGGCGCTGGCTAAGTTGGCGCGATGAGCGATGCCCTTGCCGCAGTGCCGGCCCCGGAGATCGAAGCCCGTGTGCGTTTGGCGCAGGCTCATCTCGACCGCAAGGAACTCCACCTCGCCGAACAGCTTCTCTTCGAAGCGCTATCGGCAGAGCCCAACCACGCGGCGGCCCTGCACCTCATGGGATTTGTCCGGCGGCAGCAGGGTGTGCTTGCGGAGGCCGAGGCACTTTACCGCCGCTCGCTCGAGATCGATCCCGACCAACCGCAGGTTCATCACAACCTCGGCAGCCTGCTCAAGGCGCTCGCGCGCCTTGACGAAGCCATCGCCGCCTATCGCGAAGCGATCCGGCGCAAGCCCAATTATGCCGAAGCCCATCTCGACCTTGCTCTTGTGCTCTCTGAACGGGGGGAGAACGAGGAGGCCGAGAAAAGCTGCCGCGCCGCTCTGCGCATCCAGCCGAATTACCTCCTCGCCAAACAGACTCTGGCGGCTGTGCTGTGCGCGCTTGGACGCTCCCGCGAAGCCGAGCGGCTGGTTCGTCAGGCCCTCGCGCTCGGTATTCGCAATCCGCGCCAGGCTGCGGCCCTGGAACACAATCTGGCCATCGCGCTCGATCAGCAAGGTCGGCACGCGGAAGCCCTCGCGCTCTACGATGGCGCAAAGGCAAAAGCTCCCGACATGTCGTCGGTCGACTACAATCGCGGCAATGCGCTCCAGCATCTTGGCCGGTTCGAAGAGGCTGTTGAATCCTATCGCCGCGCCGTAGCGCGCTATCCGCTCGACATGAGCGCCCATCAGGAACTGAATGAACTCCTTTACCGCCTGGGCGACGATGAGGAATTCCTTCGCTCCTACGACCAAGCCGCCCTGCTCTACCCGGATGTCGGGGAGATCTATCTCGAAAAGGCCAAGCTTCTTTATCTGCGCGGAGATTATGGCGCGGCGCGCGAACTCTTCGAACGCGCGCGCGCATTCCTTCCCGACTCCATTGCAGCACAGCACGGCCTGGCCGTCGTTCTTACACATCTGAACGAGCCCGAAGCCGCGGCCACGTTACTCGAATCTCTTGTTCGCGCCGTGCCGGGCAACACGCAATTCTGGCGCAACTATGCACAGGCTTTGCTCGCGGCCGGAGATCCGCGAGCCGCGCTCGCCGCCGCCGAGCAGGCGCTTGCACTCGAACCGGACAGTCAGATCGCGCTCGCCGTATGGGGCCTTGTACTGCGCGTACTCGGCGACGCCCGCGAGGAACGCATGAACGACGTGGAAAACCTGGTGCGGGTCTATGAAATTCCACCGCCCGGCGGGTATTCCTCGATGGATGATTTCAACCACGAGCTGAATGAATTTCTTGACGGATTGCACCGGGACCGGCGGGAAGCCATCGATCAGACGCTCCGCATGGGAACGCAAACGCCCGACAATCTCTTCGGCAAGGGCCACGGACCGGTCGAGCTTCTGCGCGCCCGCATCGACGACGCGATCGCAGATTATATCACACGGATGCCTGACGATGCCGGACATCCCTTGTTCCGGCGCCGCGCGCATAATTTCGAATATTCCGCATCATGGTCTTCGCGGCTGCACGACTGCGGCTATCATACAAATCACGTTCATCCCAAGGGCTGGATCAGTTCGGCCTATTACATCGCCCTCCCGGACGCAGTGGGGAAGCCCGGCAGCAACGAGGGCTGGATCAAATTTGGTGAACCGAACCTGCCCTGCGGAATTCGCGATGCAGTGCGCCGCGCCGTGCAGCCGCGCGCCGGCAGGCTGGTCCTGTTCCCGTCCTACATGTGGCACGGAACGATACCATTCCACTCGGCCCAGTCGCGCACGACAATCGCGTTCGACGCGGTACCCATTGGATGATGAACAGTCACGAGTGGTCCCGGTCCGTGGCGCTTGGTGCACCAATTCCGTTTGCGGTTATGGACGGAGCTGCGGGCGACGGCGCAGCCATTGCGACAGGAGCCATTTCTCGCCCGTTGCGGGCGGCAAACCGGCATGCAGCGTATGCGGATCTGGCGATCCCGACTCGTCCACATTCCAGAACAGAAGCGCGTCACCCTCGCGCCCCTTGTAACGCCAGCCGATTTCCGGGAATTCCGTTTCCCCGCCCTCGTAGCCCTCGTTGAGATACAGAAGAAACGTCGCGACACGCTGACCACCAGAGCGAAGATCGTTCGCGTATCCTGGTACGGCGGAATCCAGAAAATCAAAATGCGGTTCGAATTGCTGTCCCGGCGCGTAATGGAGCACGGCGGACGCTTCAAGCCCGTCAAGCTCCAGCTGGGCGGTGGCAGCAATGCGCGCCCGCACAAGCATCAATATGATGTCGGATTGCGCGACATCGAACGCGACGGAGCTGTTGCTGCGCGCCTGCTCGATGCGCCCGCCGCCGCTCTCCTGGTCATAAACCAGAGCGCGAGCGATGCGCGGGCGCGCCCGCGCGACAAGCCACTCACAAATTTCTTTCGAAGCAAAGCCTTCGATGACACCGATGCGCGGTGCTTCGGACACGCTGCGCACCGGCAGCGCCGCTGTGAAGGCCGCAGGATTTTCAACTGCGCGGATTCTGCCAAGAAATGATAGCTGCTCCTGCGCCGGCTCCCAGCCGCGTTCCGCAGCCCGCTCCAGGCATTCACGCGCTATCTCCCAGCGGTCAGGAAGGCGGTGATCCTGGGCCGCAAGCATCCCGCAGACATAGGCAGCCTCGGCGTCTCCTTTATGGGCGGCGGAACGGATCATGTTTACGCCGTCGCGCTCGACCATCGGAGGTTGGGTGAGGAGGCTGATCGCCAGCGACCGCAGGGCTGCGATGCTGCCCTGTTTGGCAGCGCGGGCATACCATCCTCGCGCCAAAGAAATCTTTTGCTCGGCCTCGCAGCGTCGGGCGAGCGCGATCTGGGCCTCGCTGTCTCCCCTCTCGGCCCGCCGCTCCAGATCGTCGGCTTCCATGATCGTTGAGCCCCTCACACCGGAAGACACGGCGGATCATGTCTCCCTTGTTCGCGCCGGTCCAGCCGTGCAGTTTTCGACCACGAGGGAGAAAGCCGTGGCCGACCCAGCCGACAACGCCGCACGCGACGACCGCTATGTGATTGCCGATCCGGCCTGGTTTCCGGAAGGATTTGATCCCGGCCGCGGCGAAATCCTGTTCGTTGCAACCGATCGCGGGCAGCTCGCCGAGCAGCCCTTTCTGGATGGGCGCTGGGATCGCGCGCGCAACCCCCAGACGCGCATCAGCACGCGATCGCTGTCGTCGCGCCTGTCGCACACCCAAGGCGAAAAAAGGCTGATCTGGCATACCGGCTTTTGCTGCTCGACCCTTCTGGCCAAGGCGCTTGATCGCCCGGGATGCAACCTGTCGCTCTGTGAGCCGCAAATATTGGTGGACATCGCCGAAGCTCGGCGCACTGGAGCCTTATCCCGAGAGTCGGCCCCGGCCATTGCGCAATTCGCGTTCTTTCTTCTTTCCCGCCCGCTTGCTGCGGGCGAGCGGATTACAATCAAGTCGTCGCCCGCCGCCAACAGCCTTCTTCAGCACATGACGGGCGGTACAACCGACCCTATGTTATTTCTATTTTCGGACTGCCGGTCCTTTTTGGTATCGATCTGCAAACTGGGCGAGGATGGCCGCAAATATGCGCGCCGCCTTTTCCTGGCCTTGCTTGCCGACGGTCATTCCCAGGCGCAGTGGCCGGCCGGGAAGCTTCTCTCGCTATCCGATCTCGAACTGGCCGCTATCGTCTGGCACATGCAAATAGCCGAATTTCGGCGCGCACTCGCAGGCCTGCCGCCGGGCAGCGCGGTCTCGCTGGACTGCGACGCGCTTCTCGCGGCGCCGGAGGAATGCCTGCAGCGGCTGGATGAATTCTTCGCACTGGGAATTGGCACGCAGGCCTTGCGGGACATCGTCGCCGGACCGCTCTTTCGCCGCAACGCAAAAACGGGCGAAGATTTTTTCGATGCGAGCAGACGCCGCGCCGAGCACGACAACATCACCAAAGCGATGGGACGCGATCTCATCCGGATTGTGATGCAAAGCTACGAAATCTGCCGCACGACGCCGCAAACAGCACCGCTCCCGCATCCGCTTGTGCCACTCGACAAGAATTATGTCCTCTGAACTCCGGGCGTCACGGTCGCATCGGTCCTGCGCCGTACCACTCCCGCTCCACGTTGAGCAGCACAGTGACAAACTCGCGCTCGGCCCGTGTCAGGTAGGGATTCCAGATGTCGATCATCATGATCACGCGCAATTCGTCGCTGTCATTCCAGGCCTCGTGCTCGATCGTGTCGTCGAACACCCAGGCCTCGCCATATTTCCATTCACGAATCTCATTGCCGACGCGAAAGCGGCAGCCGGGCGGCGCGATCAGCGGCAGATGGACGACGAGCCTCGCATTGGTCACGCTCGAATGCGGCGGAATGTGCGTGCGGGGCGAAAGAATGGAAAAAAGGACCGTCGGCGCATAGCCCGCGCAGTCCATCATCGGAATTGTTTCGAGAACGGCTGCGGTACGGGGACAACGGGCACAATGGGCATCGATGCGTTTGCCATGCTCCCACAGAAAAAACGCGCTCCAGCGCGGCGAGTGATTGAGCTCATCCCACTGATTGATCGGTGCGCCGTCCGGATGCGAGACATACGGGCGCATTTCGCCTGAATCCTCGCGCAGCACGACCGTCAGCTCGTCGCGGATCACATCGGCCGCCGCTTCGAGATGCGGAAGCCAGGGAAATTCTGAGTTGTCATAAAATTGGATCGCTGGCAGGCGGGGAAAATGCAGCATGCTCGGCTGCTGCGTGTAAATCCGCTTGCGACCAAGCTGGATTGCCTGACATTCGTCGAATCGCTCGAGCGACACGCCTTGGTGTTTCTCGCGCAACGGCGCGAGACGCGCGTTCAGCTCGCTTTCAAGCGCGGCTGCATTGTCCTCCACGGCTCGACGCGCATGACGCAATCTTTCGCGCAGTTCCGTAGGAACCTGCTCGGGTGGCGGAGCGATCGCCAGCACATCCTTGTAGATGCGCGCGGCATGATGCTTTTGTCCGTTGCGTTCCAGCAAAAGTCCCTTCGCAAGAAGCGCGGGATAAAAATAGGGATCGATCGTCAGCGCTGCCGTCAGCGCTGCCATTTCTGCCGCCCCATCTCCCGTCGCGCGAAAGACAAAGGACAGATTGAGCGGAACCGCAGGTTCCCTGGGCGCGGCGCGCGCCGCGCGTTCGAGCAAATCACGTGCGCGCGCCAGATTTTT
Organism: Rhizomicrobium sp.; assembly: GCA_035502355.1. Lineage (GTDB taxonomy): Bacteria > Pseudomonadota > Alphaproteobacteria > Micropepsales > Micropepsaceae > Rhizomicrobium. The sequence continues at coordinate 813 of DATJUM010000163.1, read as the reverse complement.
GCGTATCAGCGCGTCCTGACCAAGATGGAAAAGCGCTTGCGGATGTTCCGGCTCCGCCGCGAGCACGCGCTCCCAAAGCCGTGCCGCTTCGTCAGCGCGGCCTTGGCGCATCGCATCCTGGGCTGCGGCCAGGACTGGGCGCAAATTCCCCGATAATAACTCCGACATGCCTTCGCCCCTCGGCCGACAACAAGGTTAGGGGCGGCAGCAGGCCTGGGGCAAGAGAATATGACGAGTCAGGCGCAGCCCTACATCTACTGACCGGGGAGATTTGTGGTCCGGAGCTCCACCTGGCCGCGGGGAGCTGTGTCAAATGCATTCATGAGCGCGCTCATGGCGGGGCTTCGCATCACGGTCGAGAGACCTTCGGCCGCACGTATGCCCGCGGTCGATCCGCTCAGCAGGTCCGTAAGCTCATCAATGAAGCCTTCCTTCTCCGGATATTCTTTGAACACCAGCCTGACGTCGGGCGAAACACCGAGCGCCGTCTTCACGGCGCCTACGGCCGTCCAGAACGTGCCCAGATCGTCCACCAATTGCCGCGGCTTGGCATCTGCGCCGGTCCATACGCGACCTTTTGCGATCGTTTCGACCTGGGCCAGCGTCAACTTTCGGCCTCGCGAAACCTTCTCTTTGAAGTCCAAATAGACCGCGTCCGCTTGCGCATTCAGGTTTGCAAGCTGTTCCGGCGTGAAGGGTTCGACAGCGGAATCGAACAGCGCATTGTTGCCTACGCCAATATCGCCGGCTCCGATCCCGATCAGCGCAAGCGATTTGCCGAAAGATACTTTGCCGGTCAGCACGCCGATCGAA
>DATJUM010000162.1:0-16395 GCA_035502355.1 Rhizomicrobium sp. | reverse complement strand
GGACGCTCCCCCTAGGGACCCCGACCCTGTTCGAAGAAGATTTGCGGCCCATCCAGCGCGATGGCGGCCAGCCGCTCTACAACGACGCGGAACTTTATGACATGACGCAATCGTCGAGCTACGGGGACCTGGAGCGGCAATGGCCGCATGTATTCCAATGATCCGTCGATACGGCAGTTACTTGTTTGCGGCTGCGCTGGGGCTTTGCGGGGCCGGGTGCTCGGACATGGGCAGCTTCTCCAACAGCGATTCAGTGAGGATGGGTCAACTCATGTTCCACGCCATCGCCGGAATCGGATCATCGTCGTCGGTGCCGCGGGCCCGGGTGGCGGCCATTCCTTACGCCACGCTCGGCGTACGACTGGGGTCCAGCGATGAGTCGCTCTTTGTCCTTGCAACGCAGACGGGCGACGATCTGGTCTGGCGCGGCGGGCCGCAACTGGCCATCACGACCCGCAATGGGCGCATCGTCAGGACGGCGGGATTTGTGCATAATCTTTCCGGTTTTCAAACCGATGTGAGTGCCGGCTCTTCGGCAGGCGGAAACTCAGGCAGCAAGACCTATCTTTACGACTTCTACGACCAGTCCCGCTACGGAATCGCCGTAAATTGTGCAGTGCAAAATCTTGGTCCTGAAAGGATCACGATCATTGGTGTCTCCATCGATGCGACTCACGTTGCCGAGGATTGCGTCGCACCGCAGCTCGGCTGGACCTTCCGCAACGAATTCTGGCGCGACAAAGCAGGTTTTGTCTGGAAAAGCAGACAGCATGTGGTTCCGGAGCTGGATGCTTTTACACTGGAAGTTCTGAGACGCGCAAAGTAACCGGACCCGGCACACTGGATCGCTTGGAGGATCTGCATTGAACCGGTGCCAGAAACCATGCTAACGATTCCTAGGCGCGAGTGGAGCGGCAAAGTAGGGGTCCATGAAAAGGGGGGGAAACCTCAACGGACATAAGCCGCGAGTTGCAACCATTGGTTGTGGACATTGGGGCAAGAATATTGCCCGAAATTTATCGCGTCTCGGTGCGCTCCACGCGGTTTGTGATTCCAATCCCGGGGCCGCACAGAAACTTGCTACCGACTTCGGCGTACCGGCGAGGTCGCTCGCCGAGGTTCTCGAGGACCCTCATTGCGACGCAATAGCGCTGGCTTCGCCAGCGTCCCTGCACGGTGAACATGTCCGCCGCGCGCTCAAAGCTGACAAACATGTCTTCGTCGAGAAGCCGCTTGCCCTAAACGTTTCCGACGGCCGGGATTTGGCCCGGTTAGCGCGCAAAAGAGCCCGCATTCTCATGGTGGGGCATCTGCTGCGCTACCATCCGCACGTTCTCAAGCTTATCGAGTTGGTGCGGGAGGGAAAACTTGGTCATATCCGGCGTATCTTTGCGCGCCGGCAGAGTCCCGGGCGGCTGCGCACGGAGGAGGATGTGCTATGGTCGTTCGCGCCACACGACATTTCGCTGATCCTCGCGCTGCTGGGCGAATTGCCCAAGCGCGTATGGGCTGAAGGTAGCGCGATACTTACGCCATCCATCCTCGATATGGCGACGATACACATGAAGTTTGCGGGCGGCGCGTCCGCGCGCGTTCATGTTTCGTGGCTCAATCCTTACAAGGAACAGAAATTCACAGTTGTCGGCTCCAATGCCACTGTTATTTTCGATGACAGGGCAGACTGGCCCGACAAGCTTCTGCTATACAGGCACGACATCGTGTTTCGTGACGGCCGTCCATGGGCCGTAAACACCGATCCCATCCGGTTCTCGGTCGAGCCGAGCGAACCGCTGCATGAGGAATGCGCACATTTTCTTTGTGCCGTCAGCACCGGGATCACGCCGCGCACGGATTCGGCTGAGGCCTTATCCGTTCTTTCCATACTTGATGCCGCAAGCCGGTCCATGAAATCCGGCCGTCATACTGCACCGCGTTCCCAACGGCCACGGTCCGAGACGAACCGTTTCAACGGTCGCAAATCGCAGCATGTGGAGCCTGCGCTGGTCGCTCTTGATTAGATCCGCCAGAACAGGATTCGAAGCACTTCTTGGCATTCCAAATGTCAGCTCCTGATTATTTTGCGCATGAGACGGCGATAATTGATCCGGCTGTTTCCGTAGGGCGCGGCACCCGGATTTGGCATTTCTCACATATCCTGACGGGCAGCGTCATCGGCGAAAGTTGCGTGATCGGTCAAAACGTCATGATTGGCCCGAATGTGAGGATTGGAAACGGCTGCAAGATTCAGAACAATGTCTCGGTTTACGAGGGTGTCACGCTGGAGGATGGCGTCTTCTGCGGACCAAGCTGTGTTTTTACCAATGTCTCCAATCCGCGTGCTTTCGTCGACCGCAGGGGCGAGATCAAACCCACTCTCGTCGGACTGGGTGCCTCGCTTGGGGCGAATGCGACCATCGTGTGCGGGACGACTATCGGACGGTATGCCTTTGTTGCCGCGGCAGCGGTCGTGACGCGAGACGTGCGCGCCTATGCGCTGGTAATGGGCTCACCGGCGCGTTTTCGTGGCTGGGTCGGCCGAAGCGGCGAACGGCTTGATGCGCGACTCGTTTGTCCGAGAACGGGTGAGCACTATACCCTTAAGGACGGGGAGCTCATTCCCGAGTCTTAATGTCTCGTTGGTGTGTATGCGTTATCCTTCGACCCGGTGCGCTTTGCTGCTTAAACGATTCATGATCAAGTAAAAGATCTACGGAGAGAACGATGAGTCTGGCCGCGGCGCCAAAACTGCGCTTCGTCGACATTGCCCAGCTCAGGCGGAAGATCGAGAACAGGGACGCCGTCGTCGGCATCATCGGCATGGGCTATGTGGGGCAGCCCTTGGCCATTGCGGCCCATCGAAAGGGATTCCGGGTGATCGGGTTCGATACCGACGCTGCAAAGGTTGCTACGCTCAATAGCGGCAAGTCTGGAATTCGGACGATCCCGGACGAGAATATCCTGACCATGCGGGGAAGCGGCCGTTTTCACGCAACGGGCGACGGCGCGGATCTGGATCAGCCCGACGTAGTGCTCGTCTGTGTGCCGACGCCTCTTACCCGCTACCGCGAACCGGATCTGACCTTTGTGGAGAGCACCTCACATACCTTGGCAGCGGTTCTGAGGCCGGGCCAACTCGTGTGCCTGGAGTCCACAACCTACCCAGGAACCACGTCCGAGGTGGTGAAGCCCATTCTGGAGGAGAGCGGTCTCGTCGCGGGACGCGATTTTTTTCTGGCATTTTCGCCAGAACGAGAAGATCCCGGAAATCCGACCTACCGCACGTCCGACATTCCCAAGATTGTCGGCGCGGATGACGAGGCAAGTCGCGATCTGGCCGGTGCCTATTACGGTGCGGTGGTCGATCGGGTGGTCGCCGTGCCAACGGCGGCGACCGCCGAGGCGGTAAAGCTGACCGAAAACATCTTTCGCTGCGTAAACATCGCCCTAGTGAATGAGCTGAAGCACATCTATGAGCGCATGGGGATCAACATCTGGGCCGTGATCGATGCGGCTTCCACGAAGCCGTTCGGCTTTATGCCATTTTATCCAGGGCCGGGTTTGGGCGGCCACTGCATCCCCATCGATCCTTTTTACCTAACCTGGAAAGCCCGGGAATTCGAGGTACCGACGCGGTTCATCGAGCTTGCCGGCGAGATCAATTCCGCAGAGCCCCATGCCGTCGTCAACGCCCTGGCCGCCGCACTTTCAGGGCGCAAAAAGAAAAGTCTCAACGGCGCGCGTATTCTCCTTGTGGGCCTCGCATATAAGAAAAATGTCGACGACCTGCGCGAAAGTCCCGCGCTCGTCATCATGCAGGATTTGAAGAGTCAGGGCGCAGAAGTGGCGTATCATGATCCTTGGATTCCGGAGATACCGATGACGAGGGCGCACGCGGCACTTGCGGGGCAAAGAGGAGTCGCGTGGGAGCCGGAGAGTTTCCGTCTGTCATTTGATGCAGCGCTAATCGTTACCGATCATGATGGAGTCGCGTATGACGAACTCGTTCGGGCCATCGATCTCATCATCGACACCCGCAATGCCACGCGGAATGTGGAGCAGGGGCGTGATCGTATCGTGCTCGCATAGGCTCCGGAGGCTAATCCTTGTCGCGGCCGGTCGGCAAGGATTGTGGTTGGCGGCGCGCGGCATGCGCGCTAAATTGCGCGCCTTGACCGTTGAAGTCGGGGCGAAAAAGGGTGTTAAGGCTCCTTGGTATCCAGTTACGCGTCGTTCACGCGCTGACCCTTCGCGAGATGCAATCGCAGCAGACCAATCTGGTGTATGGGTTGGGCTGGGTATTTTTTGACATCTTTCTCGCCTTCGCCGGTCTGCTTATAATGAAGCTGGCGATCAAAGGCTGGTCCGCCCCCGGTATGCCGCCCATCACATTTCTGGTGTCGGGCTTGATACCCTGGTTCTTGTTCGTGCACTCGTACAGCTTACCGGCCGGGGCAATAAACAAGGGGAAGAATCTCCTGCTACTGCCGGTCGTTACGGAACTTGATCTGGTGCTCGCGGCCGCATTGCGCAACTTCTTGACCTACACAATTCTATTCATCATCCTGGCATTTTGCGCAAAGTGGTATGACGACACGGCTTTCCCGCGGGTTCCGTTGGGCATCATGCTGCTTTTTTTCACCATGGCCATAATGGGAACTGCGTTCGGTCTGTTGCTGATGATACTTTCAAGGCTTTACGCCCCGGCCGGAAAGTTCACGGGTTTCTTCCTGAGGTTTAGTATGATTTTTTCCGGTGTGATTTTTCAGATCACGATGTTCCCTCCTGTCATCTGGCCCTATCTTGAATGGAATCCCCTGCTGCACGTTGAAGAACTGCTGCGTACCTACTGGTTTTATTCTTACCACACGCCGGTGGGGTCTCCCTCCTATGTTGCAGTATGGTTGGCGGGAATGGTTCTTTTTGCCCTGCTCCTCGAGCGCTATGCCAGGCGGAGGCTTCCGCCATGAGCATCCGGCTCAGCGACATTCACGTCTCGGGTTCCTTTCAGGGTGCCCAAGTGCCGGTCCTCAAGCGCCTGTCTCTTGAGGTACCGGATGGAGCGCATGTCGGAATTCTGGGTCTTCCGAAATCGGGAAAGACAACTCTGCTGCGGGCGATGTGCGGAACAGTAGACCTCGACCGGGGCAATGTGGAGCGAACGTCCCGGACATCCTGGCCGATCCCCTTGTCAGCCATTTTTATCGGCTCCTCGTCGGTTGCCTGCAACATCCGTCTTTTGGCAAGGCTTTACGGCATTGCGGACAAGACCTTACCGTGCAGAATCGCGGAATTGGCCGATATTGCGGAGTTTCTTAACGTACAGCTCCAGAAATGCCCCAAATTCGTGAAGCCGAGGCTTGCGTTCGGGCTAGGTGTAGGCCTTGATTTCGACACCTATCTTTTCGATGGCTCCCTGACACCATGTGACAAGGATTTCAAGGCGCGTGCGGCAGAGATCGTTGGCGAGAAGTTGAAGGGTTGCGGCTACGTGGTGGCAACTGCCAATCCCAAAGAGGTCGAGAAGAGTTGCGATTCCGTCTATGTCTTGGAGGCGGGGCAGGCTAGGTATTTCGACGTAATGGCGGAAGGGATGGAGTATTTCAAGCAGCTGCTAGCAGCCCAAAAGCAGAAGGCCGCCGCCGAAGAGGGCGCCAAGGAGGCCGAAGCAGGCGAGGACGAGATTGAGGGCCCGGGAGATTTAGACATCGCAGCAGCAGCCATTGTGGATGAAATCGAATGATCACCACGGAATTTTGGGAGTAGCCAGGTTTTGCCCAGTACCCTGAATACGTCTCCCGGGACACTCCGCACCAATGCTGTGGAGGCGGCGTTGCCCGTTACCGGCCGGCCGGCCCCGGCGGTCGGCGAGATGGCGCATGGCGCGCGCCAGTTCCTGGGCTGGCTCGGTCGCAGATTTACGTTCTGGACTGTGGTGCCGATCATCGGGCTTGTCGGGTTCGTCTATCTCTATGTGTTCACGGATTCGCTCTACCAGTCTTCGGCCGTCGTCGATCTGCAAAATTCCTCGAGCTCCAGTTCGAGTCTTAGCACCATTATGGGCAGCAGTCTGTTCGGGTCGACGGCAGGTAACACGCAGAGCGGCGCTGTCGTTGCCTACATCCAGTCGCCGGATATTCTCAAGCTTCTCGAGAAGCAGTTTCATCTTCGCAAGCTGTATTCTGCGCCCAAGCACAGTCCGTTCTGGCGGCTGGATACTGATGCCAGCGATGAGGATTTTCTTTCCTTCTACCAAGAGATGGTGACCGTCAACCAAGATTCCACGACACTCCTGATTACCGTCAATGTGCTTGATTACGATGCACAAAGAGCGCAAACGATCTGCAAGGCGGTCATCAAGGCATCGCAGGATTTCGTGAATGGCATGAACGCGGTCATGAGCACGGCGACCCTGAAGTACGCGAAGGATCAGCTTACGGCGGCGATAAAGGCGGTCGAGACAGCGCAGCCTTATGAACGCCCGGTTGCGGAACTGGAACTCAGCGCCGCGCAGCAGGGGCTGGTCACGGCACAGAGTCTGGCCAATCAGCAACAATCGTTCCTAATCACTGTGGACGCGCCCAATCTGCCGACCGATACGACCGATCCCGACCGCCTCGTGGACGAGGCTATTATTCTCATTGCTTCCTCTGTCATTTTCATGATTGCGCAGCTGCTCCTGGCAAACGTTCGCGACCACCGCCGGGCTTAGTGGTCCCGGCCTGCGCATTTTATGGTGGAGTGACCGTGCCGGGCAGCCTTCAGGCGAGTTCCCTGTCCAGCAGATGAAAAATTGCTTCTGCCGTATTTTCTTTTTCGAGTTCGGGAATTTCGCGTCGGGGCAGGAAATCTGCGGAAGTCCAGAAGCGATTCCATCCACACTCTACGGTTTCCACCCATTCGGTTTCATCCCGTAAGGTCACGCAGGGCACGCGGTGGAAATAGGCTTCGCGCTGCAACCCGCCCGAATCCGTGAAGACCATTGCCGCTGCGTGAACCAGGAGACACATGTCGAGATAACCGAGGGGGGCGATGGTCGTAATCGCGTCGGACCCAAAATCGAGCGAAGCATTCTCGAGGGCGTCACGCGTACGCGGATGTAGGGGGACGATCAGAGGCATCGCCTGCGACTGATCGCGCAAATAGGTGACGATAGCGGCCATTCGCGATCGGTTCGCAAGATTTTCTTGCCGATGAAATGTAGCTACGGCGTAGGATCGCTCCCTGAGCCCGAGACGCTCGAGAATTCCCGAGTGCTGCGTGGCCAAAGGCGTCGCGATCTTGACGGCGTCGAACATCAGATCGCCCACACGATGCACGCCCGATGTGATGCCTTCGCGTGTCAGATTCCCGACTGCCCGCAAGGTCGGACAAAGAAGAAATGAACTCAGGTGATCGACCACCACACGATTCACCTCTTCCGGCATACGTCGGTTATACGACCGCAGGCCCGCTTCAATATGGATTACCGGCACGCCGCATTTCGCTGCCGCGAGCGCGCCGGCAAGCGTGGAGTTCGTGTCTCCATAGACCAGAACGCCTGCCGGACGCTCCGAATTCACGATTTCTTCGATCGCGTGCAGCATGCGGCCGGTCATGGTACCGTGGCTGCCGCCGTGAATGTTCAGGTTGTACCGGGGAGCCTCAAGTCCGAGCTCGGCGAAGAACACGTCCGACATGTTCCAGTCGAAGTGCTGTCCCGTATGCACCAGTATCTCGTCAAATGCGTCATGCAGGCGAAATTCGCGCGAAAGCGGGAACGCCTTCACAAATTGCGGGCGCGCTCCCACGATCGTGACTATCTGCCTCGGATGCCTGGATGCAGACGGGATACCCTGGACCTGTGCCAATCCAACTTCCTCTGCTCGGGCGCCGCCCTGCGATCCCGCCCGGCGGGAAAGGCTTACCCCTCCAAGGATAATCATTTTCCGGCGGATTGCATCGTGTAAAGCGGCCACCTAGGTTGCAACTGGAAAAGCAAAGGGTACGCGTGCGCCCCTCGATCGCGAACCCGATGCGCTCTGCCTTGCTGCCTCGGGGGCGGGAGACGAACCTGCGCGCGACAGTCCCGGATTCGGCGCCCGAGGCCGCCACGCCCCGCGACAGACGGTTCAGGACGCCAATTTTCTTGCTTCGCGGATTGCGCAGATTTTCGTATTGGGCGATCCGCTCCGGAACCGCTGAAAGTTTGGTCCGCGCCCTGGTCTGGCTTGATCGTCGACGCAGCCTTTATGTTCAAGGCTGGCTCGCTGGAATAGCCCACCGTCACGCGGATCACACGGATTTTTGGGACGAGGCTGCAACACGTTATCCGTCGGATTCAGCCTTCATCCGAGCCAAAGTGCATGCGGCGCTTTGCGCCGGCAGGATTGCCGAAGCGGAAGCCGGCTTGGCGGCGCTTGTCGAGACCCGCAAGACGGTCGTGGCCGATTGCCGCTTCGTTATCGGTCTGACGTTCGTTGATCTGCGCGCGCAAAGTTTCATCGGACTTCGCCGGCGCGTTCGGGCGTTTCTGGCCAGTCTTCGAGGAACGAGAGGCTACCGCATTGCGGCCTTGCGCCTGAGTCGCCTCATATTTGCGCATTTTCCACGGGCCGCCAGAGACGTAGACCACACACGATTCCATCGCCAACAGTTTCTCCGCATGCTCCAACGCTCGGCGGTTCCGAGGGAACCGAAGCAGCTGCTTTTCCGCCAAGCCGCATTCGAAGCGCGGATGGAAGACGCCCTGCCAGGTTGTCTTTTCGACACCGACGTATCATCTGCGCAATGCCGAGGATTTGTTTCGCTGGTTCGAAACCGGCTCGCTTCGCGCCAGCCATTCGCCTTCGTCCGCGCCGGCGACGGCGAAGCCGCCTGCCTGCCCTACGAACCAGGGCTAGCAGCACACGCAAGACCGGACGCCCGCGAGCGGGAACGTATCTGGTGGGGCAAATCTCTGGCACCTGCCTTACGGATGCGGCTGGCGCCAGCGGTGGCGCGAGCAATCTGGGACGCCGATTGCATCGGCATTCCGACAGTGGCGCGATTGCTGCGCGAACTTCGTCTCGAGGCAGCCGATGCACTGGTACATTCACTGACGGGCCGTGGATTGCGTTCGCTGCTCTATTGCGCGGAGCGATTTTCCGATTTGCGTTCTCCGGGGCTGCCGGCTCCGATTTTCACGTCCTGCCATTTGCACCAGGATCTCGCGATTTGGAACTGCTATGAAGAGCTTCTGGACGACGTCGGTGATGTTGTTTTCATTTCCTGTCATCCGGGATTGGCCGATCTGATGGGCACGCGCTTTGGTGTGCGCGTCGCAGCAAGTTTGATACTGCCGCCTGACAGGGTTTCGGGGCCGTTCGTCGCGAAAGCTGCTTCGGAAAGCATAATGCTTCCCGAGATGCTCGATTCGGTCATCGAAAGAATTGGAGACCTCCCACGCGGCCGGCTTGTGCTGATTGGTGCCGGTTATCCCGGCAAGATTTTGGTGAGTATTGCGCGCGAACGCGGCGGCATTGCACTGGACCTCGGAAGTATCTTCGATTACTGGCTGGGCCTCAGGACACGCAGCTATCTGGATATTGATTCGGGATGATTGGTCTCAAAGCCATTCCTGCGCATTCCGTGCCCGTCGAGGTGTCGGTGATTATCGTCACTTTCGGCGCGCGAGAGCTGACCATGCGTGCCTTGGAATCGGTTGCGCGTGAAATCGGGCATGCTGATGCCGAGGTAGTCGTCGTTGACAACGGACCCGAGATCGGCCTGGCCGAGGAAATGGCGTCGGCCTATCCGGGTTTTCGTGTCCTGCCCCAGGTCGCAAACACCGGATTTGCTGCCGCCGCGAATCTCGCTGCTGATGTCGCAAAGGGCGAGTACCTCCTGTTCCTCAATCCCGACACGGTTGTGCTGGAGGGGACTCTTGGCCACATGCTGGAATTTGCCAGGCGCCAGCCACAAGCCGGAATTTGGGGCGGCCAGACGCTGTTTGAGGACGGTCGTATCAATCCCACCTCTTGTCGCCGCCGCCCTGATCTGTGGCGCCTTTTCTGCAACGCCGTTGCGCTCGACACCCGATTTCCGAATTCGAGACCATTTGCCGCCATGGGGTATGGTGGCTGGGGCCGCGACGATGAAAGATGCGTGGATGTCATCTGCGGCTCGTTCATGCTTGTGCAGCGCGCGCTCTGGGATCGCCTTGGGGGATTTTCACCCGCGTTTTTTATGTATGGTGAAGATGAGGATTTCTGTCTCCGGGCGCGGAAGCTCGGATACGTGCCTTTCTTTTCGCCGCACCCAAGAATCATCCATTCCGGAAGCGGCACGGAGAGAAACCAGGATCGCAAGATCCGCCATCTTCTGGCTTCACGCACCTTGCTTATACGGGCGCATTTTTCCCCTGTCGCCGTAAAGCCCGCGCTTCTGCTTCTCATGCTGCGCCCCTGGCTGGGGCGATGGTTTGCATCGCCGCCGCTGCGTACCTTATGGCGTGGCGTATGGGCACAGCACCGTTCCTGGCTGGCCGGCCAGTTTGTATGAACAGCTGCTGTTGGCTGGCTGTGCCTTTCGCAGAAACGCGCGCCGCGTTCGCAAAGGATTTCGAAGAGGGCTGACGCGCGCGCGTCCAGGGCACAAGTCGAATCCGACCACCGCCGACGGCAATCATGAAAGAACCGATCCTCGACGCGGCCCAGCGATCCGTCGCGCAGAAACTGGAAGCGCTTGCGAGTGCACTCCGGAACTGGCGCCCGGGCCGGCCGCGTCTATTCGGCCGTCAGGTTTCGCCGCCACGGGGCATTTATCTCTGGGGCGATGTTGGCCGCGGCAAGACGATGCTGACGGACCGCTTCTTCACGCGTGCCGAAATTGCACCCAAGCGGCGCGTGCATTTCAATGCCTTCATGGTTGAAACTCATGCGCGCCTTCACGAATGGCGGGGGCTTGATCCCCAGGCGCGTGCGCGCCGGCCCGAATTCGTTCGTGACGCGGGCGACGATCCCATTCCGCCGGTTGCCCGTGCCATTGCTGCTGGGGCACGGCTGCTCTGTTTCGACGAATTCCAGGTCGAGGACGTCGCCGATGCGATGATTCTCGGCCGGCTGTTTGAGCAGCTTGTTGCGTTGGGCGTGGTTATCGTCGCCACCTCCAACACGCCGCCGCAGCGTCTCTATGAAGGCGGTCTCAACCGCCAGCTCTTTCTGCCCTTCATTGCCCTGATCGAGGAGAAGCTTGATGTGGTAGAGCTGGGCAGCGGCCCGGATTACCGGTTGGGCCGGATCGCGGGGCTCGATTTGTACGTCACGCCGCTCGGACCGGACGCCGACGCGGCACTCGACCGGGCCTGGTCGCGTCTGACGGATGATGCGCGTCCCGCAGCCGCGAAACTCACCGTGCTCGGCCGCACGCTCGCCATTCCCTGCGCCACGGAGCATGCAGCGCGGTTTTCCTTCGATCAGATCTGCGGGCGGCCGCTCGCGGCGGCCGATTATCTGGCAATTGCCCGCAACTACGATTACCTCGTGATCGACCGTATTCCGGAGCTGGGACCGTTGCGGCGCGATCAAACCCGGCGTTTTACTGTCCTGATCGACACGCTGTACGACGAAGGCGTGAAGCTGATCTGTTCCGCCGCCGCAGCGCCGAAATCGCTCTTTGCGGGAGAGGACGACATGGGCAGCTTCCGACGCACCGCCTCACGCCTTTTGGAGATGCAGAGCCGCGATTATCTTCGGCGCGCGCGATCGTCGGCCGTGAGCGACGTCGCCCGCGCCGGGGCGGGGTGAAAGACATGCACGGGCTTTACGCAACGGCGGGACTGGTTCTGGCGGCGATCCTTGCCTATCGCTTCCATCACCTGATCCTGGCGGCGCTGGCGCGCTTCGACGCCCGCAATACGGCACGCATCAGAGAGGCCATCCGCGACCGGCAGGACCGCAATGCGCATTACAAGCATACGATCCGGCTTGCGGAAGAGCAGGTCGATGTCATTACCGAAATCGCCGTGTCCGACGAACGCACCGGCGCGCCGGTGTCGCGTTTCCTGTTCGCGGGTGAAATGTTTGCGACCCGCGAAGATGCCGAAGCCGCGCGGCAGGACGCCATCCTCGCCAGGGCCCGCGAGTTCTACGTCGAACTCCCCGCCGCCCTGACCCGCCGCGGCAAGGAAACATTGAAATAATATCTTTGATCCTGCCCTCCGGCACAGCGGTTACTACCCACTGCGTCTCTGGAAGAATGCTCGGCGCGTCGCACGCACTTACTGGCATTACGCATGGCCCCATCGCGCAACGCACGAAAGCGCCAGGAGTCTGGGGGTGAACAGAATGCCGTGCGGCGTCAGGGGAGTGTCGCGGTCGCATGGTCGTCCCCCCGTGTTACTTCACGCGGGGGCAACGGGTATGAGCATGAAAACTGTCCCGTATCCGTAAGCGCCGCCGGCAGATGTCGTGCCGTAAAGCAGACCGTTCACATTGATCAGACCGCCTACCGGGGTGGCACCATCGGTGCCGCCGAAGGAGTAGACCACCGTTTCCTGACCGGTATGTGGATCGATGGCGAAGACCGTGCCGCAGCCGGCGCCGTCGCCGCAACTCGTATAGGCGCCGCCAAAGGAGGTTGTGCCGTAGAGCACGCCCTTCACGTCGATCAGTCCGGCTGTTGGCCACTGACCATCTGTGTTGTCGAACGCGTGGAGCACCGCCTCGGCGCCTGTGGACGCATTGACCGAGAAAACCGTCCCGCATCCAGTGCCGCTGGCGCAACCGCGCACCCCGCCGCTCCACGCTGTACCATACAGCGTGCCGTTTACCTCGATCAGGCCCGACTTGGGAAATGCGCCATCGGTGCCGCAGCCGAACGAGTGAAGCACGGTTTCACCCGCGTCGGGGTCGAACGAAAAGACCGTGCCGCAGCCATGGGTGCCGCCACCAGAGGTCGTGCCATACAGCCTGCCATCGATATCCAGCAGCCCGGCCTGCGGATCGGACCCATTCCTGCCGACGAAAGAAAGGATCACGGTTTCCGTTCCGGTCTTCATGTCGTAGGAGAAGATCGTGCCATTTCCCACCGCACCACCTGCACTCGTCATTCCATACAACGTGCCTTTCGTTTTGATCAGGCCGCCTTCGGGACCCTCGCCATCCAGGCAAAACTCCTCACCGCAGAAGCCATATTCCGTCGCCTCCGCATCTGTGGTCAGGTCCAGCGCAAATAAGGCTCCGGCGCCGTGCCCGCCGCCAGAATACGCGGTCCCGTACAGGCTGCCCTTCACATAGATCACGCCGCCCATCGGATTGAGGCCGTCATTGCCGTCGCCGAAGGAGTGGAGCACATCCTCCCTGTCCGTGCCTGCACGCAGCGCAAAAATTACGCCGCTTTCGCTGTTGCCGCCGCCATAGGTCGTGCCATACAGCGTACCATTCACGTTAATCAGGCTGCTTTCGGGGCTGGCACCATCAGAGCAGTGGAACCCTCCCTTCGGGCAAAAGGAATAGAGCACCCTCTCGCTGCTTGGATTGGCAGAGACTGCCTGAAGCTGCAGGATGAACATATAACAAACCGTGCCGGCAATCAGACCGGTGCAGATGGCTTTCATGTTCTTGCCTCCCGCTCAGACCCGCCTGACGAAAGATATCCTGTGCCCAATATCCGAACGCGCTACTTGGCCGTCCATTCACCCATAAAATCATGAAGGCGCGAATTCCCGATTAGGCGGGCCTTCTCCAACCAAAAAATACCTGGTAGGTGGATAGCAGTATATGCTGTCGGCTCCAAATGAACAACCGTTCGCGCTCCGATTTGTGACGAATCGCAACTGGAAGCCCGCTCCCATTTTCATCCGGCCCGGTGCGCCATTCCCGCATTAAGTGTCGGTCGGGAGGGTGGAACGGCCGCTCTTGGCCGAACAGAGGCGTCCGGGGAGTCTCCGGGTCGTAAATTCGTAGCCCCGGTGTTACCCCGACGGGGAAATTGAGCTATGCTATCGTCTCGTCCGAGGCAGGTGTCTGCCGCGACGAATATTCTGTTTTCATGGGCGTAATATGATCTCGTCAGGTTCGAGCGGTCGTTGGGCACGAAAACGCCACTCCTGTCACCGAATTTTCACCTGCCGTGAATGCAGGGTCAGAGCAGTAGTAGAGGTAGGCTCCCCTCCATGCGACCGCATGTACAAATGCCGCGCCCCCACCCGCCGCATAGCTTCGCCGGCATGATTGGGATCAGGGCTGCCGTCGGCCCAATGCTGTGCGCTGCGATTTCACTCGCGGCATGTAGTGAAACGCCGACAGATGCCCTCCCGGCCGACGGCCCTATTATCCGGATCGACGATGTCGCGCGGTTCTATCAGGTCTATGACGCCGCCAGTGGCCATCCGACCGCCGATCAGCTTCAGCGCGATTATCTCGATCCGGGTTCGCCAGGTCTTCATCATCTCGCCCAGATACGAAGGGTCACCGGCGTACGAATCGCGCAAGCCCTGGCCTCGCAACCGCAGATCTTTGCGGATGCGAGGCGCTGCATGGCGGTGCTGCCCCGCGTGCGCGAGCGCGTGGCTGTGGCCCTGCGTCAATTGGGCCGTCTTTATCCCAAGGCGGTATTTCCGCCTGTGACGATCATGGTCAGCCGTGGGAAACCCGCGGGTGTCGGGGATTCCACCGGCGTCATGATCGGTCTGGAGGCGCTTTGCGCGGCCACCTTCGCCAATCCCAACCTCGAAGTCCGGTTCGTGCACACGATTGCCCACGAATACATCCATGTGCAGCAGGCGCTGCAGTCGCCCGCGCTTTACAACGATCCGAAGCCCACGGTGCTGGAATCGTCGCTGATCGAAGGCGCGGCCGAGTTCACCGCCACGCTGATCGACGGAGAGACCGCGTTCCACTCGGACTTCGCCCCAAAGGATGATTCGCGCGACAAGCCCATCGAGACACAGTTCGTCGCCGACGAGGACAAGACCGACCGGTCGCAATGGATCGATAACGGCACACTGACCAAGCCAGGCAATCTCGGTTACTGGGTCGGCTATCGCATCGTGAAATCCTACTATGCGCGCGCCGCCGACAAGCGCGAAGCTCTGCGCGACATCATTGAGATGAAGGATCCACACACCTTCCTCGCCAGGAGCGGTTGGTATCCCGGTATCGAGCTGAAGTCGTTGTCTGAAACAGGGTGAGGATTATTTGACCGACGACAATTCGCATTCCGACGCAGAACTTCCCCTGTCGCCGCCTTCCCGGCCACGGCGCGTGAAGCGCCACTGGACGGAAACCGTCCCCTCGGTCTTTGCCGTCATCATCTCTGTCATTTCGCTCTGGATCGCGATCGACACGGAGAACACCAACCGTCAGCTTGTCTCGGAAGCCGCGTGGCCGTTCGTGCGAATCTACAACAGCGCGCATGATCCCGATGGTCGACCCATGCTGTCGCTGAACATCTCCAATGCGGGTATCGGCCCGGCGAAGATCGAGACCCTGGAAGTGTTCTGGAAAGGAAAACCGTATCGTGGCGCAATGGATCTTCTGAAAGCCTGTTGCGGGTTTGGGCGCAGCACGGGTCGATCCGGCGGGTCTCCCGATACGTCACATGCCCTGAGCACGAGCATGGCCGCGGGCACGGTGTTGCGGGCGGGGGAGGCGGTTCCGATCATCAGGTATGTGCCCACGGCCGACAATGCGGCACTCTATCGTGCCCTTGGCGCCGCACGCGGCAAGATCACTTATCGCGTCTGCTACTGCTCCGTCTTCGACGAATGCTGGCTTAGCGGCGGGCAGAACGTGCATCCGCCGCGGGTCAAAACCTGTCCGTCGCCCGCTGTGCCTTACGACGAGTGAGAATTACCAGCGGCAATATTACCGTTGCTGCTATCGTGCACCGGAGAGAATAAAAATGAGAATTCTTGGGTGTTGGTCCTAATCCGCGCGCACTTTATTCCCCAGTTCCTCGCATTGGACTCCCTCTGATAGAATGGGCATGCAAAACAATGCGAGAGCCTCCACCCTGCCATTTATCTTGGAGCTTTACCCAAGGCCATCGAACGGTCGAATTGAATATTTGCCGGACCAGCCCACAAGAGGAGTCCACGACCTGTGCTCTCAACTGAGGATCGCCAGAGAACCAGACTCTCGCAGGACTTTGCTATGTGCAGCGTGTGACGTTCGCATCCGGGAGAAGAGCCGCGTCCCATACTGCCAATCCCCATCGCCGGTCGATATCAAGCACGTATTCTTTACACCGGTACCGACGGGCGGAATGCTGTTTCCCTACTCTAGACTCGCGATTGGCGGCTGATCTATCACATGTTACAGAATTACAGGCCAGGCCGATTGCTCGGGTAATCAGCCTGACGTGCACTGATTGTACGAGCTTGCAGGGATCGAGGAGCCGCCATTATGCAGACCCACGCCGCCGTCCCGTTGATGG
>DATJUM010000161.1:0-15381 GCA_035502355.1 Rhizomicrobium sp. | reverse complement strand
CCATCCTCGCAATCTCTTCTCTTATATCGGCTGCAAAAGGAATATAACACCGTCTCTGCGCCTGTGTTCGGGTTGAGCGCGAACAAAATGCCGCCGCCGAAAGTTCCGCCGCAACAGGTTGTTCCGTACAGTGTTCCATTCACGTCGATCAGACCGGCTTCGGGACCGTAGCCGTCCACGCGATCACCCGTGAAGGCATGGACCACTGTCTCGGCGCCAGTGCTGAGGTTGATTGAGAACACCGTACCCGTATCTTCTTCTTCGCCGCCGTTAACCGTTGTGCCGTAGAGCGTGCCCTTTACATCGATCACGCCGGCGTAAGGGTTTTGGCCGTCTGTACAACCCAGCTCGGTGCAGAAGGAATAAAGCACCTGCTCCTTGAATGTGCCGGCTTGCGCCGCTGCCGGCTGGGCGAAGGCGCAAACGATCGCGGCGAACGCGGCAACGGATATGGTTTTCATGCTTATCCCCGGTTGTGACAGTAGTGCGAAACCTGCCGCAGGATAGCACAATCCAGGGCCTTCGGGAAGGGAAGCAGTGTCCGCGGTCACGGGCCCACCGCGCGCCTAGCGGCGCTTCTCCTTGAGTTCGAACACCGTGCCGTATCCATCAGCACCGCCAGCCTGGGTTGTCCCATAAAGGCCGCCATGAATATCGATCAAGCCGGCAAAGGGGTGAGTGCCGTCGCCTGGACAAGTGCGATGGCCGGCGCAAAACGAATACAGCACGGTTTCGGCGCCGGTCGTAGGGTTGACCGAGAACACCGTGCCGCCGTTGGAGTCCCTGAAGGAAGTGCCGCCCTCTGCGGTCGTCCCGTAAAGCACACCGTTTACATCGATCAATCCAGCAAAAGGATTTGAGCCGTCCGCGCTGCCGTCAAAGGAATGGAGCACAGTTTCGGCACCGGTCGTCGGGTCGATCGAGAACACTGTACCGCTGCCGTCGCCTCCCAGTTCCGTCGTTCCATAAAGCAGGCCGTTCACATCGATCAGCCCGGCATCGGGACTCGATCCGTCCGGACAGGATTGCTGGCTGCAAAACGAATAAAGCACCGTCTCGGCACGGGTGTTTGGGTCGATCGAGAACACCGTGCCGGCACCGGAGGCCCCGCCCTCGCTCGTGGTCCCATAAAACAGACC
Organism: Rhizomicrobium sp.; assembly: GCA_035502355.1. Lineage (GTDB taxonomy): Bacteria > Pseudomonadota > Alphaproteobacteria > Micropepsales > Micropepsaceae > Rhizomicrobium. Next base: position 14,242 of record DATJUM010000161.1, on the reverse strand, counting down.
GCCCACGGCGATCAGTCCGCCATTGGGTTCCGAGCCGTCCGCACAATGTTTCTGACTGCAAAAGGAATAAAGTACCTTCTCTGCGCCGCTTTTCCGGTCGACCATAAACACCGTCCCGCACCCCGGTTCGTAGCAGCCCCTGCCGCCGCCAAAGACGGTCGTGCCGTACAGTTTTCCTTTCACATCGATCAGGCCGGCTACAGGGTCCGAGCCGTCCCGACCTCCGTTGAAGGAATGGAGCACCGTCTCCGCGCCCGTACCGGGGTCGATGGAAAACACCGTGCCGCAACCGGGACCGGAGCAGCCCGTGCCCCCGCCTCCCGCAGTCGTCCCATAAAGCGTTCCGCCTACATCGATCAGGCCGGCATAGGGGTACGAGCCGTCCGCGCAATTCTGCAAACTGCAAAAGGAATAAAGCACCGTCTCCGTCCCGGTGCTCGGGTCAATCGCAAACATCGTGCCGCAACCGTGGCCGGAGCAGCCTGTGCCACCAGAACCTGTCGTGCCGTACAGCACGCCATGCACATCGATCAGGCCGGCTACAGGCTTCGCGCCGTCTGTGCCTCCAGCGAAGGAATGAAGGATCTGTTCCTTGTATGTGCCGGTCTCGGCGGCCGAACCGGGCTGGACGAGTGCGCAGCCAACAATGCCGGCCAACAACCCAACGGAAACTGTTTTCATCTTTATTCCCCAATCGTGACAGTATTGCCAATACCTGTTTCACTATAGCGCGGTTGCCCCCCGGTCAATTCAGCTAATGGGATATCGGAACTGATTCGCTGGGGGAACTGGCTGTGAAGTCATACGGGACACTCGCCGCCATCGTCGCGTGGCTATTTCATGCCGTCGCCAATCGGGTACATACAGCGTCATCAGCGTTCTAAACAGGCGCCCGTCGTGATTGGGAACGCGATGGTGGAGCAGCCCGTGCGCCAGCACGAAATCCTGAAACGCGGGCTCTTCCCGGAGCAAATCCAGCGCCAGCGTCAGCGCCCCGCCGGTTGCGCCGGGCGATGGCTGTGTGCCATTCTTGCCGGCGTTTGACCGAGGGGGGACACCCATGGAACGTCTGTCTGTTGGTCTCTTTGCCGGTGCTGCTGCCTGCATCGTTGTTTCCTGCATGTCGTCCGCCGAAGCTGCTGCGGAGAAGGTCCTGTATTCCTTCTGCAGTCAATACGACTGCACGGACGGTGCCCTGGCCGGCGGCAATCTGGTTGATGTCGATGGCACGTTCTACAGCACGACTTACGAGGGCGGGGAAAACTGTCAAAGCAGCGAAAGTATCGACGGCTGCGGCACGGTGGTCTCGGTCGACCCGAAGACTGGCGCCGAGACGGTGATCTATTCCTTCTGCAGCCTGAGCGGCTGCGCGGACGGTGCATATCCTCCGGCCGGTATGATTGATGTCAAGGGCACGCTGTACGGCACAACCTCCGCAGGCGGCAACGCGGGCTGCATGTCCGGCTGCGGCACGGTGTTCTCGCTCGACCCGGCCACCGGCGCGGAAAAGGTGATTTATTCGTTCTGCAGCCGGAGCCATTGCACGGACGGCGGGATCCCCGAGGCAGGCCTGATTGATGCGAAAGGCACGCTGTACGGAACGACGTCCGGAGGCGGCAACACGAGTTGCAGGTCCGGCTGCGGCACGGCGTTTTCGATCGACCCGAAGACCGGCGCGGAAAAGGTGATTTATTCGTTCTGCGGGCAGAGCAATTGCGCCGACGGCGAGGTCCCCGAGGCGGGTTTGATCGCCGTGAAGGGGACGCTGTACGGCACAACATTTTCGGGTGGCTCCGGCGGCGGCGGCACGGTGTTTTCGCTTGACCCGATAACGGGCGCGGAGACGGTGCTTCACGCCTTCTGCAGTCAGGAGAACTGCACCGACGGCAAATACCCCGATGCGGGCCTGATCAGCGTCAACGGCACGCTATATGGGACGACGAGCGCAGGAGGCGGCAATACCAGCTGCGATCCCGGCTGCGGCACGGTTTTCTCGGTCGACCCGGCGACCGGTGCAGAGACGGTGCTTTATTCTTTTTGCAGCCAGAACCAATGCATCGACGGCGCCCGCCCTTCTGCCGGTCTGATCGATGTCAAGGACATGCTATACGGCACGACCTATGCGGGCGGGGATACGTGCGAGCCGGCAATCTGTTGCAAGAATTTCGGCGGCTGCGGCACCGTGTTCTCGGTCGACCCGAATACTGGCGCGGAGGCGGTCCTGCATTCGTTTTGCGACGAGCAGGAATGCACTGACGGCCGAAGTCCGGAGACTGGGCTGATCGATGTCAAAGGCACGCTGTACGGCACGGTTTTTTACGGCGGCGAAAACTTCCAGGGCAGGGACTGCTTCGACGCCGGTTGCGGAGCGGTGTTCTCGATCAAGCCATGAGGTCACGGAGAAAAGATTCTGACGCCGGCCTCCGCCGTCAACGGCGCAACCGTTTGCTCGCCCTCGCGGCACGGCCGCTCGAAGATCGCCCGCTGCGTCCGCTCGGCAAACGAGCGGAAAACGGCGTCATCGCGTTCGGCAAGCGCCTCAGCCTGCCAGCGCGCCAGCCGGGTGGTCTGGATGGTTGTTCTTGATTCCGTTCGGCTGAATCGCAAGGTGATGGCTAAAGCGCGTCTGGGGGGCTCGCCTGTGATCTCCTCTGTGTCTTTGCGTCTCTGCGGTTCACACGGCAGGACACCAAAGGTCAGCGCCGTCCGCATGCAGCAGTTCGCTAGCGCTTCGCCTTGAGTACGAACACCGTTCCCCCGTCAGAAGTACCTCCAGAAGTTGTCGTCCCATAGAGCTTACCCTTGACGTCGATCAGGCCCGCCCGGGGATAGAAACCGCCGCAGCCGCGCCGCCGGGCGCAGAAATCGTACACCACCGACTCTGCGCCGGTTGTGAGGTCAAGAGAGAACACCGTGCCGCCGGTGATGTGTCTGGAAGGGCCACCTGCATACGTCGTCCCGTACAGTACGCCGTTGACATCGGTCAATCCTGCTAGCGGGCCGTCGCCGTCGGGGCCATCGGCGAAGGCGTGAAGCACGGTCTCCGCGCCGGTTGCCGGGTCAAGAGAGAACACCGTACCGCAGTCACAGCGATTACCTCCGCTGGTAGTTGTTCCGTACAGAATACCGTTTATGTCGATCAGCCCGGCCATCGGCTCCCTGCCATACTCGCGGCGGCCGAATTTATGAAGAAAAGTTACAGCGCCGCTCATGAGATTGAAGGAGAAAACAGAACCACAGCCAGAGGGGTAGCAGTGCCCATAGTCAGAGGTCGTTCCATACAGGGTGCCGTCCACGTCGATTAGCCCGGCCAGGGGGGTGGCGTAAATGGGAAAGGAGTAGAGCAGCTTCTCCGCACCGGTAGTCCGGTTGAGCATAAACAGCGCGCCAGAGCCATAGGACCCGCCGTATGCCGTAGTTCCATACAAATTTTTGTTCACGTCGACCAGGTTGGCTTCTGGATATTCGCCGTCGAGGCAGCCCTGTCCGCTGCAAAACGAGTAAAGAACTGTCTCGGTGCCGGTCGCGAGGTCGAGTGAAAACACCGTGCCGCCACTGTGGGCGCCGCCGCCCTCGGTCGTTCCGTACAGAATACCGTCAACATCGATCAGACCGGCAACAGGGGCTGCGCCGTCTGTGCAATTCTGCTGGCTACAAAACGAATAGACCACAGTCTCCGTGCCGGTATTTGGGTCGATCGAGAAGACTGTTCCGTAGTTGGAAGCACCGCCCGCAGGTGTTGTACTGTATAATGTGCCCTTGACGTCGATCAAACCGGCGTAGGGCGACTTTCCATCCGCACAATTCTCCAGGCTGCAAAAAGAATGGAGAATCTGTTCCGTGAATATGTCGGACTTCGCCGCCAATACCGGCTGAACGAAGGCGCATGCAGCAATCCCCGCCAGCAGTGCAATGCAAATGGTTTTCATCGTCTCCCCCAATTGTGACAGCGCCGCGAAATTCCGCCGCGCTCAGTCTTTGGCCGATCCCGGACCCTGTTTCTTACCCGAATCCGGTTTCGAGCGCCAGCACTTGTCCACCCATCGGATTTCCTTGCGATCGGAGTTTTTCGATCCGGTTGGCATTTCCTCGATTTGAGCATGGAGCGGCGATGGCGCCGGCAGCTGCATTCGGCTATGAGCTACGCCTTGGATGTCGGCCATGGTGCAGGCGGCCGGACGCCGGTGTTGCGCGCGGGCCCGCCGGCACTGTTACAGTTTGAATTTTAGCCCCCTCTGGTGAGCCGATCCCTGATTTCACCGAGCAGGTGAATGCCGGCCCCGAACGCTGCGAGCCCGCCCCCATAAACAAGCGCATTGATTCTGGTGGAGCTGACATTGCGGGCATAGGTGGCCGAAACAGACGGTATGGAAGAAACCATTCACGTCACCATGGATTCGCGGGCTGCGCGCTGCTACTCTGGCGATTCCCACGGATTGAGCAAAGAAATTTCGAGCTGCGCAAAATCCTTCGTATTGCGGGTAACGAGCGTGGCGCTCTTCACCATGGCTGTCGCCGCAATGAACGCGTCAAGTTCGGCCAGAGGACGGCCCTTTGTCTTCCCAATGGCCCGTAGTTTGCCCGCCGTCTCGGCAATCGGAAAATCGACATCGACGATCCGCCCTTCGAACCGGTTGCGCAGCATGATCGCAAATGCCTGCAGTTTGGCGCGGCGGTCCGTGTCGCGCGCGCACTGGACGCCGAACTCCAGCTCGTGGAACACGATCACGCTCAGGAGCAGATCGGAATTCTGGTTCAGAAATGCCACCACGGCCGGATGCGGCGCCGGACGTGTCAATTCGGAAACGATGTTCGTGTCGATAACGAAAGGTGCCATTCCGGCTCAGCCCTTGAAGAGATTGCGGTCGCGGGCCTTGCGCTCCGGCGCTTCGAATTCGACTTTCGGTGTGTGCTCGACGAGCCAGCGGCCGAGATGCACCTGTCCTGCCTTGCGCTCCAGATCGGCAAAGTCTGTCATCGAAAGAACGACGCAGGGATCCTGCGTGCCGATTACCTGCGCTTCTCCGACCCGCGCACGCCGCAGGATTTCCGAAAGCTTGGTTTTGGCGTCGGACACGCTCCAGACTCGGTGCGCCATCGTTCGTGCCTCCCAAAGCTAATAGCCTAGCCTAGGCTAGATCATAGTGGCGCGTCAATGTGAGCTTTCCGAAAAAAGCGGACTTTGGACACTCGCCGAGATCGGCTGGAGAGGCGCCGGCGCCGCGGGATGACAGACAACGGAATTCACCAGCTGCCTATCGGCGCCTGGACCAGCGATCGCCTGCGGGTGGCTGCAACGCCCGACGGTGCGGCCATCGGCGGGTGAACATTCGTCCATGCACCCTATCTGCAACTCATCAGCGCAGGGGAACTCAGACCCGCGTACCACATTGTTACGCGGAGTCACGTACTCATGAGCAGATAATCCGGGATAAGCCGGGCTGCGGACCGGGCCGTGGCGCTGACCCCGACCGACAGTTCGATACACTCCCGGCACAGGAACCAGATATCTCCCCGATAATGTCAGGCGCGATGTTGACATAATGCAACCATTGCACTACCATCTCCATGGTCACGGTTCATCGCGGCTCGAACTGGAAAATCGCCGTTTATGCGCGGGAGCATGGCATTCCCCATTTTCACATCGAAGGCCCTGATTTTCGCTGTTCGGTCGCCATTGCGACGCTGGACCTGATTGTCGGGAATGTGCCCCCGAACATACTCGGTGAGGCCCGTTGGTGGGCGCGAAAGAACCGGGCGCTGTTGACTGCCAGATGGCTCGAGCTCAACGCGTGAAAACGGAAGACAAGACCCGGACGATTGTTTCGGCGCGGGCCAAGGCGCCGGCCACGCTGGCGTTGCGATGGTCCGACGGCACGCGCGCGAAGCTCGATCTCGCACGCCTGCTGCGCGAAAAGCATTTCGCGCGCACGCGCGATCCCGGGCTCTTCGAAAAGGCCCGCGTTGGCGAATGGGGCCACAGCGTCGTGTGGCCGTCCGGCGCGGAACTCGGCGCCGAAACCCTTTGGCTCGAATCCCTCTCCGCCACCGGCCATGCCGACGCGCGGGAATTTCTCGAATGGCGCCTGCGCCACGGGCTTTCGCTGACCGGCACGGCCTCAGCGCTCGGCATCTCGCGGCGCATGGTGGCCTATTATTCCAACGGCCAGAAACCCATCCCGCGCCCGATCCTGCTGGCCTGCAAAGGCTGGGAAGTCAGCCACGCGGCGTAACGGGTGGTTGGTCTAAGGTCTTTTCGGCATTAGGGACACTTCACGGGATGCTTAGCATTCCCCTGCGGCAACAGATTTGCAGTATGTATACCGTCGCCGAACACCATCTGATGGTGACTGGACCAGCGTGCGGCCGCAACGATCGGCATCGGTGAACATTGGTCGGAGCATCGCCATTGCGCGATGAGCTGGCCGAGACGCCTTCGGGCACGCACGAGATTCAGCTGCGGCAACAGATTTGCAGTATGTATGTGGTTGCCGAGTTCTTTGCTGCTTCCAAGGGCAGATGGACTTGCTCATGGTCATTCTCCCTGCGCCTGCGCGAGCATCCCGATGGTATGGCAAAGAATGGGCGAGCCTGCTTAATTTTTGCAGGGTTGTTGAGTCCATCTTGCTCCTTCGAGCGGATGCACATGCGTGACGAATAAGCGTTCCTTTCCCGGCTTCATATCGATTTGAAGTGGCGCGATATTATCGGACGCAAAGCACAGTGCCGTGTTTGATCCCGAATGCCGAACTGAACTCGTCAAAAGTTCGCCCAACGCATCTGTCAACGCCACTTCGCCCGAACCTTCAGCATCGATTCCCTTCCACATTTCACGTTCCAGCACGGACCGCGCCTCAGCTGAGGCCAGATCGCTCGACGCTTTTCCTTCCAGTATGCGCTCGAACAGTTCGTCAACAATATCGAGTTCGGGAACCGATGACTTCCGACCCAGGTCATGCGCGCCGGTGCCTGCAAGCGAAATGGAACAGATCAACTGCCGCCCGGGTTCCGGTTCCGTCACATAGAAAGTCTGGAAATCATCTTTCGTGCGCAGGCTGAGAGTCTGCCCCCTGATTTGAAGTTCGATGGGCACGTCGAGGCTTTGGTTGTAGAACCCCACCAGTGCCGGAACTGCCATCTGACCGGTCCACGTCCAGATACTCAGCTGATATCCAACCTCAATTCCCATCGCCTGGTGATAGGAGGCATTTATATAGAAGCGGGGGCGCCCTTCCGTGTCATCCGGCAGCCGCGCGACGTCGGGGTTCATCGGTCCACACGCAGCTGAGGTGGTTCCTTTTGGCTGGCAGGACTTCGTCGCGTTCTTGGCGCTCCAGGCGGCGAGCGAGGGATAAGCCCCGATCGTAACCGTGCCCAGATCGTGGATGCTCCACACCGGCCGAAATGCGCCATTCCTTTTCTGCACGACAAAGACGGTCCCCAATCCGTCGAGATTCGCGCTCACCAGGTCTGTGTCCGCCTGGAGTGGGACAATGTCGACGGAAAGCCCCTTCATCGTGAACTCAAAACGGCTATCGCGGTTGGCCCTGAGTTTGCTGGCGATCAGGTCCTCCAGCCGGTCCCACTCGCGCTCCACGGCAATGCGGGCCGGCCCCGTCCCCTCGGGAACCACATCCAATGCGGGACAATGAGTCTGGACGTCCTGTCGCGCCGCGATGAACGCGCGGAGCGGCGCGTCCGTATCGACGGCGGCCCAGCAATCAAGAGGAGTGCCGAACACGCCCACGACAACCGCAGCGGCCACCAGCCAGCACATCTGCTTTACCCCGCAACTTATCCGGCAGCATGTGATCGCCCTGGGGCGAAATAATGACAAGGAGCGGCATGGTAGCGAAATGTCGTGCTGAGGCACTGTTACAGTTTGAATTTTAGCCCCCTCTGGTGAGCAGATCCCTGATTTCACCGAGCAGGTGAATACCGGCCCCGAACGCTGCAAGCCCGCCCCCATAAACAAGCGCATTCACTATGGAAATAAGGAAATTCCGGGCGTCCATTGGACGCGGATGCTGCCCGTAGAATGGAACCAGATATATCAATTCCTGCGCGACGATGAGGATGGCTGCGGCAATCCACAGCGCGGTTGCGAACTGGCGGGCGGGTAGTTTCATGGTTGCCCCCTTGGTTTCCGATGCCATAATGCACCCATGCCCCAGGAACCCCAAGACCATCACGCAAGAGGGCCAAGGCTAAGGCACGAGCCGCTTACAGTGGCCGGTCTGATCGGCGCCCTTATGGGGGTGATGTTCGCAATGGAATTCGGAGTCCGACCCCGATCTTACGACCCCGATCTTACGCCGTTCGATCTGGAGCGCTTGCGTCTGAAGTTCGACGTCCCTGGACTTCAGCTCCACGTCGCGGGTTTCAAGCAAGGCTGCCTGTTCGCACACGAGCCGCTTCAACAACCGTTTTGGCTTGATGCCCTGTTCGATTTGCAGTGATGCATAGCTGGCACAGTCGTCTACGTTGCCGGCGTTGCCATTGCCCGAATGATGTTGGCAATTTTGGCCGCTTCCGCCTCGCTTAGATCGTAGGGTAGACCTTGAACGATGATCGTCGTATCTGGCCGAATCGGAATTGCGAGTGCGTTTGGCATTGCTGGCAGCGCTGCACCTCGTAATTCAGATGGCGTCGACGACGACATTTTTTTCCGCTCTTCCGGTTTGCGGCGCTCGCGCGATTGTACGCCCGGACGAAAGCTGAGCGGGTTATCAAGATAAACCTTGAAATCGTCTAGGGCCGAACGCAGGCGGCTCTGGTAGGTGGTCAGACTGCCCGGCGTATAGCCTTTGCCCTCCAAGTTGGTGAACCGGCGCAGGACGTTGTCGAGGTCGAGAGTGGTGACGTCCTCGGCCTCCTCGGTGCTGAGAATCCCAAGAATCCGGCTGGCTGCAGCCTTGCGGGCGGCGACAGTTGCCTTTGCCATGAGCCCTTTGTCGGACATCCAGTCCAAAAAGGCCAAAAAACCCTGTCTTGAGCGCTTTTCTGTCATCTCAGAGCCCCGGTTTGTCCGGTCTTGATATGTCAATTCACTTATAAATGTCAATACGCTAGAACATGACACGAACAAAAACCAGAAATGCCGGTTTTCCGTACCAAGCATCAATTTCCATTGACAGTTTATGCACATTGTGGTGCCATGTCGAAGGTTTCGACTTGTCCAAACGACATGTCGAAACATTACGATCATGGCTTTCGATCCTGCTCAGCCCTTTAACGACCTCCCGCCCCTGCCACCAGCAGGCGAAACCGAGACGCGGCGAACTCTCAAAGGCTGCGTAGAAGCCAGTGCCGCTTTGGCTGAGCTGCGCGGCGCCGGAAACCTCATTCCCAATCAAGCGGTCCTGATCAACAGCATCCCGACTTTGGAAGCCCAAGCCAGCTCCGAAATCGAAAACATCGTGACCACGGCGGACCGGCTCTTCCGCTATGCAAGCGATGGCGATGCCAATGCCGATCCTGCAACCAAGGAGGCGATGAACTACCGTAAAGCGCTCTACATCGGTTCTGATCTACTCCGACGGCGTCCGGTCTCGACTGGGATGGCCACCAGCATTTGCAGCATCGTCAAGGGCGTGGATATGGACGTCCGCAACACCCCGGGTACTGCACTCGTCAACCAGAAAACTGGCGAGGTCATCTATACGCCGCCCGAAGGCCAAGGTCGCCTTCGCGACATGCTCGCGAACTGGGAGAACTATCTCCACAACGAAAAAGGGGTCGACCCACTTATCCGCATGGCTGTCGCCCATTACCAGTTCGAAGCAATTCACCCGTTCATTGACGGCAACGGCCGCACCGGTCGCGTGTTGAACTTGTTGTTCCTGATGGAGCAAAAACTGTTGGAGTTGCCAGTGCTGTACCTAAGTCGGTACATTATCGATCATCGCGATGACTATTATCAGCTCCTTTTAGGCGTTACCACTGGGCAAAAATGGGAAGACTGGATTTGCTATATGCTCGGAGCCGTGACCGACACGGCCCGTTGGACGACAATGAAAATCGGCGCCATTCGTGATCTCCTCAATGAGACCGCTGACAAAATAAGGCAGGAGGCGCCAAAAATATACTCGCGCGAACTTGCAGAAATTATATTCGTTCAACCATATTCGCGGATCGGAAACCTGGTCGACGCGAAGATCGCGCAACGCCAATCTGCGTCGCAATATCTCAAGGCACTGTGCGACATCGGTGTGTTGGAAGAGCGCAAGAGCGGCCGCGAAAAGCTCTTTATCAATCCCGCCCTTTTGAGGGTATTGACCGCCCATGAATGATGTCGCTGCCCGATTTTCCGACTGCTGCGCAACATCGCGAGCGACGGAAAAGCGACGGAAAGGGAGCCACGACGGAAAGGGAGCCAGAGTTATTTGCTCTAGCAACACGGGATTCGAAATCTATCTTCGGATTCAGTGCGTGCATCGCGTCGAACGGCGCCGTCTAAAAGGACTTTCGCGGCAGGGACGCTCATTGCTGAGCGCCCCCCGCACAGATCCGGGAATTCGGAGTCCGACCCCGATCTTACGGCAGCGAATACCATATCGAGAAGCAGCGCTGCGTCGCGCCAACTCTCACCAGACCTTTCAGGCGGCATAAATCGCCTCCGCGCCGCCAAGGATATGGCGTCGGCGAATCGGGTTGCGGCTGGCTTCGACGGCCTTCCGGTCGACAAGATCGACCGGCCGCGCCAACAACGATTCCAGCGCCTCCCGGAAAGCCGGAAATCCGGCCAGGTCATTCCCCTCCGCACCGAACTCGACCAGAAAATCGACATCGCTCGCGCTCGCGTCGAAATCCGCGCCGCGTGCAGCCGATCCGAAAAGGTCAAGCCGCGTAACGCCATATTGCCGGCAGAGCGCCGCCAGATCCTCGCGTTTCTCGGCAATGGCCGGGTGCATTGTCAGGCATCCTTCCTTCGGGCTCGGACCTTCGTAGCACGTCCCCGGTCGTTTTTCTTCTCCGCAGTCATCGCCGAGTACAGTTCGAACAGCTTTTCCAGCCGTTCGGTGTCATTGCGGAAGCGCCGGCCGATATAGATACGCTCCAGCACCTCATCGTTGCGTTCGTGCGCTTCGCGAAGATCGGAAGGCATGTCGTCAGGATTGTAGAGATCGGCAATCGTCGCCGGAAAATGCGCTTCGCGGGCTAAAAGAATATCTTCGGCGCAGCCGGTCAAATCGACCTTGTTCTTCTCGGTAAGCGTTGGGACCGGAAAATTGTTGTAACAGACACCAGACGAATAGCGAAAATCTGACTTCATGATGAGGCAGTGCTGTTCGCCGGCAAAGGCACGAAAGCCATCGATTGTCGTAGCAGGACCCCAATTTTACCGCCTTTTCCCAGCTATCTCCGCGACCGCTCCCCAATCTCGGAAAAATTGGCGATTTTCACCGCCCCCTCCGGCAAACGCGCCACGATGTCCAGCTGGCCGCCCATCGCTTCAATGAAGCGGCGCAAATTGCTCACATACACGTCCGCCCGCTTCTCCATCTTGGCGATGGGATGTCTGTCCGACCTGAGCGTTTCGCCCAGAGTCTCCTGCGTCAGGAGACGTGCCTGCCGCAGCTCGGCGAGGGTCATCTCCTCGCGAAGCGCCGCCGCCTTTCTGGCAAATGTTGGCCCGTTGCTCGGGAGTCAGCTTCTTCCGGAGATTTTCAAACGGATGGCGACCGCTCATGGCAGCAATCCTTCCTTTCTCAATTGTTCCAGATGTTCGTCGTAAAGGCGATCCGCAATTGGGACGAACCGCTCGTAGAAACGGCGTCTCCGATTTTGTCGCGCCCGATCAGCAAAAGCGCCACGCCGGGGATCGAAGGCGTAGAAAACCCGCAAAGGTTTCCCGCCGCTTTGAACCCGGAGCCCACGCATATGGCTGCGTCTTGAGTCCGCGATGCCGGACGCGTGCGGGAAGCCGAGCCGCACATCGCGCTCTTCAAGAAGAACATCAGATTGAAGCGACGATCCCCTTTCGTTCCCGCCATTTGAATTTCAACCGCCGGTCGGACCGGAGCTGCGCCCGCCATAGTCACTTAATCAGTGTTTTTGATAGCCAGAAAGTTTTTTTATGATAGTTTATATTGACAGTCACTTAGATAGATGATCTAAAAACCCATGAAGGAGCCAAGAGGTATGCCATGAGCAACCATCAGCTTCCCGCCTCTCAAGAGGAAATGAACACTCTTACGGCCGGACTCGGCACCAAGTCCGCCAAGATCCGGCGCCTCGGCCAGGCTGGGTACACCCGGCAGCAAATCGCGGATTTCCTGGGGATCCGCTACCAGCACGTCCGCAATGTGCTTGTGGACGAGGAGCGCCGAACGGGGGGCGTGCGGACCACTTCGCCGTTTCCTCCGCAACGAGGACATTCTGCCGTTCCAACCGTGGGCTCCGACCCGCACCGCGCCGTTCGGCTCGACATAGGCCCCGATGGCGACGTCCGGCTGCCCAAGCACATCCTGGATGCCGCAGGATCGGGCCCGGGCAAACACCTGCTGGTGCGGTTCGACGACGACGAAATCAAACTGGTCACGCCGGAAGCCACGACCCGCAAAATTCGGGCTTGGGTGCGCAAGCATGTGCCGGAAGGCGTGAGCCTCGCGGATGAACTGATCGATGAGCGGCGACGGGAATTCGAGCGCGAAGAGCGGGAGTCCAAAGGGTGAGCGCAGTCATGCTCGATACGTCCGCTCTGCTTGCATATCTGCAGGGAGAAAATGGCGGCGATAAAGTGCCGGTGAATTCGGGCGATGCGCGGATTTCCGCCGTCAATTACTCGGAGACAGTTGCCGTTCTGACGCGGCGTGGCGCGAGCGCGGCGGATGTCCGCGCCATGCTTTCGAGTCTACTCCTCGACGTGGTGAGCTTCGATGGCGACGCGGCAGAAGCGGCGGGTTGCATGATAACAACTACAAACCCGTATGGTCTTTCGCTCGGCGACCGCGCGTGTCTTGCGGCTGCACAGAAGGAAGGAATTCCGGCAATGACCGCGGATCGCGGCTGGGGCAACCTCGACATCGGTGTACCTATTCAACTCATCCGATAGCGCGTGGGAAGCGGCCGTGCTCTCGATCGAGGACTATCGCGCTCTGACCGCGCGCAAGCCGGATTTCAAGGCCTGGTTGCTCGGCGGCCCCAAGGTGGACGATTTCGCCGTCGAGCTTTGAGCCGTGGGTACCGGCACCGGCGTCGCTCTTGTCGATCCCTGACAAATGCGATGACGGCGCGGACTGACCGCAGCTCGAAGCTCCCGGCGCATCCCTCCCATCTCCGTCCGGCCTGAGCAGAGTATATTCCATTTCGGTTGACATGATAACTGATTCGGTTTATACGTCTTCCTGACGCATTCACGAGGACAAAACGATGACCGGCAGCATCCATGGCGAGATTCCGGAGACCGAGACCTTTCGCGCACCGCCGGTGCGGAAGCGGCGGAAGACGCTCCGGCATCATTTCTGCGACGGGATCGAAGCGGCGGTGAAAGCCGAGCCGGAAGCCTTCGCGCGCACCAGACCGCGAACGATGCTGGGGCTGATGGTGCATTCCCTGGTGCAGGGCGCGGCCACCGGCCGCTGCGACCAGATCAAGCTCGTTGTTTTCTTTCTCGACGAAGCGGCGTGCAGACGCGGGGCGGCCGAACAGAGCGCGGCGCTGGATGACAATTCTCATGGAAATTCCGAAGCCCAATCGCCCCCCGAGCCCAAATGGGACTGGAGCGAAGACGGCGCCTGGGATTCCACCCCGCGCGAGGACGACGCGACGGCGCGCGAGGAAAAGGAACGGAGCGAGGCCGAAGCGGTGCGCAATGAACTGCGCGAGCGTTTCCATCGCGCGCTGGAAGCCGAGCGGCTGAATGCCGAACGCCGCGTGCGGCTCGAGCTGGAACGGGAGGGGAGAATGGCGGCCCCGGAACGCGAGGCCGCGCCAAACTCAGGGACTGTTCCGCCCTCCGCCGCGCGGGATGCCGGCACGCAGCGGGTCGGCGGCAGGATCGTGGAGCCGTCTTGATCCTCCCCCGCGCTTCGCGCAGGGGAGGTGCCCCGCCTGTAAAGCGGCTCCGCTGTCCGGGCTGCACGGCTCGTCAAGCCGCTTTACTGGCGGGGCGGAGGGGGGCCTTGCATGCGGGTCGCCCCCTCCACCGCGTTCCGCGGTCCCCCTCCCCCGTCTTCGACGGGGGAGGAACCAGAGACATCTTCCCTGCCGCAGGGAAAAAAGCAGGGAAGGAGATGGT
>DATJUM010000160.1:0-9410 GCA_035502355.1 Rhizomicrobium sp. | reverse complement strand
GAGACCGGAACCTCGTCTGGCGGCGGTTGTTAAGCCCAATGGAAAACAGTGATTGCCGCGCGCCGTTAAATTTCTTAACGTTTTGGTGGCTGGCAAGGCGCTAGGAAGTTCCTATCTAGGTCGATAGGGTCTACCGCCTGTTGCCGGATGGGCCTCAGGAAAGGATGGCCGTGAACAATCTCCGAAATCTCGCGCTCTGGATCATAATCGCGCTGTTGCTCGTTGCCTTGTTCAACATGTTCCAGGGCACGGCGAACAGGCCTGCGGCCACGACGACCAATTTCACCGAATTCAATCAGGAAGTCGTGCAGGGCCAGGTCAAGAAGGTCACCATCCAGGGCGACCAGATCAAATACGAACTCGGAAACGGCCAGGCCTTCACCACTTACTCCCCGAGCGATCCCGAACTTGTTTCGCGCATGCTCGCCCACAATGTGGCCATCACGGTGCAGCCGGCCGATGACGGCATGCCCACGCTGATGGGCGTGTTCATCAACTGGTTCCCGATGCTGCTCCTGATCGGGGTGTGGATTTTCTTCCTGCGCCAGATGCAGGCGGGCGGCGGCAAAGCGATGGGTTTTGGCAAGAGCCGCGCCAAGCTTCTGACCGAGCGCACGGGCCGGGTGACATTCGAGGATGTTGCCGGCGTCGACGAAGCCAAGGAAGAACTGAAAGAGATCGTCGAATTCCTGCGTGACCCGCAGAAATTTCAGCGGCTGGGCGGACGCATTCCGAAGGGCGTGTTGCTTGTCGGCCCGCCGGGCACCGGCAAGACGCTGCTCGCCCGGGCGATTGCCGGCGAAGCGAATGTGCCCTTCTTCACGATTTCCGGTTCCGATTTCGTGGAAATGTTTGTTGGCGTCGGCGCGAGCCGCGTGCGCGACATGTTCGAGCAGGCGAAGAAGAACGCGCCCTGTATCGTGTTCATTGATGAAATCGATGCTGTCGGCCGGCATCGCGGCGCCGGCCTTGGCGGCGGCAATGACGAGCGCGAGCAGACGCTCAACCAGCTGCTTGTCGAGATGGATGGCTTTGAATCGACCGAAGGCGTGATCCTGATCGCCGCAACCAACCGGCCCGACGTGCTCGATCCCGCACTCCTGCGGCCGGGCCGTTTCGATCGCCATGTTGTCGTGTCCAATCCCGATCTTTCGGGGCGCGAGAAAATCCTCCGCGTGCATATGCGCAAGGTCCCGCTCGCGACCGATGTCGATCCGCGCGTCATCGCGCGCGGCACCCCCGGTTTCTCCGGCGCCGATCTGGCCAATCTGGTGAACGAGGCAGCCCTGCTCGCCGCGCGGCGCGGCAAGCGCGTCGTCACCATGACCGAACTCGAGGATGCCAAGGACAAGGTGTTGATGGGCGCCGAGCGGCGCTCCCTGGCGATGACGGATGAGGAGAAGAAACTCACCGCCTATCACGAGGGTGGTCACGCCATCGTGGCGCTGAACGTCAAGGGTTCAGATCCCATTCACAAGGCGACGATCATTCCGCGCGGCCGGGCGCTCGGCATGGTGATGCGGCTGCCTGAGCGCGACCAGCTCTCCGTCACCCGCGAGAAGATGCTTGCCGATATCTGCGTGGCATTCGGCGGACGTATTGCCGAGGAACAGACCTTCGGCCACGAGAAGGTGACGACCGGCGCGATGTCCGACATCGAGATGGCCACGCGCATGGCGCGCGCCATGGTCACGCGCTTCGGCATGTCCGACGAACTCGGACCGCTCGCCTATGCCGAGAACCAGGATGAAGTCTTCCTCGGCCATACCATTGCCCGACAGCAGACCGTGTCCGAGGCCACGGCGCAGAAGATCGATCAGGAAATTCGGACGATCATCAATAATTGTTTTCAACGCGCGCAGGATATCCTTCAGCAGCGCGCCGATGACCTGCAGACGCTGGCGAAGGGCCTCCTCGAATACGAGACGCTGACCGGCGACGAGATCGTGGCGCTCCTGAAAGGCATTCCGCCGGTGCGGGCGCCTTATGAGGAGCCAGAGCCGCAGCGTGGCCCGGGTCCGAGCGTGCCGCAGGCAGGCCGTCCGCGCGGCATCGGAGGACCTATCGCGCCGGAACCCCAGCCCGGCCGGTGAGCCGTCCGCCGCAGCTGCTCGGGATCGTCAACCTCACCGAGGATTCCTTTTCGGATGGCGGGCGGTTTCTCGCGCCGGCTGCGGCGCTGGCGCAGGCGCGCGCCCTGGCGGCTGCCGGGGCCGACATCATCGATCTGGGTGCCGCCGCCTCCAATCCATCCGCCCAGCCGGTTCCAGCGGCGGTGGAGATAGAGCGCCTTGCGCCGCTGGTGGACGCCCTGCAAAGCGAGGGGATTCAGATTTCGATCGACAGCTTCTCGCCCGCCACGCAGAGCTGGGCGCTCGGAAAAGACGTCGCCTTTCTGAATGACATACATGGCTTTTGCCGGCCGGAAATCTATCCCGGCCTCGCCGCGTCCCGGGCGAGGCTGATCGTGATGCATGCGCTGAATAACGAAGGGCCGGCACGGCGCATGGATGAGACGCCGCCGGATATCTTCGGTTGCATCCTTGGCTTTTTCGATGGGCGAATCGCGGCGCTGACCAAGGCGGGTATCCCGACCGGCCGGCTGATCCTCGACCCCGGTATGGGCCTGTTCCTCGGCCGCAGCCATGCCGCGTCTTTTGAGGTGCTGCGGCGGATTTCCGAGCTGAAGGCGGTTTTCGGGCTTCCGGTTCTTGTTTCCGTGTCGCGGAAATCCTTCCTCCGGCCGGCGGGCCGCAAGCCGGCTGAAGCCGGCGCCGCCACGCTGGCCGCCGAACTATTCGCGGCTTCCCGCGGCGTCGATTACATCCGGACCCATGATCCCGGCGCGCTTCGCGACGCGCTTGGCGTCACGGCGGCATTGGCGGGCGGCACCCCATGAGCGCCGGGACACCTCGCGAATTTCGAACCTTTCCGAAATCCGGCAAGGTTTTTCTGCTATAGTGCAGCGATGTCACGAAAAGAGGGCCAATCCGCATGAACCGCAGATTCTTCGGCACGGACGGCATTCGCGGACTTGCGAACAGCCACCCCATGACACCCGAAATTGCGATGAAGGCAGGTATGGCAGCCGGACGTCTTTTTACCCGTGGCGACCATCTGCACCGCGTGGTGATCGGCAAAGATACGCGCCTTTCCGGCTACATGATCGAATCGGCGCTCGTCGCGGGCTTCACCGCGGTCGGCATGGACGTTTTCCTCTTCGGTCCGCTGCCCACGCCCGCCATTGCCATGCTGACCCGTTCGCTGCGCGCCGATCTCGGCGTGATGATTTCGGCCTCGCACAACCAGTACGAGGACAATGGGATAAAGTTCTTCGGACCCGACGGGCTCAAACTGTCGGATGAGCGCGAGCTCGAAATCGAGCAGCTGATGGCGAACGGGCTTGAAGACGGGCTGGCGAGATCACGCAACATCGGACGGGCCAAGCGCATCGACGATTCCCAGGCGCGCTACATCGAATATGCCAAGCGCACTTTTCCCAAGAACCTGACGCTCGACGGGCTGCGCATCGTGATCGATTGCGCGAACGGTGCGGCCTACAAAGTGGCGCCTCTCATCCTTTGGGAACTGGGTGCGGAAGTCATCGAGATCGGTACCGACCCCAACGGCGTCAATATCAATCACGAATGCGGTTCGACCTTTCCCGAATCGATGCAGCGCAAGGTGCGCGAGCGGCGTGCCGATTTCGGCATCGCGCTCGACGGCGACGCAGATCGCGTGGTGATGGCCGACGAGAGGGGCAATCTGATCGACGGCGATCAAATACTCGCGCTCATCGCGCGCTCGTGGTCGCGCACGGGCGAGCTTCAGGGCGGCGGCGTGGTCGGTACGGTGATGTCGAATGCCGGGCTCGAACGCTATCTTGGAACGCTTGGTCTCAACCTCGCCCGCGCGCCGGTGGGCGACCGCTATGTCATCGCCCGCATGTGGGAAGGCGGCTTCAATGTCGGCGGCGAGCAGTCCGGCCACATCATTCTCAGGGATTTTTCGACCACTGGCGACGGAATCATTGCCGCGCTCCAGGTGCTCGGCGTGCTTGCACAGGAGAAACGCCCGGCGAGCGAAGCCTCGCATATTTTCGAGCCGCTGCCGCAGGTCATGGAGAATGTCCGCTATCGCAATGGCTCGCCGCTGAGCGATGTGCGCGTAACGGAGCGGATCAAGGCCTGCGAAGCGCGCATGAATGGCTCGGGACGGATCATCGTACGGAAATCGGGAACGGAGCCGGTGATCCGCGTCATGGCCGAAGGCGATGACGAGAAACTGGTGCGCGCGGTGGTGAACGATCTGGTCGCCACGCTCAGGGAAGCCGTTACTTGACGCCAGGCCCCCCGCGGCTCCTCATCATTGCGGGTTCGGATTCGGGCGGCGGCGCGGGCATCCAGGCGGACATCAAGACAGCCACGGCGTTTGGCGTCTATGCCATGACGGCGATTACCGCGGTAACCGTGCAGGACACGCTGCGGGTGCATGCCGTCCATCCCGTTCCTGCATCCATTGTCCGTGACCAGATCGCCTGCGTGGGCGACGATATCGGCGCCGATGCGGTCAAGATCGGCATGCTGGGATCGAAGGAGATCGTGCAAGCGGTCGCCGCTGCGCTCCAGGATTTTGCGCCCATTCCGATCGTGCTCGATCCCGTGCTTGCGTCCACGAGCGGCACCCAGCTGCTCGCAGCCGATTCGATTGATATAATGACTTCTCGCCTGTTTCCGCTGGCCGCGCTTGTTACTCCCAATATTCCCGAAACCGAGAGGCTCGCCGGAATGCAGGTCGAAGACGAAACGCAGATCGTCGCTGCGGCACGGCGGTTGCGCGAATTTGGAGCAAGGGCCGTGCTCGTCAAAGGCGGTCACGCCGAAGGCGAACGCATCCGCGATATTCTCGTCACTGGATCGGGCGCAGAAATTTTCGAAGCGCCGCGCATTGCGGCACGTTCCACGCACGGCACGGGCTGCACGCTGTCCACCGCCATCGCCTGCGGCCTTGCCAACAAATTACCGCTTCGCGATTCCGTCATAGCCGCGCGCGCATTTGTGCAGGCGGCGATCGTCGCGGCACCGGGTTTCGGACGCGGCAATGGCCCGCTTAATCATCTCCACGGAGCCGTTCCGGGCCGGGTCGTGATCAAACACAACCCGTGAGCCGGCAGGAACCCGGAACGCGTTCTATTTTTGTCAAGCATGAACGCGTTTCCGGCCCGTAATTGATTGACCTGCGGCGTCCCGCCGACTTAGATGACAGAAATCAGAGCGGGTACGCTGTTATCGGCATCGATTTGCGCATTCGGGCTTCGCCAGACGCGAAGCCGTCCGGGCGCTCCGCCGATGCATGGCTTGCTCATAACTCGCGGCATAGAACAACGCGATGGGTGCATGGGGTTGGTCTCCGCGACAGCCAAAAGGGGTTAATCATGGAATCCTTCAAACAGCTTAAATCGTCCAAAATGCATGTCGCGTGGATTGCCGGCGCGACTCTGGCCGCCACGCTTTGCCTGTCGGGGGCGACCCAGGCGGCGCCGGACACCGCGCTCCATGCGGTCTGGCGTGCGGCCATAACGAGCACGCCTTTGCCTGGATCTGGGTGCTTTGCGGCCCATTTTCCGAGCAAGACCTGGACTCAGGTTGCGTGTGCCCCGGCACCGACCAGGCTTTACCGGCCGGCGGGTGGTGGTTCCGGCGGTTTCACGGTCGGCAACGGCCACGATTACGCGGCTGAGGTTACCTCGCTGATAAAAACCGGGCTCGGGAGTTTCCCCAAGATCAAGGGCCTCACATCGGAAACGAATGAGGGCAGCTCCAACACCTATTCGCTGCAGATGAATTCTCAATTCTTCTCGTCTCCGGCCTGCTCGGGCGGAGGGCAAAGCTGCTTCGGTTGGCAGCAGTTCATCTACGCTCAGCCGGATTGCAGCGGCCCCTGCGTGTTCATGCAGTCCTGGCTGATCAATTACGGGTCGCATTGTCCGTCGGGCTGGAACTACGCCGGAGACGACGATTGTTATTACAACAGCAACGCAACCGGTGTTCCAACGCAGTCCCTCTCCAATCTCAAAGACCTTCAGCTGTCGGGAACCGTCGTTTCCGGCGGCAACGAGACAGTGAAGCTCACGACTTCGAACGACGCTTATAGCGCCAGCGAGCCGGATTCAGTCGTCGGTCTGTCGGGATACTGGGATGCCACGGAATATAATATCTTCGGCGATGGCGGCGGCAGCCAGGCCGATTTCAACTCGGGAACCAGCATCAAGGTGAAGATCCAGCTGCAGGACGGCTCGACAGCCGCTCCCACCTGCGAATCCAACGCCGGCACGACGGGCGAGACAAACAATCTCAACCTTGGCGCATGCAAAACCAAGGGCGGAAAAAAACCGTCGATCATGTTCACGGAATCGAACTGAGATCCGTTTCCCTCTCCCCCACCCAGGGTGGGGGAGAGGGAGACGCTTTGCAAAACCCTATCGGTCCGCGTGTTAACGCAGGGGGGCTTGTCTCAGGGGGAGGTTTTTCGATGAAACGCCTGTTCTTCGGCCTGTGCGTCGGTGCGGTTGGGTGGGCGTTGGCTTCGTCACCTGCAATAGCCATGAAACAGGAGACGGTCCTGCACTCGTTCGCCGGCGCCCCGGACGGCGCGGCGCCGAGAGCCAATCTGATCGATGTGAAGGGAACGCTGTTCAGCACCACGGGAGCGGGCGGCGCCGGCACGCGTGGCTATGGCGGCACAGTGTTTGCGCTTGACCCAAGCACTGGTGCCGAGTCGGTAGCGTATTCATTCTGTACCAGGAAAAACGGTAAGAAACTGCTGAGGTGCGAAGACGCCCAGGGACCGTGGGCTGGCTTGATTAAGGTGAAGGGGCAGCTGTACGGCACAACCATCTATGGCGGCATAAACGACGCGGGCGCGGTGTTCCGCTTCAACCCGCGCACTGGCGCGGAAAAGCTGCTCTATTCCTTTTGCAGCCAATGGAATTGCGAGGACGGCGAGAGTCCTGAGGCGGGCCTGATCGATGTAAATGGCATGCTGTACGGCACGACGGAGCAGGGCGGCGGCAACAAATGTTCCGATGCCGACACCGGCTGCGGCACGGTGTTTGCGCTGGACCCGGACACCGGCGCAGAGAAAGTGCTCTATTCATTTTGCAGTCAAGAGGGATGCACGGACGGTGCGATCCCCAACGCTGGCCTGATCGATCTGGGAGGCACCCTGTACGGCACAACGCCGGACGGCGGTGCTTACGACGGCGGTACCGTGTTTGCGCTCGACCCGGGCACCGGCGCAGAGACGGTGCTTTATTCCTTTTGCAGCCAACAAAACTGCACTGACGGCGAAATCCCCGTGGCCGGGTTGATCAGCGTGAACGGCACCCTGTACGGCACGACGGAAAACGGCGGCAGCGGCACCACCGGTACCCGCCTCTGCCCCTTCGGCTGCGGGACGGTATTCGCGATCGATCCCGGCACCGGCGCGGAGACGGTGGTGCATTCCTTCTGCAGCCAGATGAAGGGGAACAGGTGCGCGGACGGCGCGCAACCGGAGGCAAGCCTGATCGATGTGAGGGGCGCCCTCTACGGCACGACGTCTCAAGGCGGCGGAAATGCCGGCTGTGTCAAAACATTCGCGTGCGGAACGGTTTTCTCGATTGACCTCAACACCGGAACGGAGAAGGTGCTTTATTCCTTTTGCCGCCAGCAAAACTGCGCGGACGGCGACCACCCCGACGCTAGTCTGATCGAGGTCAAAGGCACCCTATACGGCACAACACTCGAGGGCGGCGCCTATGGCCTGGGCACGGTGTTCGCGGTAAGACGCTGAATCTCAACCATCGGCTGTGCGCCGAGAATTCAATTCTCTCCAAGAAAATCGACTATAGCGGCGAATTCGACCTGAAGACCGGGGGGTGTGGCATGAAATGGGCATTTTTGGCACTCGCGATCTGCACTGCGTTGCTGATCGCGAATTCAAGCGTCGGCGCGCAAGATGTGATAGATTTTGCAGATTTTTCTGCCCTTCAAAATCAGAGCGGAGGTTATGCGAACGTTAACGTTGAACAATATTCGGTCGCGAATGGAATCAGCTCGGGTGGCGGTCAATTCATAATCGGGCAAGGCTCTACTGGTATTCGCCCCCTTCACGGATGCAAGGTCGACGACGGCGTTGTTTTCACCGATGAGGTGATCATAGGACAACAGGCCAACTGCTACTATCGCCAGTTCTCTGGTGCGGTGCATTTGAGTTGGTACGGACCTTCTGACGCTAGAAGCTCAAACTGTCTCCCGCCGAGCGGAGTGCGCTCCAATTGCGATGAAGAGCCCGTACTGGCAAAGGCGCTCGCGGCTGCGCTTACTTACGGTAATGGGCGCGTCACGACGGACGGCATTCCAATTGTCATTTATCAAAACTTGACGATTCCGTCCGGTGAAGCGGTTGACTGCGGCGGCGTACCGAACGGCTATCTGAATCAGACTCAGAATCAATCCGGATCTGTCTATTACTGGCAGCTCCCGAACACGCTCGTACTCAATCCCTCCGCGACAATTACTGTTGGCGGTTCCGGGGCGCCCGCATCGCTCGACAGTTGCGCGATCATCCCGACATGGTATGCGCCCGCGGGGACCGGCACATGTTCAGACACAGAAACATCATTCAATCTTCCGGCGCTCTGCCCAACCGACGTTTACTTAATGACGAATAACTGGTCGGGAACCGCCGTGACGTGCGGCGGCGCCAAGTGCGGCATGCACAACCTGTTCATCGTCGGCTTCGATACCGGCGTCAATATCGTTCAAGCCACCGAAAGCGATCTCGGCCCGTTTAACATCGAAGCCAACGTGCCCGTTTATGTCAACAACAATGGCAGCGGACTCCATGTCGGGCATGTGCTGGTCAAGCAATATCTCGAACAGCAGCTGCAGGATTCAAACGGCAATCGCATCGATCAGGTGCAGGACGGAATCGTCGGCATGGGTTCCGATGACACAGGCACATACATCTTTGTGCTGACGCCTTCCGGTGTGCCCTCGCTTCCGTGGTCCTCAACGGGCATGCCGATCCTGATTGGCGGCCTCGGCCAGAACACGAATTTCCAGATTGGCGGCATCGCCGTTAGTACCACTACCAATGTGATCAGTCTCCCGGCGGATACGGGAAAGGGTTACGGAGCGGACGACGTGTTCACGATGCAAACTGTCAGCGACAGTTTGGGCTACATTCCTACCAGTACCACATGTTGCTATGTGGGAAATGTCACGCTTAGGCCGCATCCGTAAATAACTCATCCAATTTTGTGCCGACGGTTTGGTGCGGTTCGGATCGGTGAGATGGTGTAGTTCCATTCGCCGTGGAACGCGTGTGGGGCAAGGTTGACGGCGGCGAGCGCGGCGTCTGAGACT
>DATJUM010000159.1:0-13511 GCA_035502355.1 Rhizomicrobium sp. | reverse complement strand
TGGGCATGTGGAAGGACGCGATGGCAAATCCGGCGACAGCGCCCAAGCTCCCCCTCAACCCGGAGATTTTCGCCTTCGTGCAGAAGGCGTCGACGAAGCTCTGACACCTTCCCAGTTGTCATCCCGGCCAAGCGCTGCGTTAGCAGCGCACCGAGCCGGGCCCCAGGGTGCAGGCGGCACGCTGGGTCCCGGCATTCGCTGCGCTCAGCCGGGATGACAATCGAGCTACAACTTCGTCGACGCCTTCTGCACGAAGGCGAAGATCTCAGGGTTCATGGGGAGCTTTGGCGCCGTGGCCGGGTTCGCCATCGCGTCCTTCCACATGCTCATGACCTTCTGGTTCACCGCCGGGTCTCCCTGCGTGAACAGGCGCACCTGCGCCTGCCAGCGCCGCGCCAGATCGGTGGCGGCGGTGGAGTAGGGATCGCCCTTGGCCATCAAGGCCTTGGCTTCTTCAATTAAAGTCTCCCAGTTCTTGCTTACCTCGGCCTGGTCGAAGCTGCGCTGCGTGAGCGTGGCGCGTTCTTCGGCGGTGAAGTGTTTCTCGGCGAGGGGATCGAAGATCGCCTTCATCTCCTCGTCGCTGGCTTTCTTTGTCATCGTCGTTTCCTTCGTAAGTGTTGCGAGGTCGTCGATGGAAAGATCCTGTCCGGACAAGAGCTTCGCGCGCGCAGTTCGCACGATCTCTAAAGCCTTGGCCACGCGCACGCCTTCGCGGGCTAGCACCCGTTCCTGAAGATCGAGCACGCGGTCCATGGCCTCAGGTTGTCCGCCGAGCAGCTCGCCGATCTTCGCGAGCGGCAGGCCGAGGCGCTTCAGCGCCACGATCTGATGCAGCCGGGAAAGCTGGGCAGGGCCATACACCCGCCAGTCGGCCCCGGTCCGCATCGGCGTGACCAGTCCGCGCTCCTCATAAAGGCGCAAGGCCTTGATCGAGAGGCCAAGCAGCTTGGCGGTCTCGGCAGGGCTGAGGTTTGCGTCCTTGGGCGTCACGGCACAGGTCTCTTCACATCGACGGACAGGCTTGTGAAGGCGGACCTTGGGGACAGGTCAAGAGCGGATTATCGTGGCCGCGCAAAAAAGCGGAGCGGGGGTTCTGATGCGGGTTTCAGCGATCGTATTGGCGATGATGGCGATGAGCGCGCCGGCGCTGGCCGACAGCGCATTCGACAAGGCGGTTCTGGACGCACACAACAAGGAGCGCGCGACGCTCGGCGTGCCGCCGCTGACCTGGAGCGACGCGTTGGCGAAGGACGCCGCAGGCTGGGCCGCGCATATCGTGCAGGTCGGCAAACCGGTTCATTCCAAACCCGAGGAGCGCAACCACGAAGGCGAGAGCCTGTGGCTCGGCACGGCGGGCGGCTATAGCCCAGATGAGATCGTCGGCGGCTGGATCGCGGAGAAATCGAGTTTCGTCTACGGCGCGTTCCCGAATGTCGTGAAAGCGGGCGACTGGCACGCCGTCGGCCACTACACACAGGTCATCTGGCGCAACACAAAAGAAGTCGGCTGCGCCAAAACCACGATGGGCGGCAACGATCTCGTCGTGTGCCGCTACAACCCGGCGGGCAATCTGGTGGGCGAGAAGCCGTATTAGGCGAGACGACGGGTAAGGGCGGTACCGAATGAGATATTCCGCCGGTTTGTTTTTAACCGCCGCATTCTGGGGATTGCTGTCTTCTGCGCATGCCGCCGATGACTCTGCCTTCCGATACGCCGTCTCGATATGTGCGGCTATTTCCAATCCGCAGGCGTTCGACGGAAAATACCTATTGTTCAAAGCGGAATATCGACAGGAACCTCATGGAGCTGTTCTGACCGGGCATGGATGTCCAAAAACTACGGTGATGCTGACAAGAGCAGACGATTATTCGGAATCTCCCGCTATGAGGACGGTCGTTGATTCATCAATCAACAAAGCCAGTTGGCTTAATGTCGTTTCGTTTGATGTCGTTTACGGTGCAACATTTCGAACAATACGCGGCATCCGCTGTTCCGAGGTGCACTGCTTTCGCTACGAGTTAGATGCGTCGAAATTGATCGCCGTGAGGCCCCTTAGTCGAGCCAGCGAGTAGTGGGGTAAACCTAGACACCTGGGGTTTCCTGCCTTATTCGCCTCAAGTTATCGTATAATATATATTATGGGAAATAATTGGGCGATTGTATACTTGACGTACTGTGACGCGCTAAACTGATTTGCGTGACAGGCCGTCATCTACCGGGATGGCTCTCGGGCATACATCGCCAATTATTTCTCATGAGAGCCGTCCCGTTAGGACGCCCCTATGGGCATTAAGGCTTCTTTTGAGATTTCCCCCGAGATGGCTTCTTCCGGGTACGTTGCGCTTGTTTCTGAGCTTCCTGAGATAGCCGAGACGCTATCGATTGAAACCGGGCTAGCGATTGTAACCGCGGTTTACGCGGCAATGGCGGCAGCCGAAAAGAAGACTTCGTCTGCCCTTTCGGACTAAACGCCGGTGAGAAAAACAGCATGTTCAGGGCTCGGAGATAATCTACGAGTTTCAAAATGTCGTCGCGCAGTCCGCGCCAGAGTTTCAGGCCCTTGATCTCGTCGAGGCGTTTTGAATGCTCAATGCGGGTTGCCGTTCCACCAAAAGTGGGCACGAACTTCACCTGGCTTGGCGGTTCGCTAGGCGGCAGTTCTGCCCGGAATGTCACTGGAGAATGAACCACGATATTCCGGGCGACCGCCAAGGCATCAGCCTGCTTCTGAGCCCATAACAAACGCGGTCGAATTTGCTTCAGGTCGCCAATCGGAGCACCCATATCTTCTGCGGAAGGCAGTGCCAGAATTGATTTCACGGCCATCTCTCGCTGGACTTTGTCTGACTGAATGACATGCCAAACGGCGCGAGCGTGATCGTACCAGGGAAAATAGCTCCACTCTCCTAAGCGGCCAATTCCCATGGATATCAGGAATGTCTGGAAAAACTCTTCGTGCAGCGTGTTGGCCGCATTCGCAATTTCCCCCTGCACCAAGCTATGGGCTCTTGTGTCTCGAAGGTGTCTCTTCCATGATTTGCTGGCCACGCGAGGTTCTTTCCGAATGAGTGCAAAGCAGTTATCGCGAGATGATGTTTTGAAGCGGATGTTGAAAACACCGCCAGTCCCGCACGCGCCGTTGAAGGCAAAGAAGAAATCGAGTCGGCCTGAGTCGGCTACTAAGAAGAATGCGCCTCAACGCTCTAAATGACCGTCGATGAGCGCCTTGCTCGTTTGTATGAGCCGCACGTTTTGCCGCTCATGCGCTTAATCAAAGAAATTCGGCAGCGAGGCGTTTCCGTTCCAAACATTGAGCCAAACGATGGCGGTGTGAACGCTACAATAGCGTTTCTTTTGGAAACTCCCGGACCCCGCGCCGTCGCTTCGAATTTTGTATCTTTCGATAACGACGATCCGTCCGCGCGAAACATGAAATACGAACTCAATGCAGCGGGATTCAACCGAAAGAGCATTTTCATCTGGAATGTTGTGCCGTACTGCATAAGTACCGAGACTAAAAACAAGAACGCATCAGCGCACCAAATTGTTGATGCCGCGCCGGATACGCGGGCCTTTCTTGCGCTTCTTCCCGAACTTAAGGCAGTTGTGTTTTGCGGTCGAAGCGCGCAACGCGCTGAACGTCACCTTTCGCTCCCGCCGAACGTAAAGGTGTTCAAAACGTATCACCCCGCGCTGCGATCCTATAGACAGCCTCATTGCAAAGCGGACATTTCGCGCACGTTCACAGCGGCTTTTGAGTATTGCGCCAAACCTTCTTTCCCTAGAATTGGCGCTTGAACGGCGCGACTTCATAGCCGCGTGACTTGCGCCAGCGGATAAAGCCGATTGTGGCCTGACGGATTGTCTTAGGCTGCGTAAGTCCGCCGATACGTGAGGCGTTTTCCACGGATGCCTTGGAGTGCGATTTGTGCGCGCGTCGCGTCATCAACGCCTAGTGCCGCGCGTGTGTTCTGGCGAAAATCGAACTCAGCAAGATAGCGGTCCATGTGCTGTTCGCCACAATGCTGATATGTGCCGACCATGCCGCGCTTAAACACGCTGAAGAAGCCTTCCAGCGTATTCGTATGCACCTTGTCGCCGGTCTTGCTCTTGGCGACGTAGGTCTTGTTGTGGTCCACAATTTCGTGCATTTCCACGCTCGTGAAGGCGTAGACCTTGGACCCGTCAGTGTGGAGCGTGGATGCAGGATCAACGTTCTCACTGATCGCCACGCCGATCTCAGCGCGGGTAGGCGAACCGATTTTGAAAGAGCGGATTTTGCCGCCGCGTTCCGTGAGGCTCAGAACCGTGCGCTTGTGGGCATAGCCGCCCGCGCCCTTAGCTTTACGCTTGCCGTCCTTCTTGCCGATATAGGTTTCGTCGGCTTCCACGATCTTGCCAGAACCGCCAATCGGGCCAGCGTCCTTGCCGGAAGGCTTCATGGCCTCGCGGATGCGGTGCGACATGAACCACGCCGATTTGTACGTGATGCCGAGCATGCGGTGCAGCTGGTGGCTGGAAATGCCTTTCTTGCTGGAAGTCAGCAGTTCGGTCGCCAGCAGCCACTTCGTCAGCGGGATTTTAGAACCCTCGAAAACCGTCCCCACGGTCACAGAGAACGGCTTCTGGCAGGGGCGGCACTTGTAGACGCCCGGACGGGTGGACTCGCCCTTAAGCTCCGTAGCCTCATTCACAACGCCACAGTGAGGGCAGACCGGGCCTTCCGGCCACTGGAGCTTTTCCAGATGGCGGCGGGCGGCGGTTTCGTCGTTGTAGATTTTGGCTTTGAGATTGAGGGTCATAACGGCACGTCCTAACGTCTTGTGCCGATTATATATGACTATTTTCTCGGTACGTCAAGTATACAATCGCCAATAATTGGGCGATGTCGTAGATGCCATGCCCAATACCATCATATTGCGAGGTCTGGTCGCTGGTACTGTCGAAGCCGCTTTCTGGCTTCCTCAAGAACCTCAGACTCGAAAAGCGCCTTCCATGGCCCTCGCAACACCGTCGCCTCTGCAGTCAGGTCCAGCCGTTTTAACTCTAGCAGCGTCAGGAAGCCGTCCGGGATTTTGGCCGACATGATGACCTGAACGCATGCCTCTTTCGGGCCGTCCACGGCCATCATGGTGCGAAACTTCTTGGGCTGATACCCGAGGCCTTCAGCCTCGGCGCAATCATGCTTGAGTTGAACCCCCAGCAGAGATTCCAGCTTCCGTTCTTCTGGCGTCATTTTCCCCCAGCAGCTTTGGGCGATGTTGCCTTTGACAACCCAGCCCTAAATCCACCCGTATTCCACCAAGCAGTCAGTGATTAGCCCCTGCCGTGAGCGTACACGGTGTAGGTGATCTGGAACGCAGATACGGTGTCTGCGGGAGCGCCGTCGTTTAGCTTGATCATGGATTGGAACGTGTGCACCCCCTTCGGGATATCAAACGCGGACTGAAACGCTGTTCCCGTAAAGCCGCATTGCGGAATATCTGGTCCGAGCTGAACGTTATCCACCAACGCATAAAGATCGAAGCAGGCATTCTGCCCCTTGGCCATGAAGGCCAGCACGATAACAGTGCAATGAACTCGTTCGCATTTGAGCAGATAGCCGGTATCGAGGGCCACGGCTTGGCCGCCGGTCACCGCGACATTGCCACCTGTGACGACGGCCTCTTGCCCCTTCCTGATCTCGAATTGCTCCGCGCCGCTGAAACCGGCATAGGCTGCGCCGGTCATTCCGAGGCTTAGCGCCAGCACGACCAAAATCTTCATGCTTGAATCTCCGTCACACACTTGGAGGTTAGCCTTGTCGTTAGAGCGCGCCTACCCCCTCGGACATTGGGTTTGTCCAAGATAGCAACGCCAATAACTATAAAATCCGATTGCCTACGGCATTGCGGCTGTCCGGCGTACCATTCGCGGATGGTCTGGAAAGCCGTGGTCTTTCTCGCGCTCATGACGATCCCCTGTGCGGCGCAGGATGATTCATGCGCGCAGGATACGATCAGTTCGGTCTCTTCGGACGGCCGCATCCTCACGATGGTCACCGGTGACGCATACGAGGTCCTCGCGGGCCAGGAGGTCGAGAGCATTTTGTGGCTGCCGGAGTCCGACGTTTCGATCTGCGCCCCCGTGGTGCCGACCGGCGCCAGTGCCGCTATGCTGTATGAGATCGTCAACACGGACGAACACGGCAAAAAGGTTTTGGCGCGGAAGCTGAATTGAGCGGACGCCGCCGGTAGCACCCATCAACAATCTGGTTTGACCCATGCTCTACCTCCTCCTCAAAGCCGCAATCTCGGGCGTCATCGTGGCGCTCGTGTCGGAGACGGCGAAGCGCTATCCGGGGTTTGGCGGGTTGATCGCGTCACTGCCGCTGGTGTCGGTGCTAGGCATGATCTGGCTGTGGCGCGACACGCACGAT
Organism: Rhizomicrobium sp.; assembly: GCA_035502355.1. Lineage (GTDB taxonomy): Bacteria > Pseudomonadota > Alphaproteobacteria > Micropepsales > Micropepsaceae > Rhizomicrobium. The sequence continues at coordinate 7,090 of DATJUM010000159.1, read as the reverse complement.
CCCGACCGCATGGCGGCGCATGTCTCCGGCACGCTGTGGTTCATCGCGCCGTCGATTCCGATGTTCGTGCTGATCCCGTTTCTGCTGAAGCGCGGCGTCGCGTTCTGGCCGGCGCTGGCATGGGGCTGCGTTCTGACGATGGCGCTTTACGCCATCATGATCTGGGCCGCGCCGAAGTTCGGGGTTCGGCTATAGACGGCTTTCAATCCTTCCCATCGACAATCGTCTGGACCTCGGATCCCAGCTTCCTGGTGAGCAGCGCGCATTTGTCTTCGCTGATCTGGACCGTGACCGGGATGAGGTCGATTTCGCCTTTGCCGACGTCGACCGCGAGGCCCTCGCCGCAGGAGACCGACCAGGGCGAGTTCTTCGACTGAACCACGGCGCCCGGAACGATCGGGCCGTCCACGATCAGGATGCCGTTCTCGACCTTCAGGTTCTCGTGCAGGCTTTTGGTCAGCGCGGCCGCGCCGCTGTCCTTGCTCGCCAAAATCGCCGACGCCGCGCCGTATTGCGCGTCGGTATCTTCATCGCTTCCCACATTTCCGCCCTTGCCGCAGGCGCTCAGCGCCATGGCAAGCGACAGGCACATCACGATGCGCGCATGAGACATAGGCCACCTCCGGACTCAGCGTTGCGGAACCTAGAATAAAACGGGCTTCGCCTTGCGTTTCCAAAAGTTCACACTGGCGGGCGATGAACCGCCGATGAACGGGCCGCTCCGGTTCCGTTCAGGCGGATGGGTCCAGGGTTGGCCCCATCATCCGGCAGGGATTCGACGATCCCCTACCGGTCACCTTGGGAAGGACTGAACAATGAAGACTCTTGCGAAACTTGCGATGGGGGCCGCCATGCTGAGCGGGCTCGCCCTCACCGCCGTGCCGGCCGATGCCGGTGTTGTGGTCGGTGTCGGCCTCGGCGGGCATCCCCATGCGCGCCATTGGTGCTATCGCCATCCGGGCGCCTGCGGCGGCCCGGCGGTCGTGGTCGGCGGACCGCGCATCGGCGTGTTCTACGGCGGACGCGGCTGGTGGGACGGCCACCGTTACTGGGCGCACCGCGAGCGCTGGCACGGCGGCTGGCGTTATCGCTAAGCCGGACTGAATGACGGCACGGCGCGGCGGATCAACACTCCGCCGCGCCTGCCGTTTCCGCGCGCGTATCCGCTATTGCGGGCACGAGCCGTTGGGCAGGCATCCCTTGATCTGCCATTTGCCGATAATGTGCTGCGCCGAGTGCATCTCCGTGTCCCACTGACGCTGCGTCTTGCAGATCGTCGGTCCCGGGAAGCGGGTACCGATCAACGGGCGCGGCTTGCGGCAAACTTCTTTCTCCGCTTCGAGCGTCTGCGGCGAGGCGTCCACTGGTATCGCATTGGGCGACACCACGGTGACGACGATCTTGCTGTCCTGTGCGAAGGATGCGCTCGCGGTGAGAATGCCTATGGCCGAGAGAGCAACAACTGCGAAAACCGATTTCATCTGCGATGCCCTTTTGAATTAAGCCCCGCATCCATCGAATGCCACCTCTGCGAGAGTCGCAAAACACCAAGTCGTGAGCGCGGATGTTCCGCAATCACGCTTTCGCGAGCGGTTGTCAGGCCGGAAGTTCGTTCACCGCGCGCCACGCCTCGTCGATCGCGACGTCGGTATAGGCGCCGTAGCCGCTGTCCGAATTCGCGACCGTGATACGGCCAAAGCGTTTGCGCGCCGCGTGGTTCGGCCCGTTGTTGGCATTGTAGTCGGTGTGCCAGAGGCCGTTGAATTCCGGCGCGTAACCGTGCGGCCAGCGGTTGACCATGATGCCGGCGATATCGTTCTTCGCATCGAAGCCATGCGGGCCGAGCACCCTGCCCAGCTCGTCGCGCACATTCGTCTCGAAAGTTTCGAACGATGTCTGCAGCAATTCCATGCGGCCCATGCGCGCCTGATCGTCTTCAGACTGGCCGACCGCGCCCGGCGTGCGCAGCATGCGGATCACCATCGGCTCTTCCGGCGTGCGCGGCATCTTGTAGGCACCGAGGTTCACCGGCTGGCTCAAATTGAAAATCGAGAAGTAGCCGTTCGGCACCATCACGCGGTTCACGCCCGCGGCATGGAACGCCTTCCAGTTCTTGAGCGCGACGTTGCAATAGACCAGCGGCGATTTGACGAGTTCGTGCAGTGCCGTCTTCTGCGGATCCGGCATGTCGGGCACGATGTACGGGATGAGCATATTCCATCCCGCCATCACGCAGCCCTTGGCCGCAACCTTGTAGACCTTGCCGCCGCCGGCGCTGGCGGAGTAGGCAATCTCGACGCCCTTCCCCACATTGCGCGCGCGCACGACCAGATTGTTTAGGCGGATGCGCACCGCGTTGTTCGGCTGATCGAGCTTGCTGTAATCGCACTTCGCCAGAATGAGATCGTGGATGTCCTTGCCGGGGATCGATCCGGGCACGAGCTTGCGCACCAGCGCGCGCGTGATCGACGCGTTGCCATCCGGAAAATGGAAGAAGTCCGAACCGCCCGCGGTCGAATAGCCAGCCGACGTATAGCCCATGTATTTCTGGAATTTGCCGCCGGGTTTCAGCGGCAGGCCGCCGAAGCCCGACATGCCGTAACCCCATGCGTCGAGCGCCGACACCGCCTCGAAACCCAGCGCCCATTCGTCATCGGTCTTGTGCTGATAGATCGGCACGATGCCCGGATCGGCCTTCACGACGTTCAGCAGATAGTCCTTGTAGGAGAGCCGGACGAATTTCTCCTTGATCTGGTCGCTGGTCAGGCCGGGATAATAATTCTCCTTGCCGGTTTCGATCTTGATGATGCTTTGCTTCACCGCATCGCTGACCGGCGCTTCGTTCGCGAATTTGATCCAGGCATCCGGTGGCGGCTCGCCGCGATCGCCATCGCCGGTATCGACATGCACGAGCTTGTCGGTGCCGAACGTTTCCTTGTCGAAATAAACCGCCGTCGTGAGCCCCTTGTAGATCCCAGGATCGGAGCATTCCTTGTGCAGCTTCACCGGGTCGATGCCGAGCGCCTTCATCAGTCCGGCAGCGGGCTTCGCATACGGGTACGGGCTGTCCATATCCTGCGTGCCGCCGTTGGCGAGCAGCACGCGGCCATCGACATTGAATTCGTTGCGCTTGGCATGACCGCCGAAATCATCGTGGTTCTCGATGATAAGAACGCGCGCTTTCGGATGTTTCTGGCGATAGAAATATGCCGCCGCCAATCCGCCAATGCCCGCGCCGACCACGACGAGATCGTAGCTCTCCTTCGTGTCGATCAGTGTCGTCGCGTTGTTCCAGAAATCGCCGTCGCGCACCTCATGCGCCGCCTCAAACGCGCCGGGATGCGAACCGCGCATGCCGGTGAGCGTCGGCGGATAATAGCCCGGTGCATCCTGCGCAGCTTTCTCTGCCTCTGCGGCCGCCGCGAGCTCCGGCGCGAGCGAGCCCATCGTGACGGTGATTGCCGCGCCCTGCAAAAAGTCGCGCCGCGCAATGTCCTGCCCGAGATCTTTTTTCTGCGTCACGAAACAATCTCCGTCACAATCGTGATTGCTGAATCGAATGGCGAAACTATACCGTCGGCCAGCCGCTCCGGCCCAGTGTGAAATCGGTGTCCATGCCCCTTGCTTTTTCCCATCGCATCGCCCGTCACGACGATATTCCCGCGCTCCGCGACCTGATGGCGACCGCAATCCGCGAATTACAGCAGGGATTTCTCACGCCCGACGAGATCACGGCGTCGGCATCGATCATGGGACTGGACACGCAGCTGGTCGACGACGGGACATACTTCATTGTCGAGAGCGAGGACCGCATCGCGGGCAGCGGGGGATGGAGCCGGCGCGCGACCCTGTTCGGCGGCGACCATTCGGCGGGCCGCAATGCCGCCCTGCTCGATCCTTCGAAAGACGCCGCCCGGGTGCGGGCGATGTACACGAACCCGGAATTCGCGCGACGCGGCGTCGGGCGGATGATCCTTGGCTTATGCGAGGCGGCAGCCCGAGCGGAAGGCTTCGCGCGCGTCGAACTCGCCGCGACGCTTGCGGGCGAGCCACTCTATCGCGCCTGCGGATATTCTCCGCTCGAGCATTTCCGGTCGGACACGCCGCAGGGCCTGCGCATCCCGCTCATTCGCATGGGAAAGCCGATCTGAAAATTATTTTGCGGGGCTTATCGAACACCCAGCGCACCGAATTCTGAGCAATTCCGCCGAAAAATAATTTTCGCGCACCTCTTGAAGCGTGGCGCTCCAATCGCCATTTCACCCAAATCCCCACAATTGCAGGAGAACGACACCGCGGTCAGAACCGCGCGATGTTGCGTGCTTTCTAACCTCCCCCTTGTGGGGAGGTCGAAATGCTGAAGCGCAGCGAAAGCATTTCGGGTGGGGGTCGGTGTGCATGGATGTAGCGCAACCCCCACCCGGATCGCTTCGCTCTCCGACCTCCCCACAAGGGGGAGGTTTAAGAGAACGGCGGAGCTGTGTCCGAAATGGACTATCACTTCTGTATGGTTTGCGTACAGAACCGCTGTATCAGAGCGGCAGTTCGATCCGCATGCCGTCATAGGCGGGCTCGACACCTGGCGGCAGTTCGCGTTTCAATTTTTCATAATCGAGATCGACATGCAGATTGGTGAGGATCGCGCGGCGCGGTTTCAAGCGTTCGATCCAGCCAAGCGCCATCGCCAGATGCGCATGGCTCGGATGTTCGGTGTAGCGCAGCGTATCGACGATCCAGCAGTCGACGCCTTCCAGCGCCGCAAACGCCGCATCGTCGAGACCATTCACATCGCTGGAATAGGCCAACGGCCCAAAACGAAACCCAAGCGAACGGATGCTGCCATGCGTCTGCCCGAACGCAAGAACGGGAAGCGATCCCCCTGCTCCCTCGATCGCGAACGGCGCAAACGGCTCGTGAATTTCATGCAGGTTGCAGATCGCCGGATAGGAACTTCCCTCGCGCTGCACGAAGCAATATCCGAAGCGCGCCATCAATCCGTCTATCGCGTGCGCATCGGTGTGGACATCGACGCGGCGGCGGATGTGCATCGCCACCATGCGCAGATCGTCGAGGCCGTTCACCTGGTCGGCATGATCGTGGGTGATGAGGACGCTGTCCAGCGCCGCGCACTGCGCATCGAGCAATTGCTGGCGCATATCCGGCGACGTGTCGACCAGAACAGCGGTCTCGCCTTTCGAAGATTTCCGTCGCGCCAGCATCGAACAGCGCGTGCGCCGGTTCTTCGGATTGTGCGGATCGCAGGCGCCCCAATCGCCGGCGTTCCCGCGGCCACCCAGGCGCGGCACACCGCCCGACGAACCGCAGCCAAGAATGATTGCTTCAAGAATATCGCTCATTTATCCGCCGAAGCCTCGGCGAAGGCGGACTGGGGACGCTGAACCTTGGTGAAGAGGCGGAAGAAATTGTCGGTGGTTGTCGCCGCGAGTTCTTCCGGCGTCATGCCTTTGAGACCCGCAAGCATCTGCGCCGTCTGCACGACAAAGGAGGGTTCGTTGCGCTTTCCGCGATACGGCATTGGCGCGAGATATGGGGCGTCGGTCTCGACCAGCAGGCGATCCGCAGGCACTGCTTTCAGCGTGTCGCGCAACTCGCCGGAGTTCTTGAACGTCGCGATGCCGGATACGGAAATGGAGAAGCCGATCTCAAGTGCTGCATCGCGCAGCCGCGGCGTGCCGGTGAAGCAATGCAGCAGGCCCGTGACCGGCGCACGCGCCATCTCTTCGTTGAGCACCGCGATGGTGTCGTCATCCGCATCGCGCGTGTGCACGATCAGCGGCAAGCCCGTCTGACGCGCGGCGTCAATGTGGTGACGAAAATTGACGATCTGTTGCTCGCGCGGCGAATGCTCGTAGTAATAGTCGAGCCCCGTCTCGCCGATGCCGACGACCTTGGGATGCTTGGCGTGCTCGATCAGGATCGCGGAGTTATCGAGCAGTTCGCCTTCCGCCTCATGCGGATGCACGCCGACGCTGCACCACACATCGGGGAAGCGCTCCGCCACAGCGCGCACGCCCGGGAATTTGTCGAGCTTGGTGCCGATGCTGACGCAGGTTTTTACACCGGCATCGCGTGCGCGCTGCACGACCGCATCGAGCTCGGGCTGAAACGTATCGAAATCGAGATGACAATGAGAATCGACAAGCATCAGAGTGTTCCTGCCCGCTGCGCCGCATCGCCGAGCGTGCGCGCTGATGAGAGCAAAGTCTGGCGCGGATCGAGGTGCAGGCCCGCGGTGCGCGCGAAATTGCGTTCGAGCTTCTCCCACGCCTCGATCCAGCGGTCGAGCCGCGCCGGGTTCTTGAGCGCGCGCGCACGGATGCGGTCCATCAGCGCCTGCGACAGGAACGCGCCGAAATTGTCGAGCCCGTCGGTCATGCGGTTGATCTTGTCGGCGAAGGTCATCAGCGCGGGAAAATCTGGCATGGCCGCATGTTCGATCAGATCGTCGGCTTCACCGGCGAGGCTTACGCCCTCACCGCTCGCGAGCGCAAGCGCGAGACCGATGGATCCGCCGCTTAGCCGCGCGATGGAGGCGCGCTCCTTGGCATCGAGCTCGGGAACGAGGTTTTTCAGTTCCACTTCGACGGCGCTGTTGTCGAGCGGTCGCAAACTGATGCGCTGGCAGCGCGAACGGATCGTCGGCAGCAGGCGGCCTGGAACATTCGCGATCAGCAGCAGCATCGCGCGTGACGGCGGTTCTTCGAGAAGCTTCAGCAACGCATTCGCCGCGGCATCGTTCATGTCATCGGCCGTATCGACAATCGCCACACGCCAACCACCGGCGCCGGACGTCATGCCAAAGAAACCGCCAAGCTTGCGGATCTCGTCGACCGACAACACCGTCATCAGTTTGCCGGAGTCGTTCAGCCCACGTTTCAGCACCAGCATGCCCGGATGCGAGGCCGACGCGACCTGTATCGATGCGGCATTGTTCTCCTGCACCGACAGATCGGCGGGGCCGTCTGCGGTCGCGCCGAACGCCAGCAGATACCGCGCAATGCGATACGCAAACGTCGCCTTGCCGATGCCGAGCGGTCCGGTGATAAGCCAGGCTTGCGGCGGACGCCCG
>DATJUM010000158.1:0-6429 GCA_035502355.1 Rhizomicrobium sp. | reverse complement strand
CCGTTGCGCACCGTTATCTCTCGGCTCGCGGGCTGGACGACGCGGCGTGCGAAACGCTGACCGACGAGACGCTTGCGGTACTCGAAAATCCGGACTTCGCCGCAGCCTTCGCGCCGGGCTCTCGTGCAGAGGCTGCCATCGTCGCCGATCTGCCGGAGCTTGGGCCGAATGCGCGCGTGAACGGAAGGCTCGATCGCCTGGCAGTCACCGACGGCGTTGTCCTCGCCGTCGACTTCAAAACCAACCGCCCGGCGCCCAGGCTGGTGAGCGAAGTGGAAACGCTCTACCTTGCGCAGATGGCGCTCTATCGCGCCGCCCTTGGCAAAGTCTTTCCGCAGCACAGGATCGATTGCGCACTCGTGTGGACCGAAGGTCCGGCGCTGATGCCGCTGCCGGCCGAAATCCTGGATAGGGAGCTTGCCCACATTGCCGCTCGCCTTGACCGGGCGGGAACCGGTTCCTAAATCTGGCCGGACACGCTCACCGGGATGTTTCCATGCCGCCGCTCAAGATTTCCGACTCCAGCTTCGAGACCGATGTGCTGAAGGCGGCGAAGCCTGTTGTCGTGGATTTTTGGGCGGAATGGTGCGGTCCTTGCCGCATGATTGCCCCGGCGCTTGAAGAACTCGCCACCGAACTTCAGGACAAGGTCACTATCGCCAAGCTCAATATTGACGAGAGCCCGCAGACGCCAAGCAAATACGGTGTGCGCGGCGTGCCGACGCTGATGATCTTCCGCGACGGCCAGGTCGCGGCTAGCAAGGTGGGCGCCCTGCCCAAATCCAAAATCCGGGAATGGATCGAAGCCTCGATCGCGAGCCCTGCCCAGTCGTTCGCTGTCCGTTCATAACGAACCTGCCGCAATGCCTGGAAAGCTTTTGTCCACATTTTTGTTTTGACTGTTGCAGACGAATCATTGCTTTCGCAGGCATGATCGCGCAATATCCGGGTGGGCGAAGCGGCGGGAACCGAAACAAACCCCCTTGAGTAAGGTCCTCGGAGCATACTGTCGCTTCGCCCTTTTCCTTCAGCTCTACTCCCGGTGGAAGTCTTGCCCGGCGCTTATTCCGCAGCGGCGACAGCCGGAATGCGCGCCGCGGAGATGATGGCACGAATGAACAGTCGAAAGACCTCCATGGCCGCAGCCTTCGCCTGTTCGAAATCCTGGCGCACCTCGTCATTAGCTTCGAGCACGCTCAAAAAGCGCGGCCATAAGCCCTTGCCCTGGCCGTGGCGGAGAAAACGCGTGGCCGTGGACAGCCGGAGCGTGTGCAAAAGCAATGATGCATCCAGACGGGACCCCTCCAGCGCATAGGCTGCGCCGAGAAGCTGTGCCGGCGCACGGTAGCCCGGAACGTCGAGAAATTCGCATCGCTGTGTGATCTGGCGCAAATCCGCCTTCAGGTCGAAGCGGCGTGCCCGCAGGTCCCAATCCGGCAATACATTTCCGATTCCGGATATTTCGAGCCGCTTCTCGAGCGGGATAATGACCGCCGCCTGACCGGCGAGGAAGCGGGCATAGCCCTCAAAGCCTCGCGCAAGCATGGCCTCCCCGATTTCATCGAACTCGGCATGCAGGTTCGCCGTCGCTTCGCGCAACTTCTCGCGAATGCTGTCGCATCCATTCTTGATCGTCATGATGAACTCCCCGCATCAGTCACACCGGACCGGATAGGCGAACGTCCAGGCTGCGACGGTCGTTCCGACGCAGACCAGCGATCTTGCGGATTGCTTAAGTCATTGTTTCACCGGCTTTCATCATTTTCCGTATCACCCATGCCCGCAATTTTCTCTTCCGGTACAATCCAGTCGAACGTCACAAGATATCTGGCAACGCGCCGGGCAGCGCTTGTGAGTCCGGCGCTCCCAGCTCCCGTTGAAATGAGGCCAGGCGGTCTTTCCGGAAATTGGCAAGCAGGGCAGGTTGCGGCCGCGAAAAGCGTCGCTGAGGTTATGTCAGCTATGGTCCTACACGCAGCTTCTGTGTATCGTGGCTCGCCCAATTGGCGTTGGGCAATCTGGATGGGGTACCCCCACAGATTACAGGGGCGGCCCGGCCGGTTTTCAAGGGGTACCGGCGGGCTGCTTCATTTTAGGGGGATGCCAAAGCCGGCGGGATTTGCGCCGACATACCGCGGCTATGCGCCTGTTGAGCGCAGTGCCGGCGGAACGATTGAATCGGATTGGACATGGAAGCCGCTAATGAGCCATCGCCCGTTTTGCTTGAGAAGCGCAACGCGGAAGGTCACCGCACCATTCTGGAAGCGGGCTTTGGCAATGTACGATGCGGAAACAGTCTCCCCCACGCCGGTCCTGTAGGAAATCAGCGATCCGCCGACCGAACCCTTATACGCAACAAGAGTTCCAAGTTGACGAAAGCCGTTGAAGAGCCAATCGAGCTGTTCGGGCGTTGTGCTGTTGCGCAATTCGGGAGTTGCTTGGTGCAAAAGTTCGGCTTCGCTCCAATCTTGCGCAATGCGGGGAATTTCGGCGTCCACGAACGCCTTGCTTTCGGCATCCAGCGCCCGGCCCTTATAGGCGGCGACACCAATGGATGTGCCGCCGATTATGAGAATGCCGAGGAACAGTGCGCCTAGAATGTAAAAAAATCGCCGCATTTGAACACCCAGAGTGGTGAAACTGATGCCTGGTCACCGCCTCAGATGAGGCCGATGCCAAGGCATTGCTACCATGCGGGATATTTCATGGAAGTTACCAGCTGCCGGTAAGCGTTGCGGAATCGAGCTTCGCGCCGCGGCATTGGTAGAGGATGGGAAGCATGGAGCGGCGAAAATTTGGTCCCGAATGCCGCGAGGTCGCTGTGATCGGGCAGGGGAGTTGGAATCTGGAACAATCGGATCGCGCGTCCGCTATTGCTGCTTTGCAGCGTGGCCTTGAGCTGGGGATGAATCATGTCGACACGGCCGAGATGTATGGGTCGGGAGAAGCCGAGGAGCTGATCGCCGAAGCGATCGCAGGCCGGCGCGACGAAGTGTTCCTGGTCTCCAAGGTACTTCCCGAAAATGCCTCGCTCAGCGGAACCGTTGCCGCCTGCGAACGCTCGCTCGCGCGTCTGAAGACCGATCGGCTGGATTGTTACCTGTTGCATTGGCGCGGCCGGCACCGGCTGGCGGACACGATTGCCGCCTTCGACTCGTTGCTGCGTGCCGGAAAGATTCTAAGCTGGGGCGTCAGCAATTTCGATATTGCAGATCTCGGCGACGCTTTGGCCATTGCCGGAGAAGGCCGCATCGCCTGCAACCAGGTACTCTATCACCTGCAGCAGCGCGCGATCGAACACGACGTCATTCCATTGTGCGAGCTGCACCGGATCGCCGTCACGGCCTACAGTCCGTTTGGCAGCGGGCGCTTTCCCGCGGGCGGCAGCAGAGGTGGCCGCGTCCTCGCCGAAATCGCGCATGAACATGACGCGACATCGCGCCAGGTGGCGCTCGCGTTTTTGACGCGGCGCAAATCGGTATTTGCTATTCCAAAGGCGTCCGCCACGCAGCATGTCGAGGAGAACGCTGGGGCCGGCGATTTGAACCTGTCGCAATCCGATATTGCCCGCATCGACGCGGCATTCCCGCGTAGCCCTCGCAGGCGTGAACTGCCGACATTGTAGCTGTCGCGCATTTGCGACGGGAATGCGCACCGCGGCCGAATCGCAATCCTTCGTGGCCATGCCTATATCTGCGCGGTTGTGGCCAAGGCTTTGAGCGCGAGGGAGATTGTGATGTCCAAAATGCGTGCGATGGTCGCGGCCGGGCCCGGGAAAGGGTTTCGCCTGGAAGAGCGTGAATTGCCGGCACCGGGCCGTCACGAGGTTCGCGTCCGCGTGCAGGCCTGCGGTGTTTGCCACAGCGATTCGGTGACTGTCGAAGGGCTTATGCCCGGGCTTGTCTATCCGCGCATCCCCGGTCACGAGGTCATCGGCGTGGTCGAGGCGCTTGGGCCGGATGTGGATGGCTGGGAAGCCGGCACGCGGGTGGGCGTTGGCTGGTTTCCCGGCGCCTGCGGCTGGTGTGGCCATTGCCGGCGCGGCGACAGTTTCGCCTGCGAAAACATCAAGGGGGCAACCGGCGTGACGCGGGATGGCGGTTACGCCACGCACATGCTGGCGCTCGCGTCGGCCTTGGCGCATGTTCCGTCGGATCTTGACTCCGTCGAATCCGCGCCGCTTCTTTGCGCGGGCATCACGACGTTTAACGCGCTCCGCCATTGCGGCGCTGCTCCGGGCGATCTCGTTGCGATCCACGGCGTGGGCGGGCTTGGCCATCTTGGCATCCAGTTCGCCGCGCGGGCGGGATATCGCACGGTCGCCGTCAATCGCGGACGCGACAAGGAGAAGCTCGCGCGTGAACTCGGCGCACATGATTACATCGACAGCGAGGCTGCCGATCCGGCCGCAGCGCTTCAGTCAATGGGCGGTGCCAAGGCGATCCTTGCCACCGTCACCAACGCGCAGGCCATGCAGGCGATTTCGGGCGGCCTCGGCACAAACGGCACCATGCTGGTGATTGGTGCAGTCGGCGCGCTGACGGTGGATTCGCTTGACCTGCTGATGAAACGCGCGGCGGTGAAGGGCTGGTATTCGGGTGTGGCAAGGGATTCAGAGGATACGCTAAGCTTCAGCCGGCTGCACGGCATCAAATCGATGAACGAAATCTATCCGCTGGAAGAAGCGCCGGCCGCTTATGAGCGCATGATGAGCGGCAAGGCACGTTTCCGCGTCGTGCTGCGGATCGGCGATTGAAATTACGTGTTCGCGTTTGACAATTCCTATGCGCGGCTGCCGGAGCGGTTCTACGCGAAGCTGGCACCGGCAAAGGTTGCCGGGCCGCGGCTGATCCGCGCCAACGCGCCGCTCGCGCGCGAGCTTGGCGTCGATCCCGATTGGCTCGCTTCACCCGATGGCGTGTCAGCGCTGGCCGGCAATTCCGTGCCCGACGGCGCTGATCCGCTCGCGATGGCCTATGCCGGTCATCAGTTCGGCCATTTCGTGCCGCAGCTAGGCGACGGTCGAGCCATACTGCTTGGTGAAGTGTGCGCCGGCGACGGCACGCGTTATGACATTCATCTCAAGGGTTCCGGCCGCACGCCCTATTCGCGAAATGGCGACGGCCGCGCCGCGCTCGGCCCGGTGCTGCGGGAGTACATCGTCAGCGAAGCGATGCACGCGCTCGGCATACCGACGACGCGTACGCTCGCCGCGGTGACGACGGGCGAGAACATATTGCGCGAGGACGGTTTGCTGCCCGGCGCGGTCCTGGCGCGCGTTGCAAGAAGCCATGTGCGCGTGGGAACGTTTGAGTTCTTCTCTGCCCGTGGCGACAGCGAGGGCATTCGCGTTCTCGCCGATTACGTGATCGCGAGGCTTTATCCGGATGCGGCGCAGGCCAAGAATCCCTATCTCGCGCTGCTTGAATCCGTCATCGCGCGCACCGCGGAGCTGATTGCGCGCTGGCAGGGCGTGGGCTTCATCCATGGCGTGATGAACACCGACAATACCTCCATCGCCGGTGAAACCATCGACTACGGGCCTTGTGCCTTCATGGATGGCTATCATCCAGCGACGGTGTTCAGTTCGATCGATCATTATGGACGCTATGCCTATGATCAGCAGCCGCGTATTGCCTGGTGGAACCTGACGCGATTTGCCGAGACGCTTCTGCCGCAGCTCGGTGAAGGCGAGGAGGGCCTCGCCGCGGCACGGAACGTGCTCGACTCCTATCCGGCGCAGTTTGCAGCGGCGCATGCAAAAGGCCTGCGCGCCAAATTCGGATTTTCGGAAGCGCGCGACGGTGATCTCGACTTGATGGAGGAGTTTTTCAGATTGATGGCAGAGATCCGTGCCGACTTCACTCTGGCCTTCCGACATCTCTGTGACAGCGCGGAAGGCAACGACACGCAGCTGCGCAATCATTTCGAAAACCGGGCGTCGTTCGAATCGTGGCTCGACAAATGGCGTCAACGGCTCGCGCTGGAGAACGACATTTCCCTGCCCGGGCGCGCCGCTGCAATGCGCGCCGTCAACCCGGCCTATATTCCGCGCAATCATCGCGTCGAAGCCGTGATCGTCGCGGCACAGGAGCACGGCGATTTCGCACCGTTCGCAGAACTGCTCGAGGTGCTCACAACACCTTACCACGAGCGCCCGGAATTTGCGCGCTATGCCGAGCCACCGGGCCCCGATGAAATTGTTCGCCAGACGTTCTGCGGCACCTGAGCAGCGGCGCCCCCCATTGAACGCATCAAATTATCACCTGGTCGTCATCAGTTTGCGCCGGGCTGATTCTTTTCCTGATCGGCAATCCAACTGTTGAGTTCGGGAAGCACGCGGACGGCGATGCGCTGGTTGTCGCGGATCGTGGCGATGGTGCCTGTGAACGGCCGGCGCGCATCGGGCTGCACGTTCCGGTCGACGTA
>DATJUM010000157.1:0-35184 GCA_035502355.1 Rhizomicrobium sp. | reverse complement strand
CGAACCGGTGAGGGTTGCAGGTTCGGCCACGATCCGCCTCGCCGCGCAGGACACGTAATATCCGCCGGACGCGGCCAACGGCCCCATGCTGACGATGACCGGTTTGCCGGCGGCTTGCGCCTCCTCGAGCGCCTCCAGAATTTGGGCCGAGGCGGTGACAGACCCTCCGGGAGAATCAATCCGGAAGAGGATGGCCTTTATGCTGCTGTCTCTTCGCGCCTTGCGGAAGGCTTCGGCATAATCGTCGCTGGCGATCACCTCGCTGCCGCCGAGTGCGCCGTGATCGGCGGTGCCATCCACGATCTCCCCCGCCGCCTCGATCAGCGCCACATGCGGTCCCTGCCCAACCGCGCTTTCATCCTCGGTTGCACGTGCATAATCACCCATGGTGACGAGCTTGGCCCGGCCGGCGCGCCGACGCGCAGCGCGTCGCGCCTGGTCGTCGTAACCGAGCGAGTCGATCAGGTGCGCGCGTTTCGCATCCTCCGCGAATTGCGGACTTGCCTGAAGAAAGGCGACAACGTTTTTCGCGCTGAGCTTGCGCTCGGCGGCGATGGCCTTCACGGCCGTGTTGTACCAGGATTGCAGGAAAGCTGACGTTTGCTCGCGATCCGGGCCCGTGTAACCCTTCTCCATGTACATGTCGGCTGCGCTCTTGTAGTCGGAGCGCTTCACGATCTGGGGCACGGCCTGGATCTTGTCGAACAGCCCACGCAGAAAAATGGCGCCTGCGCCAGTGCCCGCGGCACTGAACGGGCTTTGGGGCTCCATCCAGATTTCGTCAGCACTCGCCGCGGTCAGATAGTCGCCGAGACCGCTATCGAGAAAGCCCTGCGCGTACGCAACGACAAATCGGCCCGTGGCCCGAAATCGCATCAGCGCTGCGCCGATCTCCTCGGCCTGCGCGACGGAAAGACCGCCCCCCACCTGCAGGAACACGCCCTTGACGCGAGAATCGCGGCCGGCGCGATCCAGCGCCAGGACCGTGTCCATGACCGGCGGCGTGCGGCGCTCGAAAAACAGGGTGGGCGCGTGGGAGGAATCCGGCGGCACGGTTCGCAGATCGAGGTTGAGCACCATCTGCGACGGCAAGCCGTCTCCCTCAATGAGCCCCACAACGAGAAGCGCAACGACGACCAGCACGACAAAACACGCAACCATCGCGATGCCATTGAGCGTGCCCAACGCAATGCGTCTCATCCAGCGCAGAAAGCCGATCATCCGGAAAAGGACCTCTGGAAGTGTGGTGGTTCTGGTATGACCTTATATGCAACGGCTTAAGGAAAGGCCAACTCTGTGCCAGGCCTGAGCCTTCGCATCGGGCACGGCCGGAAGGATGCGGCTCTGCCCTGAATCCGGTTTCCATGGTAGATTTGCGGCCTGAAGCTTGCTCATGGAGGGAACAAATGCGCCCGCATCGATTTGCAATCGCGGCTCTGACAACGTCCGCAGCGCTCGCCGTCTCGCCGGTCCTGGCCGCAGACGTCGGCGCCGAAATCACCACCGCTGCCATGCATGCCGGCCTCGCCGCGCAAGGCAGCGATATTGCCACCGTGCACACGCATCTTCACCACACCGTCAACTGCCTCGTGGGACCGGCCGGGCCGGGCTTCGATTCCAAGGAATTGAATCCCTGCGCCAATGCGGGCAATGGCGCCATTCCTGATTCGAGTGACCCCCGGACCAAGCAGGCGCTCGAGGCAGCTCTTGCCAAGGCGAATAGCGGTCTGGGCGCGACAGATCTGGCGCCGGCCCGGAAGGACGCTTCCGACACGGAGGCAATGCTGAAATCTGTCAAATAGACTTCGGAACAGCCTGGCGGCCTCCTTGCATCCTTGGCGCGTCTGGCGAGTTTCCGTGTCATCGCCCCGCATCCGCCAGGGTGGAGCGCATACATCCGCCAGGGTGGAGCGCATAGGTGCGCAATGAGACCGGCCAGATGAAACTGCTCGCCGTGCATCCGTGCGGCCTGATGTACACGCGCGTGTATCTAAGGCTCGAGCCGCTCGGCTTGGAACTCGTCGCCGCGGCGGCCCGGCGAGCCGGTCACGACGTAAGAATCTGCGACCAGCAGGTTGAGCCCGCCGGGGAATTCCTGCATCTGCTCGATGCGTGGGGGCCTGATTGCGTCTGCTTCTCGGGTAATTATCTCGCAAATATTCCTGAGATCATCGATCTTGCCAAAGCCGCCAAGGCGCGCCGGCCTGGCTGTTTCGTTTTTGCCGGAGGTCACAGCATCTCGTTCATCGCCGATGAGGTGCTGGAGCACGCGGAAGGCGCGATTGATTGCATTCTCAGGGGCGAAGGCGAGGCGAGCGTCACAGCGCTTCTGGAAGCCGCACCAGATCGCGATTTCAGCCATGTTCCCGGAGCGGTCACACGGGAAGGCTCAGGCCCTCCGCCCGCCTTCGTGACCAGCCTCGACGACCTCGCACCGGCCCGCGATCTCGCCAGACGCCGCAGACGTTATTTCATCGGCACGCTCGATCCTTGCGCCTCGGTGGAATTCGCACGCGGTTGCCCGTGGGACTGCACCTTCTGCAGTGCATGGACCTTCTATGGCCGCTCTTATCGCACGGCCTCGCCCGAGGCGATCGCCGACGAACTTGCGCGCATACGAGAACCGGGCATCTTCATCGTCGACGATGTCGCCTTCGTGCATCGCAGGCACGGAATGGCAATCGCAGATGCGCTCTTCGCGCGCGGCATACGCAAGGAATATTATCTGGAGACCCGCTGCGACGTGCTGCTGCGCAACAAGGACGTGTTCCGCACCTGGCGCAAGCTCGGGCTGCAATACATCTTCCTCGGCATCGAAGCGACGGACGAAGAGACGCTGAAGCGTTATCGAAAGCGCAGTTCGAACGATACCAATATGGAGGCGCTGGAATTTGCGCGCTCGCTCGGCCTCGTGGTCGCCGTCAACATCATTGCCGATCCCGGCTGGGACAGGGCGCGCTTCGCCGCACTTCGTGCCTGGTGCCTGGAAATCCCTGAGCTCGTCAATGTGAGCGTGGCGACACCCTATCCGGGCACCGAAATCTGGGAGAGCGATGGGGCGAAGCTGACAACGCGCGACTATCGCCTTTTCGACATCCAGCATGCGGTCCTGCCGACAGCATTGCCGCTCGAAGAATTCTACACCGAGCTTGTCAATACCCAGCGCGTGCTGAACCAGAAGCATTTCGGGCTTCGCGCATTGCGCGACGTTGGTTGGATATCTGCGCGCCTGCTTCTTCGCGGGCAGACGAATTTCATCCGTTCGATATGGAAATTCCATTCGGTCTTCAATCCCAGACTGCAGCTGGCCGATCATGCCCGGGACGTCCGCTACGAGCTGAAGCCTCCGCGACCATCGGAGATGCAAACAGGCCGCGCGCCCTACATCCACGCACCCGGCAGCGGCGCGCGGCGCGCGCTCGATTCCCGAACCGAGAATTTCGTGAATGCCACGCGAATGAGCGCGGCGTAGCGCATCCTCACAGACCGGCGCGACGCGAGACCACCGCTGCAATCGCGGACCAATCCTTTTCTGCGTCACCATGGGCCATCGCGTCGATGAAATTGTCACGGAGCACGCTTGCGAACGCCAGCGGCACACCGGACAGCTCGCCTGCTTCGATTGCCTGGCGAATATCCTTCAGCCCATGTGTCAGCAAAAAACCGGCGGGCTCGAATCTTTGCTGCGCAATGACCGGGCCGTAGACCTTGTAGGCCGGTGCCGCGAACAACGTGCCGGTGAAGAGCTCCATCAGCGCCTCGGGTTCGAGCCCGTTGCGGCGCGCGAGCGCGCAGGCCTCGCCCATGCATTCGATGGCACAGGCCAGCGCGAAGTTCGCGGCCAGCTTGGCAATGTTTGCCATCGGGGCTTTCTCTCCCAACGGCCAGACCTTCTTTGCAAACATTCCGAGAATAGGGCTTGCGCGCTCCACGGCGCCGCGTTCGCCCGCGACCAGGACATTCAGCTCCCCGGCCGCCGCCACATCGGGGCGCCCCATTACGGGCGCCGAAACATAGGCCAAACCATGCTCCTGATGAATGCGCGCGAGCTCTTCCGCGAAAGGAACGGAGATCGTCGCGGACACAATGTGCAGCATGCCGGGCCGCGCCCGCTCAAGCACGCCTTGCGCCAGAATGGCTTCGCGGATCGCAGCATCCGTCGCCAACATGGTTACGACAGCATCGGCTTCGAACACTTCGGAAATATCTCGGGCCCGCGCCGCTCCCTCGCGCACCAATTCTTCGGCTGGTTCCGGCGAGCGGTTCCAGACGACCAAATCCTGGCCAGCCCGGATAAGGCTCCGCGCCATTCCGGATCCCATCTTGCCCAATCCAGCAACGCCTATCCGCATGTCGGTCCTCCTGGCGGACCCCCCGCCGTCGAAACTTTGCCACACCGACGCCGTTCCCGCACGGCGGCGAAATTGCATGGCAACGGAATGCCGAGCCGGGACGTTTTACCGGCGTGGGGAGGCAGGCGCCATGTTGCGCAGCGGTTTGTGTATCACGGTAGCTCTCGCAAGCGGGATGTCTGCACTGGCAGAACCGGTTTCCATCAATTCTTCCTCGCCCTTCATGGCCGGAAACTCCGGACGCGAGCCGGCAAGCGCCATCGATCTCTCAGCCCCGTTTCGCGGCGCCATCCGCCAACGCTCGGGGAACGACCCCACGCTTTTGCCTCGGCAGGGCTGGAATCAGGACGATGCGACGGAAGCACAGGGTCTTTCTTTGGGGCCGCTGCGGGCGGGATTAGGCGGAATGTCCGGGACCCACGCGCATCTCGCCAGTTTCAGGTTGCAGGGCGTAACCGTCTTCGGAGGCAGCATTGGCGGCAGTGTAGATGGCCGTTCGGCGAATGTGGTCCTCAGCTGGCCGACCAATCCCTGATGCACTGATACACAAAGATAGAGCGGGCCTTCGGAGTCCGGCAGATCAACGACCTCCGCGTCTCTGTGCCTCCTTGGTTCAAATTGACAGTACGACGATGGTCCCCACCGTCTGAATGGCTCGGTGCGCCAGCCAGGTGTGATAGGCTTTCTCCCGGTTCCGGGGAGTAACAAGATGACGGATCGCTGGCCGGCTCTGCCTTACGCAGCCTGGAAAGACACCTGTGCAACGTTGCAATTGTGGACGCAGATCGTTGGCAAAACGCGCCTTGCGCTCACCCCATGGCTGAATCATTCCTGGCACGTGACCTTTGACGTCACGGCGCGCGGCCTGGCTACGCCGCTGATACATGCGTCCGAACGGAGTTTTCAGGTCGAATTCGATTTCGTCGATCATTTGCTTTGGCTGCGCACCAGCGACGGACAGGCCCGCCATTTGTCACTCCAGCCGATGTCGGTCGCAGAATTCCGCGCGCAGTTCTTTGATCGACTCTCGCAGGCTGGTATCGCGGTCCGCATCTATGATCGTCCCAACGAAATTCCCGATCCTGTCCCATTTCGGGACGACCACGTGCATGCTGCCTATGATGCGGACTTCGCGAACCGCTTCTGGCGCGTTCTTCTCGCCTCGCATCAGGTATTTTCGCGGTTTCGCACCGGGTTTCTCGGCAAAGCGAGTCCGGTCCATTTCTTCTGGGGCAGTTTCGACCTTGCGGCAACGCGATTTTCGGGTCGGAGGGCACCGCTTCATCCCGGCGGCGTGCCGCATCTGCCCGATACCGTCACCCGCGAGGCGTATTCGCACGAAGTGTCGAGCGCCGGTTTCTGGCCCGGGGGCGGCTCGTTCGAAGAGGCGGCATTCTATTCTTATGCCTATCCGGCGCCGGACGGGTTTTCGTCTGCCGCGATCCAGCCACCGAACGCGTTTTTCAGTACCGCGCTCGGCGAATTCATTCTGCCCTACGAAGCAATGCGCGAAGCGCCTGACCCGGATCAGCACTTGCTGGCATTCCTCGAGAGCACCTACGCCGCCGCCGCTCAACTGGCCCGATGGGACCGTTCTGCGCTCGATTGCGCCCCGGGGGTACCTCGCAGGCCGCGACGAATCGAATAACAGCTCTTGTGCAGCCGATTGGCTGGATTTACGTTTTGTTAACTAGCAACCCTCTCCGGAGAGAGCAAATGAGCAGCTGGTGCAGGCCATTAACCATCGCGGCCGCCGTTTTCGCTGTAACAACCTCTGCCGAGGCGCATATGGGAGGCATGGGCGGTAGATCCGCCGGTGGCTTCCACGGCTTTCATCGGGGGGCGTTCCCGTTCCGCTACCATCCATACAATTTTGTCGCGGCGTCCCCGCATGAGAGATTCGGCCGGGCGCAACCCGAAGGCTGGGGCGGTGGCGCTTATTCGGCTGGCGTCGCGGGTTTCGATTATGACGATGATAATGACTTCGCGGCGGAGGACCTGCATTTCCGCGTACAGGACAGCTTTGGGCCCGGCGACATTGGCCGCCCGTCTCCGCCACCAGAACCGTATGACGATCAACCGTATGAAGGTGCGAGGCTCGATCCTTGGCACGGCTACGGACAGGACGGCTGGTGACGGAAATACCTTTTTGCAGGGCGAGTTGAGCCGTCGCCTTGCGGGGATAAACTCCACCGCCCCTGTTTCGCGAATTATAGCAATTGCCGAATTGCTGTCTCCAGCGCGGCCGGCTTCTTGCGTGGCGAATAGCGTCTGACCGCCTGTCCTGTCCGGTCGATCAGGAACTTGGTAAAATTCCATTTTATCGCGGCGGTACCGAGGAGACCCCGCTTTTCCCGTGCAAGGAATTTGTAAAGGGGATGGGCATTGGCGCCGTTTACCTCGACTTTCTCAAAAATCGGAAAGCTGACGCCGTAGACCGTCCGGCAGAATTCCTGGATTTCCGCGGCAGGTCCCGGCTCCTGGCCGCCGAACTGATTACATGGGAAGCCAAGGACCGTCAGGCCCCGGTCGCGGTAGGCCCGATAAAGCGTTTCCAGTCCCTCATATTGCGGCGTAAACCCGCATTTGCTGGCCGTATTCACCACCAGCAACACGCGCCCCCTGAAGGTCGTGAATGAAATCTCGTTACCCCCAGATGTGACAGCGTGGAAATCGTACACCGTCGCCATGGTTCGTTCCTCGTGAAACAGAGCGCCGCGCGGGAACTTCAAATCAATTCCGATTCTGGCGCGAAATTTTATCACCCTGTCTTAGCACGCATCACCACGATCCGCGAACAGCTCCGCGATACATGAGGGAACCGCAAAGCGGCAGCCCGACAGATCCGTGCTACCCTTCCTTGCTGTTCCGCGTGACCCGATCGGCAAGGAAGCGCCAGGAGGCGGCAATTTCAAGCCAGGCATGGCGGGCTTGTGCGTCCGTCGACGTCGCGGCACGCTTCTCGGCCTCTTCCGCCCGTGCCAGGAAAGCCTTGCGCCTTTCCCGGGCGCCTTGCGGCTCGGGTTCCATTGCACGACCCTGTGCCGCCAGCCCTTATGTGTTATAGACCATTACCTGCTATCATGATCGGGAGTGGACTGCCAGGGAAAAAGAGACCGGGTAGTTGTATCAATTGTATGGGAATCGCTTGCACCAGCGGGATGGCCAAGGGGCCTGCATGGTGATTATATTACCTTTTGCTACAGAGGTGATGGTTTCCTGCCGACCGGATTCTTCAGCATCTTCGCGCTGGTCTTTGGCGGCATGCGCACAGGTGCGCCGCGGGTCGACGTTGCCATCGCCGATGGGGATCACAGTGCGGTTTCGGAGCGGCTGGTCGAAGCGCTTGGGCATGAGCCGTCACTGCATGTGCACCTGAAGCCGGACGCGCAGACCGGTTTCGGCGGTGCACATCCAGGCGCCGGACCTTACACGGCCACAACTGCTGAACTCGCGGTGACGGTTCGATTCCGGCCTCAATTCCCATCCCCAAAGGCTTCGGCGCCAATCCGATTGTATTTGGTCCGGCCGGCAGACGGACGGTCATCACGATTCTGAACGACAGCTCGGATCCGATCGCGGCGCAGGTGGTCGCCGGGATGCTTCAGAAGGTCGTGATCACGGCGATGCCGGACATGATGGCGGTCGCCGGCACGAAGTATCTCGACCGCTTCACTGGCGGCCTGACGCCCGAACAGCGAAATGCCATCAGCATCAACCTCGCAGGATTCCAGGCGTGGCTGCGGTGCCGCGAAAGGCAGCACGCCGCGTCGGCGGAGAACAACCTCGCAAACGGACCGATCGCCGTTTCCATTCGCGATGTGGTCGGCGCAAACAAGCGCAATCCCATGATCGCGTTCTATGCCGCCGGGATCGGCGTGATGTTCCTGCTCTTCGCTGCGAGCGGTCCGGGTCGCTGATCGACGAGGCGGAAAGCGGGGCTCTCGACCGGCTGCGCAGCGCGCGGGTCGGCATGACCACATTGCTTGCCGCAAAGCTCGGCTATTGCGCGTCATTGGCTTCGTTGCAGCTGGTCGCGATGTTTTTTGTGGGGCGCGGCCGAATTCGATCTCGAACTGTTCACCCACTTGCCCGGTTTCGCGGTGATGACGGCGGCAACGGCCATTGCAGCGGCGTCGTTCGGCATGGTGCTGGCGACACTCTCTCGCACCCGTCCACAACCGGCTGCGATCTCGACGCTGCTTATTCTGACCATGTCGGCGCTCGGAGGCAGCATGTTCCCGCGATTCCTGATGCCGCAGTCGATGAAAACTCTCGGCCTGTTCACCTTCAACGCCTGGGCGATCGACGGCTACACCAAGGTGTTCTGGCGCGACGAGCCGATCCTTCACCTCCTGCCGCAGATAGCTGTGCTGTTGGGCTCTTCGATCGTTCTGTTCGTCGTCGCGCGGCTTCTCGCGCGCCGCTGGGACGCGGGTTAGGTCCGGCCACAGCGTATCCGCGGAATCCGGCTGTCCCTTACAGCCTCGGACCCTGGAAGATTTGCTCCATCCACGAGCCCCTGCTGACCTCCGGCTTCATGTTGTTTGTGACAAGGAGGTCATAGGCGTCCTGGTACCAGGGGCTGCCGGGATAATTGGCACCGAGCACGGCCGCGGCCGTCTTCGCCTCGTTGTAGACGCCGAGCGCGTAATAGGCTTCGGTCAGCCGCTCGAGGGCCTCGGCGACCTGCGACGTCCGCTGATAGCGCTCGACCACCGTGCGGAAGCGGTTGATCGCGCCGATAAAATCGTGCCGGAACAGGTAATAGCGGCCGACCTCCATCTCCTTGCCCGCGAGGTGGTCAAGCGTAAGGTCGATCTTGAGGCTCGCGTCCCGCGCGTATTCCGTGTCCGGGAAACGCTGCACCACATCCTGGAGCGCCGTCAGCGCCTGCTCGGTATCGGTCTGATCGCGACCGGTGTCTGTGATCTGCTCGTAGAGCGACATGGCCTTGAGGTAGAACGCGTAGGCCACTTCGTGGCTGCCCGGATGCAGCTCGATGTACTCGTCGGCCGAATTAATGGCGTCAGTATATTTGTTCGCCTGGTAATAACAGAAGGCGCTCATCAACATGGCGCGGCGCGCCCACACCGAATAGGGGTGCTGGCGCTCTACCTCGTCAAACTGCTTGGCGGCCTCGTTCCAGTTCTTTTCCTTTATCTGCTTCCAGGCGTCATTGTAGATTTGTTCGACCGGGCGTTCGACATATTTGGCGTCGGCATCGTCGCCATTGTCCTCAATCCCCAGCCACGAGCAGCCGGCGAGCAGAACCGCGCCCGCCAGGGCGGCCAGAAAGCCGCGCGCAATCCGGCCTTTAGAGCCCCGGCCGGCAAACAGCTTCGCAGTCTCGTTCGGGACCATTCGATCGGTGCTCCGGGAAAACGGGGCGGTCTCGCGCGCCCATTCCGCTTTATGCCATCCCCCAGGAGCCGCGGTCCAGCCCGGAGATGTGCGGCAAACGGCAGGTTCAGCCGGCTGCAACCACTTCGTAATTTCCGGGATCGGCAAAGAGGGAACGCAGAAGCGCGTTGTTCAGGGCATGGCCGGATCTGCGGCCTTCGAAACAACCGACGATTGGGGCACCTGCAAGCGCCAGATCGCCAATGGCGTCGAGGATCTTATGACGAACGAATTCGTCCCGAAAGCGGAGCAACTCCGGGTTCAAAAGCCGGTCGCCATCGATGGCAAGGGTATTCAGGCGCGTGGCCCCCCTCGCCAGCCCGGCAGCCCTGAGTTCCTCCAGCTCATGCACAAACCCGAATGTCCGCGCCGGAGCGATGTCCCGGCGAAATTCACTCGGCGCGTAATGCCACACCATGCGCTGCGCGCCGATAGCCGCCGTATCAAATGCGATCCCGAAATCGAATACGGTTGAATCGGAGGGTCCAAGCGAGGCCCGTGCTTCACCGCGCGACACTTCTACGCAGCGCAGGACGCGAATGACATGACGCGCGCCCGGCTGTTCACGAATGTCCGCTTCATCGAGGCGTCTGAGCCAAGAGAAGGAATCACCATCGAGGATCGGCGGCTCGGGACCATCGAGTGCAATCGTCAGATCGTCGATGCCGGCGCCGAAAACAGCCGCCGTCAGATGCTCAATCACGGCAACGCTGGCATCGCCTTCGGCGATCACAGTACCTAAGCGTGTCTCGCTTACGCGGTCGTAACGCGCCGGTATCTCGCTTCCGCCGAGATCGTCGCGGCGGAACACGATCCCTTGCCCGGCCCTGGCGGGCAGCAGCTTTGCGCGCACGCGGCGGCCAGCGTGCAGTGCCATGCCCTCGCAGCTTGTTTCGTGAAGAATTGTTCGCCGCGTCATCGCAGCTATTTAACCACGAAGACCACAACGAGCACGAAGGAAAAAGCGCAGCCCTTCTCTGTGCTCGTCGTGATCTTGGTGGCGAACTAATCCCGCCCTTCCGTCCGATCAGTTCGACTGCCGGCGAAGGAAGGCTGGGATTTCGAAATCATCCTTCTTGTGATCGGCAAAAAGATCGTCGGCGTTGGCCTGCGGCGCAGCGGCGGATTGTGCGCCGCGCGCGAGCGGCTCGGCCGTCGCACGGCTGGCAAATGCCGGCGCAGGCGCCATTTGCGGTTCTGCGCGTTGCGGCTCTGTCCTGCGCCTCGCGCCAAAGAGACCGAACGGCCCCCGCCGCTGCGGTTGCGGCTGGGTTGGCGGCGCGGACCGCAAGGCAGCCGCGGGTTGAATACGCACGGGTTCGGGGATCGGCTCGGGCTCCTCCTCGATCACCAGCGGTTCGGATGCGCGATGTATCGCCGCCTCGGCCGCGGAAGCAGCATGGACCTGCGCCGACGGGGCCGTCGAGATTGCTGCATTTATTTCCTGGGCCAGCGTCTCGACCCGACTATGCACCGGATTCGCGACCGCGCGGGCTTCCGGTTTTACGATCGGCTGAGCCGCAGCGCGCGCG
Source organism: Rhizomicrobium sp. (assembly GCA_035502355.1). Lineage (GTDB taxonomy): Bacteria > Pseudomonadota > Alphaproteobacteria > Micropepsales > Micropepsaceae > Rhizomicrobium. Next base: position 23,897 of record DATJUM010000157.1, on the reverse strand, counting down.
CGGGGACGAAGCTGTTCGACATTGGGCGGCAGCTGCGCCACATGCTCGGCCTCGATGCCCGTGGCCACGACGGACACGCGCAACCGGCCCTCCATGTTTTCGAGAATCGTGCCGCCAAAGATAATGTTGGCGTCGGGATCGACCTCGGCGCGGATACGGTTTGCGGCCTGGTCCACTTCGAACAGCATCATGTCGGGGCCGCCCGTAATATTGATGAGCACGCCGCGCGCGCCCTTCATCGAGACGTCGTCGAGCAGCGGATTGGAGATCGCAGCTTCGGCAGCTTTGAGAGCCCGTTCTTCGCCATCGGCCTCACCCGTCCCCATCATCGCCTTGCCCATCTCCGACATCACCGTCTTGATATCGGCGAAATCGAGATTGATGAGGCCAGGCATGACGATCAGATCCGTCACGCCGCGCACGCCCGAATGGAGCACATCGTCCGCCATGGCAAAAGCCTGGCTGAAGGTCGTGCGATCATTGGCAACACGGAATAGGTTTTGGTTGGGAATGATGATCAGCGTGTCGACATAGGCCTGCAATTCTTCAATGCCGCGCTCGGCAATGCGCATGCGCCGATCGCCCTCGAAAGCAAATGGCTTGGTGACGACGCCGACTGTCAGTACGCCCTGTTCGCGGATCGCCCGGGCAATCACGGGCGCGGCGCCCGTGCCCGTGCCGCCGCCCATGCCGGCCGTGATGAACACCATGTGAGAACCGGAGAGATGTTCGAGGATTTCTTCGAGCGATTCTTCGGCCCCGGCCCTGCCGATGTCGGGACGTGCGCCCGCGCCCAGCCCTTCGGTCACGCGCGCGCCGATCTGAATGCGCCGCTGCGCGCGCGATTGCGAGAGCGCCTGGGCATCTGTGTTGGCAACGATGAATTCGACGCCTTCGAGCTTGGAGGCAATCATGTTGTTGACGGCGTTGCCGCCCGCTCCGCCCACGCCAAGAACGGTGATTCGCGGCCGCAATTCGGTGACTTCCGGCGCTCTCAGATTAATCGACATTGTCTGTTCTCCTCATTTGCTCCAGATCCTCGCCCAACCGCCCAACGAATCACTCTGTTATAGTTGAATCACGTTGCTGTCTGCGCGCAATGCGCAAACGTCACTTCCGCACGCCATCCTGTGAATCCGACGTCACCCCCACAGGCCTCCCGTCAGTCGGTTCCAGAACCCGCGTTTGGCGGGCGTGGCCGGTGCAAGCTCTGGGTTTAGGAGTTCGGGCGGCATGGTGGCACCGGCGAGGAGGAGCCCCACCGCGGTGGCATAATCCGGTCCCGCCGATGCCGCCGCCAGACCTGGCAGACCTTGCGGCCGGCCGATGCGCACCTGTTTGTTCAGGGTCCGCTGCACAAGCTCGCGCATTCCGGCAAGCTGACAGGCACCGCCCGTCAGCACCGCGCGGCGGCCCGCGGCAACGTCGAAACCACTGGCGCGCAGGCGCTTCTGCACTTCGCCGAATGTTTCTTCGAGCCGCGGCTGAATGATGCGGGTGAGCATCGAACGCGGCACGCGCATCGCGCTCTCGTCGCCGTTTTCGCCCATCTGCGGAATGGCGATCAGGTCGGTGCCGCTCTCGATATCGCCGAGAGCCGCGCCATAAAGCGCCTTGATCCGTTCAGCCGCGGACACCGGCGCCGAGAGGATGCCGGCAAGGTCAGCCGTCACATAGGCGCCGCCCATCGGTACGACATCGGCATACACCATCTCGCCTTCGAGGAAGACGGCAATGGATGTGACCCCGGCCCCCATGTCGATGACGGTCGCGCCAAGCTGCATCTCGTCGGGCGTGAGCACCGCAAGCCCGCTGGCATAAGGTGCGAAGATGCAGGCGGCTACCGAGAGATGACACCGCTCCACCGCGAGCTTCAGGTTTTGCAGCGGCGAGGGCCTCACGGCCACGCCGTGCATCTGCACACCGAGGCGCTGGCAGAACATGCCGCTCGGATTGCGCACGCCGCGCGCTTCGTCCACCACATAGGACGTCGGTGCGCAGTGGATGATTTCGTGTCCTTCGAGCCGGCATTTCGCCCGGCCCTCCGCGAGCAGGTCGAGCAGATGCGAATCGGAGACGAGCGCGCCGCCAAGCGTCACCGCCGCACGCGCCGTCACGCTTTGCGGCGTGCCGCAATTGACCGAGACGAGCACGCTGCGAATCTGCTGATCGGCAAGGTTCTCCGCCGCCTGCACCGCGTCCTGGATGGATTCCTGGGCGTATTCGAGGCTCGTGACCGTGCCGGCGCGCAATCCCCGTGATTCATGCAGGGATGCGCCGATCACACGCAGGCTTGCGGGCTCCGCCCGTCCCAGGAGACAGATGGTCTTCGATGTGCCCACATCGAGGGCCGCCACAACGCCCGGCCGGTAGGCTTCTGATTGCGCATCGCTCGTGCGCATGCGGACGGTTTCTCCCATCAGGCCGCGTTCCCCCGCGTAACTTGCTGCTTCTGCCCGTTGCGAAGCACGAAAATATAATTATCCGGTTCGCGCAGATCGATTTCCGAAATGTCGCGCTCCAGAATCGCCTTGTCGACGATGAGTTGTTCGAGAAGATCGAGTTGTTTCGCCCAGCCTTCCTCCGGCAGTTTCACGACGACATCGTCGGAGAGCAGCAGGTTCCAGCGGCGATCCGAGATTCGCGCATAGCCCACGACGCGCGCCGCCGTCGCCCGGTGCGCGGCCACCGCATCGACAATCTCAGACGCCGATTGCGGCGCCCCATCGCCAATCAGCACGGGAAGGTGCGGAAAGGCATGCGGATCAAAGAGCCCGATCGTGCGTCCGGAACGTTCGACCACATAGGTTCCGTTCGGCGTTTCCCAGAGCGCGAAGGGCAGCTTCTCGACGACCGAGACCGTAATGAGATCAGGATATTGCCGCCGCACTTCCGCATCGGCGACCCATTCCAGCGAAAGCAGATGCCGGCGCGCGGCCTGTACATCGGCGCCGAAGATCGATTCCCCCGGCGCGAAACCCAAGGCTGCCAATATGTCCCCGGGATCGGTGCGGTGGTTGCCGGCAATGCGGATGCTGCCGATCCCGAAACCGGCCTGCGACATGATTTGGTCGATCGTGTACCGCGCCGCCGCCCCGGTTCGCGAAACAAATCCACTGGCGATCAGCACGCCTGCAAGAATGACAAAGCAGATACAGGCAAGCAGCCAGGTAACCGGATTGCGCCAAGAAAAAAAGGCGCAAAGCGCGAGCCAGAAACGACCGAATACGCCCGGGCCATCACTACCGCGCCTTCGTCGGGCGGGCTGTGCGCGGGAAACGCTGCGCGCGCGCTGGCGTTGCGGCCTTGCAGTTGCGCGTCCGCGCTTCGTCTGCGATCTCACCGATCGCATGTGGCGTCCTCCAAGATCCAGCGCACCAGGTCGCCAAAGCTCATGCCGGCATGCCGGGCCTGCTCGGGGACGAGGGAAGTGGGCGTCATGCCCGGCTGCGTGTTCACTTCCAGAAGGACGAGACGTCGCCGCCCCGCAGTGTCGTCGAATCGAAAATCGGCGCGGCTTACTCCGCGACAACCGAGCGCCTGATGTGCAGAAAGCGCAAAACGCATTGCTTCTTCGGCAACCTCCGGGGATATCCGTGCCGGTAATACATGAGTCGAGCCACCGTCTGCATACTTTGCTTCATAATCGTAGAATGCGGTGCGGGAGACGATTTCGGTGACACCGAGGGCGCGGCTCCCCATCACGGCCACCGTGAGTTCGCGACCGGGTATGAACTCCTCAACCATCACCTGATCGCCGAGTGTCCAGGTATCGCTGCCGATTTCGCCCGGTGGACGGTTGTCGCCCTTGCGGATGATGAAGACGCCTACACTTGAACCTTCATTCACGGGTTTGACGACGTAGGGCGGCTCCATCGCATGGCGCGCGCTCGCATGACGCCGATCGATGACAATGCTATTCGCCACCGGCAGTTGGGCGGCGCGGAATACTTCCTTTGCGCGCTCCTTGTGCATGGCGAGCGCGGAGGCGAGGACGCCCGAATGCGTGTAGGGAATACGCATCAGTTCCAACAAACCCTGTACGCAACCATCCTCCCCCCAGCGGCCGTGCAGCGCATTGAAGACGGCGTCGGGACGGATGGCTGACAGCGCTTCGCAAATATCGCCGCGTGCATCGATTTCGCTCGTTTCGAAACCTGCCGCACGCAGTGCGTCGGCGCAGGCGCGGCCGGAGACGAGACTCACCTCGCGTTCGGCGGAGCGCCCGCCCAGGAGAACCGCGACATGGCGAAAAGACGTCATCGCACGCCCACCCGTTTGATCTCCCATTCGAGATCGATGCCGGAGGCAGCCCGCACGCGGTCACGCACATCTTCGCCGAGATCTTCAAGATCGACCGCGCGCGCCTCGCCCGTATTGATGAGGAAGTTGCAATGCATCGGCGAGACCTGTGCCGCGCCGCGCATGAGCCCGCGGCAACCTGCTGCGTCGATAAGCTCCCAGGCTTTCTTTCCGGGCGGGTTCTTGAAGGTCGAACCACCGGTTTTGGCGCGGATGGGTTGGGTCGATTCGCGCTGCGCAACCAGTGCCTCCATGCGGGAGCGGACCTCCTCCCGCTTTTCGGGGATGCCCTGCAGCACGGTTTCAAGAAAAATCAGATCGTCGGGCGCGCTGGAGTACCGGTACGAGAAAGAAATATCTGCCGGTCCAAGCCGAACGCGCTCCCCGCGCCCATCCAGCGCAATCGCCCCAACGAACACGTCACTGATTTCGCGTCCGTAGCAACCTGCATTCATGCGCAATGCGCCGCCGATCGTGCCCGGAATTCCGCGCAGGAATTCGAGCCCGCCAAGCCCCGCCTCGGCCGCCGCCCGGGCGACATTGGCATCAAGCGCGGCCGCACCAGCTCGCACGCGATCATCCTCAATCGTGCAGCGGCCGAAATTTGCGGAGAGCCGTATGACAATGCCGCGGACGCCGCCGTCGCGAACCAAAAGATTTGAGCCGACTCCGATGACAGTGACGGGCAGCGAGGCTGGCTTGTTTGCCAGAAAAATTCGCAGATCATCCTCATCCGCGGGACGGAAAAGTATCTCTGCGGGCCCGCCCGCGCGGAACCAGACAAAATCCTTGAGCGGCGCACGCTCCTGATACGTCCCGCGTACGGGCGGCAGTTCGTCGCGAAGCCTTGCGCTCATCACGCGGCTGCCTCCTTGTGCCGAAGCGCGGTTTCAAGACCGTTGGCCCATTGCGTGATGGAGCCCGCGCCCAGAAACATGATCACGCCGCCAGGCGCAGCCAATTCGCCGATCAGCGGCGGCAGGTCCTCGGGCCCATCGATCATGCGCACATCCCGATGCCCGTGCGCGCGCAGTGAATTCGCAAAGGCATCGCGGTCAATGCCGGCAATCGGTTGCTCGCCCGCGGCGTAAACCGGCGCCACGATCGCCGTATCCGCGTCGTGCAGGCAGCTGGAAAATTGTTCGAAGGTGTCGCGCAGCCGCGTGAAACGATGGGGCTGCACGATGGCGATGATTGGTCCTGCATAGGCCTCACGCGCGGCTTTCAGCGCGGCCGCGATCTTGAACGGATTGTGCGCATAGTCATCGATGATAGCTGCCCCATTCCATTCGCCGACGCGTGTGAAACGCCGGTTGACCCCTGCAAAGCGCTGCAGCGATTCGCGTATGCGACCGCCATCGATGCGAAGCTCGTGCGCCACCGCCATGGCAGCGAGCGCGTTCTGCACATTGTGCTCGCCGGGCATCGGCAGGCTGATGTCCGGCAGGCGCGTTTCCTCGCCCGTGCGCCGGTCGATGATGCTCACATCGAAATGCGCAGCACCCTCCGAGAACCTCACATTGCTTGCCCGAACGTCCGCCTGCGGATTGAATCCGTAAGTGATGAGCCGCCGGTCTTCGACACGGCCGACCATGGCCCGCACTTCGGGATGATCCAGGCAGAGCACAGCAAATCCGTAGAACGGCACATTTTCCACGAAGCGCTGGAAGGCTTCGCGCATGCGGTCGAAGCTGCCGTAGTAATCGAGGTGGTCGGGGTCGACATTGGTGACAACCGATATGGTTGCCGGAAGACGCAGGAATGTGCCGTCGCTTTCATCGGCCTCGACCACGACCCATTCGCCGGCACCGAGGCGCGCATTCGTTCCATAGGCATTGATGATGCCGCCATTGACCACCGTGGGATCGAGTCCGCCGGCATCGAGCAGCGCCGCAATCAGCGTCGTCGTTGTGGTTTTGCCATTGGTGCCGGCGACGGCGACGCAGCTCTTGAGCCGCATGATCTCCGCCAGCATTTCCGCACGGCGCACCAGCGGCAGCTTGCGGGCCCGCGCGGCCTCGAACTCGGCATTGCCCGGCTTGACCGCTGAAGAATAAACAACAACGACCGCGTCTCCGAGATTCGACGCGTCGTGGCCTGACGCCACGCGGATGCCGAGACTGCGCAGCCGTCTTACCGTGGCGTTTTCGACCGCGTCGGAGCCCTGCACGCGATAGCCGAGATTGTGCATGATCTCGGCTATTCCGCTCATGCCGATGCCGCCGATCCCGATGAAATGGATCGTGCCGATATTGAAAGGCACGCGCGTGGCGACGCTCGCAATCATGTCGTCTCCGCGCCGGCAACCCGGTCCACCAGATCGGCAAGACAGGCGGTTGCGTCCGGTTTGCCGAGCGCATGGGCGGCGCGTGCGCGGCGTACCAGTTCGGACGGATCCGCCAGAATTTCCTCCAGCATTCCCGCAAGCTTCTGTTCGGTAAGATCGCGCTGCTGCACGAGCCAGGCCGCGCCCGCATCGGCGAGCACGGTCGCATTCGCAGTCTGGTGATCGTCGGTGGCGAAGGGAAAGGGAATAAGAATGGCCGGACGGCCGATGACAGCCAGTTCGCAGACCGTCGATGCGCCGCTGCGGGCGATCACGAGATGCGCTGTTGCCATGCGCACGGGCAGATCCTCGAAGAATGTTCTCAGTTCCGCCTTGACATTGATCGCGGCATAAACGCCGCGGACCTGCTCCACGTCCTCCGTTCTGCATTGCTGCGTGACTTCAAGCCGGACGCGCAGGATTTGCGGCAAGCGCGCGATTGCTGCGGGCACGAGTTCGCTCAGCGCGCGCGCGCCCTGGCTGCCGCCGAATATCAGGACATGAATCGGACCGTCGGCGGCGGGCGGCTCGTAGTTCGCGGCCGCGAGTTTTGCAGCTTCGGGCCGCACAGGATTGCCGGTGTACACGACGCGCGACATTTCTTTCGGCAGGAAGCGCGACAGTGGCAATGATGCAGCAACCGCATTTACCTGCGCGGCGAGGCGCCGGTTGACCCGGCCCAGCACCGCATTCTGCTCGTGGATCGCAGTGGGATAGCCGCCAAGCCGGGCCGCTGTCATCACGGGCAGGCTCGGATAACCGCCAAATCCTATCACCGCCGCAGGTCTCAGTCTCCGCAACTTGGCGAAACTCACCAGCACGCCGGCGAGGATCTTCAACGGAGCAAACAAGCGTACCAGCATGGCGCCGGCGAAACTTCCGGCCGGGACCTGTTCGATGGCGGCGTCCGGAAACGCCGATTCGTAGTTCCGGCCGCGCCGGTCGGTCATGACCACGACCCGCCGGCCGCGCCGCGCAAGTTCGCCTGCGAGCGCCTGCGCCGGAAAAAGATGGCCGCCCGTGCCGCCGGCAGAGAGCACGATCGTGGTCATGCCGGCCGCGCCTCTCGCAGGAAGCCGAACAGGTCGAAATCGGCCTCGCCGATCTTGGAGCGCTGCCGCGTGACGGCGAGCGCAAAGCCCATTGTGAGCGCAACAGCAAACAGCGACGAACCGCCATAGGAGATGAACGGCAAAGTCATTCCCTTTGTCGGCAACAGACTTACCGCGACGCCCATATTGATGAAGGCCTGCAGCGCCACCACGATCGCGAGCCCGGCGCCGGCGAGTTTGGAGAATGGATCGCTCATGCGCGCAGAGCGCAGCAGCAGACTCACACACAGCACGCAGAATAGAATGACGATTGCGCCGCAGAGCACGATTCCGAACTCTTCGCCGGCCACGGCAAAGATGAAATCGGAATGCGCTTCCGGCAGATGATATTTTACCGTGCCCGCGCCCGGTCCGACGCCGGCGAGCCCGCCATGCGCGAATGCCTTGAGCGCGAGCCCAGCCTGGTAAGGCGTCTGCTGCGGATCGAAATACTGGTTTATCCGGTGATGCACATGGGGAAAGAGCAGATAGGCCAGCCCTCCCAGCGCGGCGCTCGCGCCCCCGAGCGCACTGATCCAAACATAGGAAACGCCGTTGAAGAACAGCAAAGCGCCCCAGAGCGCGAGGAGGAGCGCGGTCTGCCCGACATCAGGCTGCTTCACGAGAATCAATAGCGCCGGCGCCGCGATGATCAGCGCGGCGAATTCCTTCCGGATGATCAGCTTCTCGCGATCGGCGAGCACGGCGGCGGCGAGAACGGCAAAGCCCGGCTTCAGGAATTCGGACGGCTGAAGCGTCAGAAATCCCAGATCGATGGAACGCCGGGCGCCAAACGCTTCATGACCGGCGAAGAGTGCGATGGCCGAACCGATCACGGCGGCGATGTAGATGACCGTCGCGGAAACCTTGATCATGCGCAGCGACAACACCGACGTCGCCGCTAGGATCATCACGGCCATTGCTGCAAAGGCGATCTGCTTGACGGCATAACGGAAATCGCCCTCGGTCATCGGTCCGCCGGTCGCGGCGGGACTGGCGGCGAAGGCCAGCACAAGACCGAGCACAATGAGCGCTACCATGGCGACCAACGCGGCGCGGTCCATAGACCGCCACCAATTGCTGGCATCGCGTCTTCCGTGCGCGCTCACGAAGCCTGCCTCTCTCCCGTTCCGGCCAGATCCGCCACCAGTATCCGGAAGCGGTCGCCGCGCTCCTCAAAATCACGGAACTGATCGAAGGACGCACAGGCTGGCGACAGCAGAACGATGGGCGCAGGCACGCTCCCGCGCGCCGCATCCGCGTAGGCGGTCATGACCGCGCGTTCGAGCGAGTGACAGATTTCAAATGGCACACGGTTTTCGAGCACGCGCCCGAATTCCTCTGCCGCTTCGCCGATCAGATAGGCCTTGCGGATGCGTGGCGCATGATCGAGCAGCGAAGCAATGCCACCTTGCTTGGCGCGGCCACCCGCAATCCAGAAAATATCCGGATAGCAGGCAAGCGCACGCGCAGCTGCATCCGCGTTCGTGGCCTTGGAGTCATTGATGAAACGCACCTTGCCGATGCGGCCCGCGTCTTCCATGCGGTGCGCAAGGCCGGGAAAACCCGCGATGGCGGATGCAATCGCGCGCGCATCCTTCACGAAAGGTCTCACCGCCGCAAAGGCCAGCGCCGCATTCTGCCAATTGTGCGCGCCGGGCAAATGGACGGCCTGCGCAAGTCCCATGATCTTCGCGGCGCCGTTCGACCAGGCGTCGTAAAGCCCGCCATCTACCGCAAAGATTCCCCGTCCCAGAATCTTGCCGACCGAAACCGGAATGGTCCTGGCGCCATGGCTCGCCGCCAGCCGCGTGCAGATCGATGACGAGAGCGGGTCATCCACGCCGATGACGATATGCCCATCCCTCGCAGTTTGTTCGAGCAGGCGCGCTTTCACGGCTGCGTAATTGGCGAGCGAACCATGCCGATCAAGGTGATCTGGCGTGATGTTGGTAAGCACCGAAACGTCGGGCACGAGTCCCGGCGCCAGATCAATCTGATAGGACGAGATTTCGAGCACGTAGATCGTGCGACCATTGGGTGGCACGAGCTCGAGCACCGGTTTGCCGATGTTGCCGCCGATACCCGCATGAAAGCCGCAGGTGCTCAGGATATGGCCGATGAGCGCCGTCGTCGTCGACTTGCCGTTTGTACCGGTGACGGCGATGACCGGCGCGCCACCGGATTTCGACCGGTCGGGACGGATTTCGCGCGCAAACACTTCGACATCGCCGATGATTTCTGCGCCCGCATTGCGCGCGGCTATGACCACGGGATGCGGCTCGGGGTGGGTCAGCGGAATTCCGGGACTGAGCACAAGGGTGCGGATGCGCTGCCACGGCCAGGAGGTGAAAGGCGCGAGTTGCGCGCCGAGCTGCCCGGCCTGCGCGCGTGCGTCTTCGTTCTCATCCCACGCATGGACGCGCGCGCCGGCCGCCTTCAGCGCCGCGATCGAAGACAAGCCGGACCGTGCCAGTCCAAATACGCCGACCTCGCGGCCGGCAAGGCTGCGGGCGGGAATCATGGCGCGTATTCCATTGGGACAAGGATCATCGCGCTCACCGCAGCTTCAGGCTGGACAGACCGATGAGCGCAAGGATTACGGCAACAATCCAGAAGCGAATGACGATCGTAGGTTCGCGCCAGCCCAGCTGCTCGAAGTGATGATGGATCGGCGCCATGCGGAAGATGCGCTTGCCGGTCATGCGGAATGAAACCACCTGCGCAATCACCGATGCGGCCTCGGCCACGAACAGACCGCCGATGATGGCGAGCACGATCTCATGCTTGGTAGCAACCGCGACGGCACCGAGCGCGCCACCAAGCGATAATGAGCCCGTATCGCCCATGAACACCATGGCGGGCGGCGCATTGAACCAGAGAAAGCCAAGCCCTCCCCCTACCAGCGCAGCAAGAAACACGGCGAGCTCGCCGGTCCCGGCGACGTAGTGGAGCTCGAGGTAATTCGCGAATTTCACATTGCCGACGAGATAGGCAATCAGGGCAAAGGCCATTGCCGCAATGATCACCGGGACGATCGCCAGGCCGTCGAGCCCGTCCGTCAGATTGACAGCGTTGGAAGCCCCGACAATGACCAGGCAGCCAAATGCAATGAAGCCCCAGCTGAGCGGAATAAGCACCGCCTTGAGGAAAGGAATGGCGACCGTGCCTGCAAGCGCCGGCTCCTCCAGTGCCATCACTGCATAAGTTGCAAGCGCGGCAATCACGAACTGTGCCGCGAGTTTCGTGCGTGCGCTGATGCCGGCGGGCGAATGTTTCACGACCTTGAGATAATCGTCGACAAATCCAAGCAGCCCGAAGCCGATGGTGACGAACAGCACGATCCAGACATAAAGCTGCGTGAGATCGGCCCAGAGCAGCGTGGCGCCGACCGATGAAATCAGTATCAGAAGACCGCCCATGGTGGGTGTCCCCTGCTTTTCGAGGACGTGGCGCTGCGGACCGTCGGGACGGATGGGCTGGCCCTTGCCCTGCCGCGCCCGCAGCCAGCGGATCATCGGTGGTCCGAATATGAAGGCGATGATCAGTGCCGTCATAACGGCAGCACCGGCGCGGAACGTGATGTAACGGAAAATGTTGAAGATGGCGACATGACCGGCGAGGTGGACGAGGATGACGGGAAGCATGGTTAGGCCGCCCTCCCCGCCGACTTGAGCGCGTCGAGAACGACCGCCATGCGGCTGCCGAGCGAGCCCTTGACAAGAATGACGTCTCCGGCGCGCGCGGAACGCGCGACTTCCGGTGCGATGTCCGACGACATCTCGCCCCAGGCGCCGCGGCGCGAGACCGGCAGCGCGTCGAACAGTGCCCGCATGTCGCGACCGCACGCGAAAACAAGATCGGCGCGTGCCTCTTCCACCGGCGAGGCCAATGCCGCATGAAGTGATGTGCTGTCTGCGCCGAGTTCCAGCATGTCCCCCAGCACGGCGATGCGCCGCCCGCCGGCCCCGGGACGGGCGGAATCGAGCAGGCCAAGCGCCGCCCGCATGGAAGCGGGATTGGCGTTGTAGCTTTCGTCGATGATTTCGGCGGAGCCGCCGCCCAATGAAACAGCAAAGCGCGCCCCGCGGCCCTTGAGTGCGGAGAATTCCGCAAGCGCCGCAGCCGATGCCTCGATATCACAACCCAGAACCGAAACCGCGAGAAGCGTCGCCAGCGCGTTCTGCGCCATATGTGCACCCAGCGCGCCGATATGAAACGCGTATCGGCGACCAAGTATCTCTGTCTCCAGCCGCATTCCGTTTGCGTTCTCGTCCTGCGAGAGAATTCGTGCGTCGCCGCCAGCCGGGCCGCCAAAAAACAATATGTGTCCAACCCCGGCCTGCCGCGCACGCGCAACCAGCCGGTCCGTGCAGGAATTGTCCGCGGGAAGGATGGCCGTGCCGCCCGGAACAAGACCTTCGAATATTTCCGACTTCGCGTCTGCAATCGCCTCGATGCTGCCGAAATATTCCAGATGCGCGGGGCCGATGGTGGTGATGATCGCAACTTCCGGCCGCACGAGGCCCGCCAGCGTCCGAATTTCACCGAAGTGATTCATGCCGATCTCGAACACGCCGAATGCGGACTGGCGCGGCATCTGCGCGAGGCTAAGCGGCACGCCCCAGTGATTGTTGTAGGATGCCAACGAGGCATGCGCGTCACCCAGCGCACCCAGTGCCCGGCGGAGCATTTCCTTTGTGGTCGTTTTGCCCGCACTGCCGGTGACCGCAACGATACGGCCCCCGGCGCGGCTGCGAGCGGCGCGGCCGAGATCTTCGAGTCCGCGCATGGTGTGCGCAACACGGAGCAGCGGCGCGTCGATCGGGACGTCATCGCCTGCGTGGGAGACCATCGCCCCAGCAGCGCCCTTTGTTAGCGCCATGGAAACGAATTCATGTCCATCGCGCGCATCGCCCTTCAGCGCGACAAACAAATCTCCGGTCTTGAGTGTGCGCGTATCAATCGACACCCCGCTTGCTTCGAAATCATGCGTGGCGTGGCCGAGCGTCGCCGCCTGCATTTCGAGCGATGTCCACAACGGGCTCACGAGTCTGCCCGTCCGCCATGAGCCAGCGCAGCCTTCACGGCTTCCTCGGCATCACGGAACGGGCGCACAATATCGCCAACGATCTGCTCGGCTTCATGGCCTTTGCCGGCAATGACAAGCGCGTCTCCCGTTTCGAGCGCCGCAATGGCAACCCGGATCGCTTCCGCCCGATCGCCGATTTCCATGGCATCGGGGCAGCCTTCGCGGATCCCGCGGCGGATCTCCGCCGGATCCTCCGTGCGCGGATTATCGTCGGTCACGATCGTCCGGTCTGCAAGCCGTGCCGCGATACGGCCCATCATGGCGCGCTTCCCGCGATCGCGGTCGCCGCCACAGCCGAAGACGAGGTGCAGGCGGCGCGTCACATGCGGCCGGAGCGCCTTCAGCACGGTCTCGAGTGCATCCGGCTTGTGAGCATAATCGACATAGATGGGCGATGCGCCGCGCCCATAGGCCACTTTCTCGAGGCGACCCGGTACGCCTTTCAGCAGCTCAAGCGCCGCCAGCACGCGCGCCGGCGGATCACCGAGACCGGTCGCAATTCCGGCGGCAAGCAGCGCGTTCGCAGCCTGGAATTCGCCAACAAGCGGGAGATTCACGCGATGTATAATATCATCACAGGCAATCTCGATCCTTTGCCCCGCACCATCCGGCGCGCGCGACACAAGCCGCAGCGTTCCGCCCGAAGCGCCAACCGTCACGAGCTTGAGATTGCGCTGCCGGGCCAGCCGGATGAAAACATCTGCGTGTGCGGCATCGGCGTTGACCGCGGCTACGCCGTGCTCGGCGACAAGCTCGAACAGTCGCAATTTGGCCGCGAGGTAATGCGCGAAATCGGGGTGATAATCCATGTGGTCGCGCCCGATATTCGTGAATCCGGCGGCAGCAATCCTCACTCCGTCAAGCCGGTATTGATCAAGACCATGGCTCGACGCTTCGAGCGCCAAATGGTCGATGCCCTCGCGCGCAAGGCCTGCAAGCAGGCGATGTAATGTGATCGCGTCGGGTGTGGTGTGAACAAGCTTGATCTGTTCTGCCGGTGTCAGCAGCCCGATGGTGCCGAGGCTCGCGGCACGCCGGCCTTCCTGCTCCCAAATCTGGCGAAGAAAGACGGAAACCGAGGTCTTCCCGCTCGTGCCCGTAATCGCGGCGACGATCTTTGGCTGCGCGCCGAAATAATCCGCGGCGATTTCGGCCAATCTGCGGCGCGGATTCGTATCTGCAATGAAGCGCGCCCCGCGGGCTTCCGCCTCCCCGCGCAGCGCGGGCAGGCCGAGAACGACGGCGGCTCCGCGGCGTACGGCATCGGCGATGAAGGCGCCCCCATCCGCACGCGTACCGGGAAGCGCGGCAAAGAGATAGCCCGGCCTTACCTCGCGGCTGTCGCTGGCGAGTCCTGCAAAACCGGAAGGCATCGTGCGGATGTCCGTCATACGTACCGCCGCCCCCGCATCCGACCTCATTACGTGCTGTCTTTCGCCGCGACAACGGGGGGAGTTGTTGCGGTCATTCCCAGCATCGGCGCGATTCGCTCTATTATCTGTTTGGCGAGCGGCGCGGCGTTCCAGGCGGCCAGCACGAGCCCGTGGGTTGCCTTCGTGCCGTGCGGCTCGTCCAGCATCACGAACACAAGATAGCGCGGATTATCAATGGGAAAGACAGCGCAGAACGAGGTCAGCAGCTTGTGCGCGACATAGTGGCGGCCTCCGATTTTTTCCGCCGAGCCGGTCTTTCCGCCGATATCGTAGCCGGGGACGTCGGCATTCTTCCCCGTTCCATTGGTCACGACGTAGCGGAGCAGCTCGCGCATGGTCGCGCTGGTCTCGGGCTTGATCACCTGGTCGCCGCGCGCGTCTGCATCGTGTTTCACAAATGTCGGTTCAATTCGCCGGCCGCCATTCACGATCTCGGCCGCCGCCGTAACAAATGACAGCGGCGCCACCGAAATGCCATGACCGAAGCCGATGGTCGCGGTTTCGACCTGGCCCCAGTTCCGGGGCACCAGCGGCGCCGCCACCTCCGGCAACTCCGTCCGCACGCGGCTGAGCAGCCCCAGCCGGGCAAGAAACGCGCGCTGGCGCGCAGGACCAGAGCGGAGCGCAATCTGCGCGGCACCCGGATTCGATGACAGCGCGAAGATATCGCGCGCGGTCAAACTCGGCGGCATGTGCTCCGCGTCATGAATCGTATAATGGCCGATGCGAAATCCTTTGCCGATGGGAAATACTTCGTCGAGCCGCGTCGTGTGATCTTCGATCGCCATCGCCAGGGTAAAGATCTTGAACACCGAACCCAGTTCGTAGACATCCTGGGCCATGCGATCGCGTCGCGGATCGGCATGCATGGCATCTTCGCCGGGCTCGCCGGGCGCATCGGGCAGCGAGACCATCCCGAGTATCTCGCCGGTGTTGACGTTCATTACGATGCCGCCCGCTGCCCGGGCATTGAAGGTTTCGCGCGCCTGCTCCACCTCATGAGCAAGCGCGTATTGTACGCGCAGATCGAGCGAAAGCGTAACGCCATTGCCCGGCTGCTCGGTGTGCAACATGGAATCGAGGCCCAGTTCAAGGCCGTCCACGCCATTGTCGTCGGGGTCTGTCGTGCCGAGCACCTGCACCGCCGCCAGGCCCTCAGGATAATAACGTTTGAATGCCGGCTCGAACTCCAGACCCTGCAGTCCCATGCGTATGATCTGGTTCTGCACGTCGGGTACGACCTGGCGCGCGACGAGAACGTAATTATGTGAGGAATTGAAAGCCTGTTCGAGCCGTGCCGCACTCACTTTCGTGGCGTTGGCGAGTTCGAGCGCCGCCGCGTGCCGGTCAGCCAGCGCGTGTGGCCGCACATAGACATCGGCCACGGGGAGGTCGCGCGCGAGCACTGTCCCGTTACGATCGAGCAGATCGGCGCGCGCCATCGCCGGCTGCTCTCCCGCGCCGGGAGCCGCGCCGGTAACACTGCCTTTGAGGATACCGACATCGACAAGGCGGAGTGCGATCAGTGCGAATGCCATGACGCACAGTCCCGCGGCAATCACGATCCGCCGCTGGATGATGGTGATTGTTTCCTGTTCCTCGGGCCGTCGCGCGACCGGCGCGTAGATCCGCCCGCTAGTTCCCGGCATGGGCGGCCACCAGATGCAGATGCGGGTCGACCGCCTGGTTGGACGCAACTACACTCGCCGCCACGACCGGCGCACTGCCTGCCGCCACGGCTTCACCGCGATGCGGCAGACTGTCGAAAGAGGCAAGCGCGACAGTGGGCGTATCGGAAAGTCCAAGACGCGTCTGCGCGAGCGCCTGGATGTGCCCGGGCTCCGTCTCGCGCTCCCAATCCGCCTGCAGAACCTTCATTGCCGCATCGTCGTCAACGATCCGCTTCTCCACGACGCCCAGCTGGACGCGTGCCACGCGCGTCTCTTCGGAGACATGATAGAGCCCGAGGCAGCAGAGGGCGGCGACCACGAAGCAGGCAAAATTCAGTATGCGGACCATCTGTGCCTCCTAGGCCGCGAGCGGGATGGATGTGCGTTCGGCGGCTCTGAGCCGCGCCGAACGCGAGCGCGAATTGCGTGCGATCTCGGCGTCGCCCGGAGTGCGCGCCGGAAGAAGCCGAAAGGTGGGTGCCGGCGCCGCAGTGCCCAGAGGCGCATGGCGCGAGCCGGACGGAACGCGTCCGCAGCGCGCCGCAAGAAACCGCTTCACCATGCGATCTTCGAGCGAATGAAACGACACGACGGCAAGCCGTCCGCGCGGCCGGAGCACCTGCTCTGCTGCCGCAAGCCCGCGCTCGAGTTCGCCCAGTTCGTCATTTACATAGAGACGCAGCGCCTGGAACGTGCGGGTCGCCGGATGAATACGCTGCCGCGCTGCGCCAGGCCCCATCGCCCTTTCCACCAGCTGGGCGAGTTCACCCGTCTGCGAGAGCGGACGCGCGGCAATGATGGCGCGCGCCACGCGTCGCGCATGCCGCTCCTCGCCATATTTCGAAATGACATCGGCAAGCTCTGCTTCCGACGCCGTATTCACGAAATCGGCAGCCGAGCGCCCGGAACGTTCCATGCGCATGTCGAGCGGACCGCTGCTGCGAAACGAAAAACCGCGGGCCGCATCGTCGAGCTGGAAAGACGAAACGCCGAGGTCAAGCACGACACCGTCGCTGCCGGTCTCACTCTGTCGCGCAAGGATTTCCTGCATCGCGGAGTAGCGGCCCTCTACCAGCGCCAGCCGTCCGGCGAATTGCCGGAGAAGCGGGGCGCCGCGGCGGATCGCGTCGGGATCACGGTCGATCCCGAGCACCCGGCATCGCGCACGCTCCAGGAGCGCCCGCGTGTAACCACCGCCGCCGAAGGTGCCGTCGATATAATAAGCTCCATCCCGCGGGGCGAGCGCGGCGACCACTTCATCGAGCAAGACGGGGATATGACTCTCGCTCATGGCGCTGCCGTCGCCTTGCGCAGCTTGCGCGCGTTTGCGAGCCGTTCGTCGTTTACCGCCACGAGCCGCGCCGGGTCCCAGATTTCAAACTTGTCGCGCATGCCGACAAATTTGACCGTCTCGCCGAGACCGGCATGGGCGATGAAATCATCGGGCAGCCGCACCCGTCCGTTGTCGTCGAATGCGAGCAATTCCGTCATTGCGAAAACGGAGTACGCCTTGTCGTCATAGGCTTCGGAGAAGAACGGGTCTTCCTGCGCCGGCTGCGCCTGCTGGAATTGCGCGAAGATTTTCTCGCCGAAACATTCGAGCGTCGGCTTGTCGGGATGCCTGCGGATGTAGACGCCGCTCGTATTTTGCGCGGCGAGGATCTGGCGGTAATTCGCGGGAATGCAGGCGCGCCCCTTCTTGTCGAGCGAGCCCGACGGCATCCCCATGAACAGATCTTGCCCTGCGACGCCCATCCCCGCTCGGCCGCCCTTCTTCCCCGCCGGGGTCGGGCAGCCGTGGGATTACGGAGCTGTACGGCCTTCTGGCATGGGTTGAAATGGTCTAACATGGCAAAAAATGGGCGTCAATGGAAAAACCCAACAAAAATCAGGGATTCTCACGACAAGATAACATCCTTACGAGGTCTTGGGGTCGGCGAACCATCTGTTGTGTCGCGGCGGAACGAATCACAAACAAGGTAATTATTGATCAACGCGCGTAAACAAATTCTGAACGCGCCCGGCTTTGGCCGCCGGCTTCGTCGCATGAGAACTTTCGGGAAGCGCGAGCCACGCGCGCATCAATCACGCAGCATCGTGGCATCGATAATTACTGCGACGCGGGGCGGCCTGTCGGCCGATCGCCCGCAAGCGCGCGAAACGCATAGCTGGATGCGCCCAAGGTCAGCCCGAGGCTGAACGGCGCCAGCACCAGGGCGAGCCCGATCATCGTTGCCATGTGGCGGTCGAGCATCACGACACGCTCCTGCAGGGCAACGCCCATGGCTTGCGGATTGCCGGGCAGCGGCGCAAAGATGCCGGGCCCGACAATGACCGCGATGGCGGCGCTCTGCACCAGAAGAAGCGGGACGATGACAACAATTATGACGGCAAGGATGCGCCAGAAATTCCCGCGCGACAGCATCCACGCACGCAGGAAATCCACCCGCTCATTGATCACAACGACCGGCGGTAAAAGAAAGACGAGCCGCAGCACCAGCCAGGCAACGACGCAAAGCCCCGCAATGGCGTAGAGCCCGGCCACGATCGCCAGGAGCGGCACCGCGCGCGTGGCAGAGAACAGGGCCGTGCCGATCATCACATAAAGACCGATGAGCGCGAACAGGATGAGCCCGCTGATCACGATGGCAGCGAACATCCGCCATTCCGGCCAGCCCAGCGCGAAATGGACCGACGCCGTACCCTGGCGCAAACCCAGCGCCTGCCGCGTCACCGACACGCAGTTTATCGCATAGAGCATGAGAGCGGCCGTGGAGAAGGTGAGGTTGAGCGCCGCCGCGCCGCCCTCCTGCGCCGCATCGCCGCCGGGATAGGCCGTGCCGATCGCGTAGGGCAGGAATTGCAGGATCGCGACCAGCACGAGCGGCAGCCATGCGAGGCCGATGATCGCACCGATCTGTCCGAAGGCGAAACCGTAGGCAAAACGGATCGCCCCGATGGCGGAAAGCTTTGTCATCTGGCCTTGAAATCGAAGCCGCGGAAATCGTCTCGCGTCTTAGCAGGCTCCCCTTCCGGAGCCAAAAGCAGGCGTGAAGTCACGCAGGCGTGGTGACCGCCGGCGGGGATGCCACGCCCGGCCGGTAATCGCTGAGCGCGATATAGGCGCTTGCCACCGCGCCGTTCGTCACACCGATGAGTACGATCCGCTCGAGAACCTGGAACAGGATTGCGAACGGACTGACCGCGGCGAAATTGAGCGCGACGGCGCGGATGATCTCGCGCACGCCAACATGCGGCCCCATTTGCAGACCGGCGAGAGGACCAAAGATCGCCCAGGAAAGAAGGTGAAAGACGATCGCCACCGGAAGCACGATGGCGATACAGACAATCAGAATGCGCCAGAAATTATGGCCTCCAAGAATCCAGGCGCGTTCGAGGCCGATCGTGCCTTCGGCGACCACGACGGCAGGAAGAAAAAACAGCAGCCGGATCATGACATAGATAAGGAAGGCGGCGCCGGCGCACACATCCAGCAGGCGGACAATCCATCCTCCGCCGCCGAGCCGGCCGGCGGCGAACCAGATCGCCACGCACACACCGCTGGTTATGAGCGCAATCAGGAAGATCACAATCCCCGCCAGGAAGAATGCGCCCGCCATGCGCCACACCGGCGCGCCGAGTGAGAAATAGAACCATACCGGGCGTGGCTGAAGTCCAAGCGCCTCGCGCTGGACGCCGGCCGTCACCATGCAGCCTGTAATAAAGCCAAGAATGGAGATCAGCACCGCGAGCCGCACCAGCCGCATCGCGGTCGGCAAATCGATATCCTGCATCGCGATCCTCTGCGGCAGGTCGGGTGCGACAAGCCAGACGAGAGCGAGCGAAAGAAGGATGAACACCAGATAGGGCAGCCACACCGTGCCGAGCAGCGATAAGAATCGGCCGAAAGCGAAGCCGTACCCGTCCGTGATCGCGCGCTCGACTGGAACTTTTCCGGTCATGCGAATCCCCTCCGCGGGCGGCAGATTAAGGCACCCTCCTCTCGCGCGCCAGCCCGAGAACAACACCGATCTTGTCGGCGAGTATTGGCGAATTCGGTGCGGCAACAAAAACCGGCTGCGTCGCCGGCCGGCGTAGCGAACGAAGTGCCAGCGCGGATGCGGCTGAGCGCGGACCAATTCAATAATGATAACGGCAGGCGGCGATTTCGAACGGTTGCGCCGGGCTCTTGCCCGATACGCGATAGATGATCCGATGATCGCCGGTAATACGACGCGACCACCAGCCTGCGAGGTCGCCCCTCAGAGGCTCCGGCTTGCCTATCCCCCGGAAAGGGCTGCGTCGCATGTCCTTGATGAGTTCGCTGACCCGTCGGGCGATGTCGCGATCGTTTTCCTGCCAATGGACATAGTCTTCCCATGCCTCGGCAGTGAACAGAACCTTCATTCAGGGGTCAGATCGCGCGCCGGATTTTTTTCGATCAGCTTGCCGGTGTCGGCATTCGTGATCGAGCGCAGCAACCGCGCACTATTGGCGGGGCTCCTGAGCAGATGCAACGTTTCCATCATGCTTTCGTATTCCGCTTCGGAGAGCATCACCACGGACCGCGCGTTTTGACGGGTGACCTTTAGCGGCGCCCGGCTGTCCCACACCCTGTCCATATATTCGGCCAGGTGCTGACGGAATTCCGTGTAGGAAACGTGGCTCACGGTCGGGCTCTTTCTCGCGACCATGTACAGATATAGGTACAGATGGACTGTGTCAATCGCGCGGGCAAAGTGGACAAGGCGGAACGCGGCTCAACCTCGATCGCCGCGACGCCCACGACTTACGCGACGGCCTTCTCGATCTTGAGGGCTTCCCTGATGCGCCGGCGCGCCAGCGCGTGGCTTTCCTCGTAATTGTCGGCCGCAATCGACAGGCTCTCTTTCGCAAGCGCGGCGAGCATGTCCTCTTCCTCCCAATCCTCGCTCGCACGCTTGGCGAGCGCGAAGACGGTGGCCTTGCCGACACGCAGCGCAAGCGTTCGCCGGGCGACGCTTGTGACGACCCTCCTCACCATTTCCTCGTCCGCCTGTCCGGCAAATTCCGGCGCGAGATCGGACACCATGCGCTCGACGGCCTCGTAGAGACCGTTCACGAACAACTCGCCCGTTTCGGGAATGAATTCGGCGGCGCGGCCCTTCAAGCCCTTCTCGGCGATGTCCTCCGCCTGTTCGAGCATGATGATGCGCGGCGCGCGCTGCGTGATTTCGTAGAGCGATGTCACAGCCGCGCCGTCGGGCGTCTCGTGGAATCTGCGGCGTTCGCCGGACGCGGTCCGCGCAAGGCCGGCGGCACCCATGCCGGAGGCGGCGGTCTCCACGCCACCACCCGGAGCGGAGGGAACACCCGTCGTACGATCCGGCCTGCGCGACGCCATGCGCACCTTGTAGCGGTTGAGAAGTTCCTGAAGCTCCTTGCGCAGATCGTCATAATCTTCGAGGCGCCGGGGACTGGCGTGGCGGATCACCTCTTTCACCCAGGCCGGCATGTTCTCCCGCACCGCAATCGCGAAATCCTGGGGCAGGATGTCCGCGCCCGTCAGCCGCGAAATCAGCCGCTCGCGATACTGGGTCGGGCGCGCCGCCTCGTCGTCGAGTTCGATATGCACGCAAAGCTCTTTCGAGCCGAACGCGATCCCGAACCGCGGCGCGGCGGCCGACCATTCATTGCCCGTCATGACCGAATACATCTCGTTGCGATGAACGAGACAGCAGGTCGTGGTCGAGCTCCCGAGCGCGCCCGACGACGAGGCGCGATGGCCGCCGGCAGCAGGCGGATCGTGCAGGTAATGCACGACGAGCTGTGCGCCCCTCACACGCACCGACTGCGTGCGCCGGAATTTGCCGAAGCGCTGCCCGACCGGCGTGAAGACACGGATGCCGCCGAGGCGATGATAATTTGCATCGAGCACGAGCTTGACGCCTTCGGGCAGACGATAGAAGCGGCGGTAGAGCGCCGTTGCGACGTAGGCTTTCTCGGTCGCTTCGGCCGCGAAAGGCCGGACCGATGTATCCTGGTCCTCGCTGTTTCCGAGCAGCATCACTTCGGTCCAGTCGAAATCGGTTTTCTTGCCGTCGCGTTTCGCCGTTTCGGTCACGTCGATGACGGTATCTTTGATACCGCCGGGAAGATGGCGCGCGAAGCGGACATAGAGCTTCGTTTCCGGATCGTAGCCCAGTATGACTTCGCTGACGCGGCCCAGTTTGCAGGATCGGAAGCGCATGCCGAGCCGGTTGCTGGCGAGCGAGCTGACTTTCGCGCCGACGCCGAAATTCTCGTCGAGGCCTAGGCTCTTGTTGAGTTCGCAGGCAAGATCGGTCGCCGCCTTGAGCGCCGCCGCATCCATGCCAGGACCGGTGTTCCAGATCACCGCCTTGCGCATGCCGCGCCAGGGAGCCGAGGTCCAATGCACGATTTTCTCGCCGTCCGCGCGCGCGGCCGCCTCGACGGCGTTCATCGTCAGTTCGCGGATCATCGTCCAGTGCGGCGCCCGCTCGATCTGCGAACTGACCACGAACGCCACATCGGAAATTTTCAAAGCTTCATGGGCCATGGCGAATCCGGACACCCGTTCCAGCGAGATTACCGGAAACCGGACGCGCCTGTCACATCGCAGCTCTTCGCCACGGCTTTACGGGAACAGGGCGAGGACGTCTGTCGGGTCTAGGAAGATTCATCGCGCACCGGCCAGGGGCGGCGCGATCTATGGCGAATGTGGGGTATCGTGACTGTTTCGGAATCGACGCGATAGAAAATGCGGTAGGGATAACGAACGAGAGAAAGCGCGTGTATGCCCGGCCGCTGTCCCACGCGCGGCGCACTCTCTGGCGCTTCTCCAATCCGCGCCACGGCCGCCTCAATCCGCTTCAGCAGCATAAGTGCCGCCCGGTCTCCAAAGTCACGACGACAATGGGCAATGATTTTGCGAAGATCATCGAGGGAGCGGCGGGAATATGCGACCTTCATGCCCGCCGAAGGGCTTCGAACGTCTCACGAAGCTCGGTCGGTGTTGCGATGCCGGAACTCTCTGCATCGTCGAGAGCCGCAAGTTCGTCTGCTGATGCCTGGTAGACACCGGACCGGCGCGCTTCTATGTCGCGAGCGGCTTCCACAAGCTCATCTCGATCTTCCCTGGGCCAGTCCCGGACGCTTTGCAGCAGGGATTCGATTTGCTGTGCGTTCATTCTAATATCCTACCGTCGTACTGTCCGCCGTGCAATGGTGAGCTGTCTCGCTGATTGAAGCGGGAAACAGGCGGGACGATGCAGTTTTCGGAATATGCCAGGTATGACGGCCTCGGACTGGCGGAACTCGTCAAGCGCAAGGAAGTGAGCGCGACCGAACTGGTCGAGACCGCAATTGCCCGCGCCGAAGCCGTCAATCCGCAACTCAATTTCATGGTCCATCGCGATTTCGAGCGCGCCCGCGCCGCCGCGCGAAAACAAACATTCACCGGCCTGTTCGCCGGGGTGCCGATGTTCCTCAAGGACATCCTCGCCTTCGCCGAAGGCATGCCAACGCGGCAGGGCGCGCGGTTCGTTCCCGCGGTCCCTTTCCCTGCCGATTCCCTGCTCACCACAAAATTCCGCGCCGCGGGCCTCATCCCGCTCGGCAAGACGAACGTCCCCGAATTCGGTCTCCTGCCGCTCACCGAGGGCAAGCTCTACGGCCCCGCGCGCAATCCTTTCG
The DNA here is from genome assembly GCA_035502355.1 of Rhizomicrobium sp. Lineage (GTDB taxonomy): Bacteria > Pseudomonadota > Alphaproteobacteria > Micropepsales > Micropepsaceae > Rhizomicrobium. The sequence continues at coordinate 288 of DATJUM010000157.1, read as the reverse complement.
CGCTGGATCGTTCCACCGGCGGTTCCTCCGGCGGCTCGGCTGTGGCGGTGGCGGCCGGTGTCGTGCCGCTCGCGCATGGCAATGACGGCGGCGGCTCGATCCGCATTCCCGCCTCCTGTTGCGGGCTTGTCGGCCTCAAGCCCACCCGCGCGCGCGTCAGCCTCGCGCCCGAGCTTGGCGAAGCCGTGGACGGGCTGGGGGTGGATTTCGTGCTGACGAAGAGCGTGCGCGATGCGGCCGCAGCACTCGATGCCGTGGCCGGGAACGTACCCGGCGATCCCTATTGGG
>DATJUM010000156.1:0-4917 GCA_035502355.1 Rhizomicrobium sp. | reverse complement strand
CGTCAGGAGAACGTATGTTTGACCATGTCGCATTCGGAGTCACCGATTATGCGGCGAGCAAAGCATTCTTCCTCAAGGCGCTCGAGCCGCTGGGCATAGCGGTCGTTCACGAGCGGCCGGGCGGTATCGAACTCAGTTCGGACGGCAAGGTCTCCTTGTGCTTGCTACAGACCGAGGAGAAACCGGCGCATCTTCATCTGGCATTCGTCGCCAAGCATCGTGAGCAGGTCGATGCGTTTCATCGCGCGGCGCTTGCGGCGGGTGGCATCGACCATGGTGCGCCCGGTCTGCGGCCGAACTACCACGCGAACTACTATGCCGCCTTCATCATCGACCCGGATGGGCACAATATCGAAGTGGTCTGTCACGAGCCGGTGGCGTAGCCCGTCCATAAGGGCGAGGAGCGCAAGCGCGTTTCGACGGCTTGCGCGCTGCCCTTCCGCCAAGTGGCATGGATGTCCTTAAGACGCACAAGTTGACGCTTGTGTCGAAAAGCCTTCTTCCCGTTCGTCGTCTTTCATGTAAAGGCCAACATCGACGTTGGCGCTTCCATGCAACGATCTAGATGAGGGAAGAACCATGGCAACCACAACGGCAGCAACGCGAAAACTGGTCTTGAAGATGTCCATCTCGCTGGACGGCTTTGTCGCCGGCGCAAACGGCGAGCTCGATTGGGTCTTTCGCTCCTCAAGCTCGGACTCCAGAGAGAAGCTGGTCGAGACGCTCGGCGGCGCCGGCGTGCACATCATGGGTAGTCGCAGCTATTACGACATGGCGTCCTTCTGGCCGTTTTCGGACACACCGTTCACGGCGCTGATGAACGATATTCCGAAGATCGTTTTTTCGAGAACAGGGGTCAAGGACGGCACGCAAGCGGACCGCACCGCCGAAGCAGATGCGGCGCTTACCAAAGGGCGCCCCAGCGTCACGCCGACGGCCGCGGTGCTGAAGTCCTGGGCCGAACCCACGGTGGCGCGCGGCGATCTCGCGGAGGAAATTCTGCGACTGAAGCAACAGCCGGGCAAATTCATCCTCGCGCATGGCGGTGTGCGGTTTGCCCGAAGCCTCGTGGCCTCCGGTCTCATCGACGAATACCGTTTGGCGATTCATCCGGTGTTACTGGGCCAAGGCCAGTCGCTGTTTTCAGAACCGCACGGCACCGCCGACTTGCGTTTGATAAGCGCGACGGCCTACAGCGGCGGCATCGTGGGGGTCGTCTACCAGCCGGCGTGAACCTTCGCGCGCAAACTATGCTTGCTGAAACGCATTGGAAGCCCTCGGTGAAAAATACGCGGCCTATTTTTGCGCGGAAGCTCGAACGCATTGCCCACGGAAACGCTTTCGACGCAGCCTGAGTCGGAAACGCACACCGCCGACTCCCATGAAGACCTTGAACGTGGAGAAGCGGTGAGCGTGTAGACAAGGAGGTAGAATGCTTTGCTCGCGCCACAAAGCATATCGACCCCTTGCCTGAGAGTTACCCGATGAACGACACCATCGTGCAAGCCAACCTGCTTCACCTGTTCGACCGCCACGACGTCGCGCTGGAGTTGGATGAAGAGTGGCTGATGACAGACGGCGATTTCCCCGCGGTGCGCGGCAGTTGGCACGAAGGCGCCGCAGGCGAGCCAGGTCGGTTGGACGTGGATGTCGTGCTCAGCGAAGAGCGCTACATCGAAGAAAGTTTCGCCGGCCATGGACAAGGCGAGGCCGGCATGCGCGACGCACTGAAGGCGTTCGAACGCAATGTCTTGTATGTGCTGCTGGCCGCGTGCTGGTACGTCACCGACGACCGGCGCATTCAACTGCAAAGCTGGGAACTGGGTGTGCGCGCCTGGGACGTCTTCGTCGGCCCGCTGAGCTTCACGCGCGACGATGTCGCGACACCCGAGGGCCTGCTATCGGGCGTGCACGATGCCCTGCGCAACGAATCGCTCAGCGGTGAATTGCACTGGATTCGCCTGTTCTATCGCCGCGCCGACGACGGCTCGGTGGTGGCGGAGGCGTTGCTGGATAACCAGCCATGGGCGGCCGGCGACCGCCTGTTGAGTCAACTGCCGTGGGCATCGACGGCGCAAGGCTATAGCGCGCGTTGCTTTATCGCGCTGGATGTCCGGGATTACTGACGTTGCGGACATGGCGCAATAAGGCTGAGCGCATCGCGTGACTCCTGGCACGTGGCGGCGCATTTCTCCAAGACCGTACCATTCGGTTCATTGGCGGCACGCAGCTGCGGGAGAGCTCCAATGGGGACGACAAAGACCGTTGCCGTAACGAAGCAGCTTGTTCCTGACGTTACCTCGTGCATCCGACAACGGCTGCTGTTTGTCAGCACCGCGCTTATTTGTGTAGCGCTTTCCGGGCCAGCCGCATCGGCCAAGGCTGCGCCGCCGGATCAAACGGTACAAAGCAGGCTGGCCGCGCAAAACGAGCTGTTCAAGGCGCAGTGGGATGCGGACATGCGGGCATCGCCCGAGACCGCCACCGACTATGGCGATTATCGGTACAACAATCGCCTCAATGATTATTCTCTCGATGCCATTCAACAGCAACATAACGTCGACAGGTTTTATCGGTCGAAGCTTGCCGCGATTTCAACGGATGGCTTTACCGATCAGCAGCGCCTTTCGCACGAACTTCTGCTGCGCGAACTGGATGACCGCATCCGCGATTATTCGCTCAAAACCTACGAGATGCCGATCTCCCAGATGGACGGTATCCAGCGCGATCTGGCCGATCTTCCGAATGCGGTGCCGCTCGACAATCTGCAGCACTATCGGGATTACCTTTCCCGCCTGCGCCAGATTCCGCGGGCGTTCGCGCAGACGATCGACGTGCTCCGCCAGGGTGAACGCGATGGCCTTATGCCGCCACGCGTCCTGCTCGATCAGATTCCGGCGCAATGCGCGAGCATTGTCGCCGACGATCCGTTTCTGGCTCCCACAAAGACTTACCCCGCTTCGATTTCTCTCGGCGATCAGAAACAGCTGACCGCCGACATTACGCGCGCGGTGAACGAAGACGTTCTTCCCGCTTACCGGAACTTCGCGGATTTCATCGCCACGCAATACGCGCCGCATGGCCGGAAGACCATTGGCATGAGCAGTCTGCCCAATGGCATGGCGCTCTATCAGAATGCCATCCACGAACAGACCACCACCGACATGACGCCGGCGCAAATCCATGCGCTGGGTTTGCGCGAAGTGGCGCGCATCAACGGACTGCTGACGGCGTTGAGCCATAAAGCCGGCTACGCGGATCTGAAAAGTTTCCGTGCGGCACTCAACAGCGATCCGCGCTATGTGCCGACATCCGCACAGCAGATCGTCGACGACTTCCGCCACTACGTCACGCAAATGCAAGCGCGGCTGCCCGAGCTGTTCACGACGATTCCCAACGCGCCGCTGACCGTGGAAGCGATGCCGCCGGACCAGCCCGGAAACATCAGCCATTACATCCCCGGCACTCCGGACGGAAGCAGGCCGGCACGCGTGGTTGTCGCCACATCCGACTACGCCCACCGCAAACTGCTCAGCGATGAAACCATCGCTTACCACGAAGGCATTCCGGGTCATCATCTGCAGATATCCCTGCAACAGCAGCTCAAGGGGCTGCCGACCTTCCGCCTTCACCTGGTCTACAACGCCTATGCCGAAGGGTGGGCTGTCTATGCAGAGGCGTTGGGCAAGGAGATCGGCTTCTTCCAAAGCCCCGCCTCCGATTATGGACGGCTAAACACCGAGTTGCTGCGCGCCGCCCGTCTGGTCGTCGACACCGGCATCCATGCGGACGGCTGGACCCGCGATCAGGCGGTCGCCTATTTCCGCCAGAGCGGTTGCGCCGATGAGCCGACCATTCAGGCCGAGGTGGACCGTTATATCGCATGGCCCGCACAGGGGCTCAGTTACAAGATCGGCCAATTGAACATCCTGGCATTGCGCGAACGTGCGAAACAGCAGCTGGGCTCGCGCTTCGATATCCGAACCTTCCATGATGAAATCTTGAGTGCGGGAAGCCTTCCGCTCGACGTGCTCGACAGCCGGGTCAATCGCTGGATAGATGCACAGCGCACTGCGAAACCGGTGGCCAGTAACGCGTCGTAAGAATGCGGAAGGATAGGGCGCTTCCGCCATAACCCCCTGTCCAGCAAGAAATCGCGCTTAGACCGAGCCGCCCGAGCGGCTAGCCGCCGCCACGCCACTGTAACCTGGGCCGGTCACCCTTCCCGCACTGCCGTATCGGCTGGTTGCGGGTGGTTGTCGTGTCGCTTTTTTCGGGTATTCGCCGCCATCCCATGGCGATCAATCTGGTGGCCGGCAGCGCGGCGTTTTTGGCGTATGCGTCGATGTACGCGTTTCGCAAGCCATTTACCGCCGCGGAATTCGAAGGCCTGCGCTATGCCGGCGTCGATTACAAGGTGTGGCTGGTGATCGCGCAAGTGATGGGCTACATGCTCAGCAAGGTGCGCGGCATTACCTGGATCGCGGAAATTCAGCGCCAGCGTCGCGCCCGCACCTTGGCGGGGTTGATCGGCTTTTCGTGGCTCGCCTTGCTCGGTTTCGCACTGACGCCCGCGCCATGGAATATTCCCTTTCTGTTTCTCAACGGCTTGCCGCTGGGCATGGTGTGGGGCGTGATCTTCGGTTATCTGGAAGGGCGCCGCGGTACGGAGATGATGGGCGCCTGCATGTGCGCCAGCTTTATCGTGGGATCGGGCGTGGTGAAGACGGTAGGCATGTGGCTGATGGTGCGCTGGCATGTGAGCGAATTCTGGATGCCGTTCGTCACCGGACTTTTATTTATCGTGCCGCTTTATACATCCACATGGGTGCTCGAACATCTGCCGCCGCCCGATGCGGCCGATATCGCCGCGCGCAGCATGCGCATTCCGATGGATGCCAAGACGCGGCGCGCGTT
>DATJUM010000155.1:0-2370 GCA_035502355.1 Rhizomicrobium sp. | reverse complement strand
GCACGTCGACGACGAGCGACGACGTGAGGTGTTCGCGCGCGACTCACCGCCACTTGTCGACCGAGATCGTCGTTGCTCCCCACATCTGCCAGCCCTGCATCATGGCGTTGGCCTCGCCGCCGACGACGATGACGTGCACTTCGTCTCGGGGATAGACGGGCACGCGCGCCTCGTCAGGCAGGTCGAGATAGGACGCGGGCCAGCGATTCCGGACGCCGTGCATCTCCCTGCCCTTCAGGATCGGAATGATGAACCGCTGGTAGTAATGGTCGTTGCGAAATTCCCCCATGGTCAGCGTGGCACTCTGCCAGAGCTCACGCTCGACCTCGGCCTTGCCCATCCCGGCTTTGGCCAATTCGTTCGCGGCGGCGGGAGACAGCAGTGCGGCCATCCCGCGCGGCCATTGGAAATAGGCGATGTCGCGCGCCAGCCGCTTCAGATCCTGATGCAGCATATTGCCGGTGTGACTCCAGCCGCCGGCGAATATCGTGACCGTGCTGTCGCTGGCCTTGAAGCCGCGCGTGACCTGAAACGGCTGCCATGGGCTCGCCGCCTCGTTCTCGGCGAAGCAGAACGCGCTCGAGCCGACATGGCCTTGCGTGCCCATCAGGTTCACACCGTTCTCGCCGCCGCCGAGATTGTAGATGAACAGTCGCAGCGCGCGACCGATCGTGGCATTGGCGCGATTGCCCGGTCCCAGCGCCTGGGTGCCGGAATTCATGCCGATCTCGCGCGCAATCGGACCATTCACCAGTTGCATGAAGGAGAACGAGTTCGTCGAACGAACGCCCGAGGCGAACGGGCCCGAGGCAAAGGCTTCGACGGCGGCCAGCAACACCGGCATCGCCGACGGCGGCACTCCGGCCATCACGCCGTTGATGGCGACCTTCTCCACGGTGACGGGCCAGCCTTCCGGCGCCATCGCCCGCGTGACGATTTCGTCCGCCGCATGGCTCGTGCGTTCGAGCATGGCGGCGACGGCCTCTTCCGTCGGCGGCACGATCGGCAAGCCGTCCGTCCAGTGCTGCGCGTCGAAATGCGCCTGGATCTGCGACAGCTCGCCCTCGACGGCAAAGCGGGGTGGCGGCTCGGCGCGCGCAGTGCCGGATCTCAGCTCGGCATCTGCGAGCGGCGCGATAAGCGCGCTCGCAACCCGATCGGCGATATCATTTGCGAAGACGCCGCTCCCCTGGTTGGGCACCGATACCAGACGGACCGGCGTTCCAAGCTTCTCGCGCGTCCGCTCGGCGTTTTCGGCCAGCGCGGCAAAATGCAACACCGCACCCGGGATGCCCATGCCCTCCAGCTTCGCCGACCAGGAAACGCTCCACATGGTGGTCGCCGCCGAATCGGCTGCCACATAGATGAACGCGGAAGCCTCACGCCTGGTCTCCGCCCAAAGCTCCGGCTCGTCTTCCGAATAAGCGGCGTCCTTGTAGCGATCGACGAGCTTGATCTCAGGATATTTCAGTCGAAGGCCCGCTTCGAGCAAAGCGACCGCGGCCTCGAAGCCCGAGGGGACGTTGGCCGGCCAGGCGTGAATGACGTGCACGACCCTGCCGTTCAGATCGCCGGCTCGCGGCGCGAGCGGAACCAGTTTCGTTTCGGGCTGGTAGCCGCGCGGATTGAGCGCGCGATAGCGTGGTTCATCAGCGCGCGCAGCGGATATCCCTGCAACGGCCGCCAGCAACGTCGAAGCGGAACACGACAGCACGAAACTCATGTTCTTCCCCGGATGATCCCCCGCTTCTCCGCAGCATATCCACAACCGCGAGAACAGGAAATCCAGCCGGGTGTCATAGGCTTGCTGCGCGGGAATTCACACGCGCCAAAAATTGACAGCGGGAGTGAAGGGCTCAGTAGCCGTTCTGCTCCATCGCCGCGCGGCAGGCCGGGCTCAGATTACCCTTCTGACGCATCAGGCAGGCCGTGATCGCGCGCACATTGGGAATTTCTCCGGCGCACAGGCGGTACACATCGGGGGTGCAGGCCCGGCGTTGCTCAGGCGTGCCCTGGTAGGCGAAGGCCGCGCTGGCCGAGACCAGACTGAGCGCCAGCGCGAGCGCAACGGCAGCGCGGTGAGAAGTCGAAAATGCGACAGAATTGACGCTCATCGATAGTCCTTTCAGTATCCAGAATGTTTTGAAAATGGGTGATTTGATCTCGCAGATACGCGAAATATTTCTGCTCAAATGTGATTTTTCTCACACTTTTCGCGCGCTGGAACCGCATAGGGTTTCGCGGGGTTCTCGTAAGAAATCACTAACCAAAGCAGCCGCGAAAGCCGGGTCGTTACAATTTGAACGATCCGGGCAATCCCGGAACAAAACACTTTTGCGACGTTGCGCACCCGAGATTGGGAGCGCGCGA
>DATJUM010000154.1:0-19683 GCA_035502355.1 Rhizomicrobium sp. | reverse complement strand
GGCAGGCGAGTAATAAGTTGAAAACTGGCCTACCAGCTCATCCCCTGCCAATTTAGCTATTCGTCCTGCTCCAACGGATCGCCATCCGGCTCGGCGGAAGATTCGGCAGTCTTGAGTTGCCCTGCCAGCGCCTGCTTAAAGGCGTTGAAATCGACGCTGGTTGCAAGATGGAAGCGCAACGAGGCACCACTCTTGCCATGTCGTCTGCCGACGCTCGTCAGCGCTCGCGTGGCCTTTGCGGAGCGGTCTGGATTGCCGGCGCCGATGGAGGCGGACAGCTCTTCGGGCGCTTCGATTGCCGGACGGCGTAGGTCTCAACGCCCAGAGGGCCAACGCCGGCCGGATATTGCGGACCTTCGGGAATGCCAGGTTTGGTGGTGCGAGTGTCCATGGTTCATGGCTCCAATGTGGCGTGAGGGTTGGCAGGAGGGTGTTGGCGCTGCGCGTCCAATAGGCGCCGGCCGCATTCAGGTCCGCTTGCTCGGGCACAATGTCCGCAAAGCCGCGTCCGACGCGTTCGAGCAGCTTGAAGTTCTTGCGAACCGCAAGGTGCGTGCGCAGCGCTTCGATGCGAGCGCCGACGGTGCGGACGTGCGCAATCGCTTCCGCAAATTGCCGTTCCAGCTCGGGCACGCCATCAACTAGCACCGCGTCCACCTGGGTCGGCAGGTTTGTTTCGGCTTCCCTCAGCGCTTGTGTCGCCCGTTGCTGGCGCTCTTGCAGCTCGGCAAGGCCGGCGCGAGCGCTTTCTTGATCTTGTCCCAGTCGCGCAACCGTTCGGTGTGGTCGCCGTCAACGTCAATCGCTTCCAGCGGAAGATCGGACGGATTTCCACCGCTCAACTGCGACGCAAGCCACTGCTGCACCGTTTCACGGTTCCGATTGGCGACGTCCGGCGCGAAAGCCTGTTCCTGTTTCTCGAATTGCTCCGGCTCGTTCAGCTTCATCGCAAGCAGCTGATATTCCTGGAGGCGAGTACGCAGGCGCTGCATGCATTCCAGCTGTCAGGCCAGCTCAGACCGGGCATAACTTGGCTTGGTGTTCGACATTGGCGAATGCTCCTAATTACATCTCGTAAATTCGGTGCGCCGCCTCGCCGGCAGATATAGCTGTTGGCGATTGGCGTTCATCTCAGTTTTGGGGTAAGGGGGAAAGATGGCGTTCCGTTAGCCCACGTTAGCCCAAGGGCGAGGGCGGCGGTGCGCAAAAACCCTTGTACTAGGTGTGTAATTTTGAATGCGACCGTCCGATATGTGATTAGAAGGTCGGGCAAATTGGCGGTTCGTGTGGACAACGGGCGCCGAGATTGGCGCGCATGATCGGCTGGAACATGGAGCAATTTTGTGCGCGCGAAGAAGCCCGAGGCGCAGAGCGCTCGCATTAAGCAGCCGCGTACTTACTTACCCCGCGAATTACGAGCCCGCCGACGGTTCGCACGCTCCGGGTTAATCCCTATTCTCGACTGTTACTCTCCTTTCGCTGTTTCGTCCTCTGTCCAAGGTGTGCCTCCTACTTTATTTTGTCGGTACGCTTCATGGAGTTAGAAGTGCCACGGACTGGGTGGACCGCACCTGTGTTTATGGGCTTTTTAGGTCGGACCGGAGGGCAGACAGGCTTAACGCTTGCCCGGACCGGGCAGACCGCACAGGCTGGACGTGTTGGGCCAATGGGAGTAAGCCGAACGCGAAAGGAGTTTGTACATGCCCCCGAAGGAAAGCCCACGCGTCAAGAGATTTCGGGCACTCATAATCAAAACGATCCCGAAATTTCCCAACAACAAGGCTACCATCCAGCTGCTTGAGGCAAAATCGATGGGCTCGCTGCTGGTCGATTGGGCGAACTGGGCCATTCGCCTCATTGCCCGTCGCCCGCGTACAGTTGTGGTCGAGCCTACCGCATCGAACGATCCGCGTTGGACAACGCTCAACGCCGACATACAGGCGCTCCTAAACAAGGTCCGGGCTGGCGAGGACCTGACGCCCTATCTCTCGCCAAGTGTGCTCAAGAAGGGCTTCACTCCAGCGGCGTCCGCCACGGGACCAAAAGTGGACCGTTGGGCCGACAAAGACATGCTGCTCAACGTCATGGACTACCATCATCTGCATTTTGACGCTGCGCCGACTAATAAGATGCGCTCGGACGACGTACTGTTTGCACAGGTCACGCGCGACACCCTCACGGCCGTTGGAATTTTCGATCACACTGTTTTCGAAGCTACGCAGCCCAATACCGCGATGACTAAGGAACGCGAAAGACTGTTTAGGATCTTTGATGAGCGAACGTCGAGAGGCATGGCGCCCGGGACCGTCTATATCCCTTCGATGATCGCAACGTCAGGGCACAATGTTGCATTCACAATGTTCGGAATGCATTGCGCGCGACTTATCAATCAAATCGATCCGAAGCTGGATGATCCCAGTTACGTGCAAGAATTGTACAAAGACGCAGGCTGGCAAATGCCCGAAACAAAGCCAAAGCTGTCGTGGTGGCTTCACGGCCTAAACTTTGGACTGCTGGAAGGGCAAGGCCCACGCTTCATAATGCTTCGGCCAGGGCCTAACTAAGGTCTAATCGGCAATTCTCTGTCGCGCAAATTTAATGAACTCGTCAATGTCACTGCTCAGTTGAGTAGCGCGGTCATTGTAGTCCCTTATTCTCTCCCATGTTTTGTCGGAAATCTCGTCTCTCTCGCGTTGTGCCGGTGGAACTGCGCTCGTCCACTTGTCAGGCATATTGATCATCCACGTCCCCAAAGACAATTTGTGGATGAACTCGGTCGCGGATGCCACCAGTTTTGCGAATTTTTCCTGTACGTTTTTGTCATCGAACTCGAATTCTGCACCGGTCCAATAACCTGCTAGTTGTTGGGTACCTTCTAGGCTGTTCCAGCTGAATGAATTGCCCATGTCATGTTGCCGCATGAAATCTTTCTCTCCCTCGCTGATAAGCGCTCGAAATTTCTTCAACAAATCGCGATCATGCTTGGTCGCGCGCCGCTTATCGATAGGCGCAACCGATGCTAGCCAAGTGGCAAGAGCGACAATCAATCCGGCAAGGGCATCGGGATGGACGTGCCAGTTGTCCTCTGGCCAAAGAAACCAAGCCAACGCCGAAAGCGCGCCGATACCCGCAAGCCCCCGACCTAGTGCGGAGTGCAACCACACCCAAAAATCACACAACCTGTCTTGCATGCCGGCTTCGTTACTGTTCTCCCGCGAGACGGATATACCACGGGACGGTATAGCCGGTCTGCGCGTTCGCACTCGTTATCGAAATAGCCTTAAATCGTCATTTTCGCGTGAGAAAACAATGACTTGCGCGTCGCCTCCGTTCGCGCTCGTGCGCAGCCGTTACGCTACCCGGTTGAACTTTTAATCAGAGGGTCGATGGTTCGATCCCATCCGGGCTCACCAGGCAACATCAGCAGCTCAGCTGCAAATAAGCGGGCCGTATCGTCAGAATATCAGCGTTGGATAAAGCGGCGGTACCCCTCCCGACTGTGCGAGCCTTTCTCAGGGCAAGCCGAACATGCTGGCCCGCTGCTGGTGCATCGGCATTTTTCCCTGCTAGCGCAGATGAGCCGTTGACGAAACGTTGTTGTCGTCGTTGTAAAGTTGCATGGGGCCCCGAACGTTCGCTGCCGACCCGCTGAAAGTCACCTGACAGGACAGCGACGCGTTATCGATGTTGGTCCCGCTGGCATATAGAGAACAAATCTGATTCGGCGCGACGGCGGTGCCGTTCGCGCAGCTATCCTGCGTGCTCGGACTTGTCCAACCTCTCGCAATGACCCTGCGAGGCAGGCATGACGTTGTTCGTCCCAAAATTGACGAAGCCGCCGCTCGCCTGCCCTCTGTCGATCTCATCTGCCATTCGTATTTCGGCGCAAGCGGATTCCGCAATTGCGGAATGCCGGCCGTTTATTAACCCGCGTTCAGTAATTCCAACTAAGACCTCGCATAACGCGTGACCGTTCCTTTAAAGGAATGTTAATAGTCATGTGTCTTAGTAAGTAGTCGCATCTCATAAATGGATTCGGAGGCACTTATGAGGAGCCCATCGCTCGCAGTTATTCTTGCCGCAGCTGTCTTTGGCGGCTCCACGATTTCAGCGGCTGCACAGACCGCACCGGCTGCGCCAGAGCCCACGATCGTTGCACAAGATGAAAGCGGTGGCGCCACGTCGGGAGGGGCAACATCGGGGGGAGCAACGTCAACAGCTCCTGCTTCCCCCGAGACAACGCCGCCCCCTGCGGTGTCCTCGGAATCGCAACAATTGCCGCCAGGGCCGGCAGCACCCCCGCAAGAGGCAGGTTTATTTGCGGACCCGCTTCTGGTCGCCGGAGGCGTCGCTTTGCTAGGTATAGCGGTTTGCGCGGCCGTGTGTTTCAGCAGTTCCAGCAGCACCACCACGACAAGCAGCCATTAGGGTGTAGCCAGCTCGGACTGCCGCGGCAGCGAAAGTCTGGCGCTCGGCGGCGGGCCCGCGTCGTGTGCCGACTGCTTCGACAATCTCCCACGTCGTAAGCGCGAAATGATCGGTGGATGAGAGATGCCCGATCGTCCGCAAACGGGACAATAACCCGGACATTCTTATCCGACAGCTACTGTTGGAAAGCGCGCCATCTTTCTTAGATCGACGTCCACTGCGGCCTGGGACGTAGTGTGCGAGCGGGTGCAAACAGGACTATCGTTCAAGCGGGCGACGCCGACCTTGTGACGTTGCCTGTTGCAGCGGGCGCGTGCATTTGCTCCCTTCGCGTACCGCGACGTGGTACGGACAGAACGGGAGGATGGCGATGGGAAGACTATCGGGAAAAGTGGCGCTGATAACCGGCGCCGGCGCCGGAATCGGGCACGCGGCGGCCCGTCTGTTCGCCGCCGAAGGCGCGAAAATTGCGATCGCGGATATTTCCGAGGAAGGCGGCCGCGAAACGCTGCGTGTGGTGGCGGAGGCGGGCGGCGATGCCATTTTCTGCCCGACCGATGTCACCGAGGAAGCGAGCGTGGCGGCCTGCGTCGAAACTACCGCGGCAGCGTTCGGCGGTCTCCACGTTCTTTACAACAATGCCGGCGGCAGCTCGCCGCTGGATGGGCCCGTGACCGAGACGTCGCTCGACATGTATCATCGTGTCGTGACGCTGAACCTCACCAGCGTCTGGCTGACCTGTCACCATGCGATTCCGGTGATCGTGCGGTCCGGAGGCGGCGCGGTGATCAACACCTCCTCGTCCAATGCCGTGAACAGCCGGGCCGGGTCGCGTCATGCCTATGCCACCGCCAAGGGCGGGGTGATTTCGCTGACCCAGTCGATCGCCTTCGACTATGCCGTGCAGGGCGTTCGCGCGAATGTGATCGTGCCTGGCCTGACCGCGAGCGAGCGCGTTGCCGCCCAGATCGCGGCGTCGGAAAAATTGCAGGCGCATTTGCAGAAGCTGCATCCGCTGGGCAACGGCGCGCCGGTCAACGTTGCTTACCTTGCGCTCTATCTTGCGTCCGACGAATCGGCCTACACGACAGGCCAGATTTTCGCTGTGAACAATGAGGTGATCGGCTGATTCAGCCGACGGAATAACCGCCATCGATCGTGAGCGTCGCTCCCGTCACGTAGGACGCAGCGGACGAACAAAGCCACACAACGCCTTCCGCCACTTCTTCCGGCGTGGCGATGCGGCCCATCGGCGTCACGGCTTCGAGGGCGGCGCGGCCCTCGGGTGTTGCCGCGGCGCCCTGCTTTAACATGTCAGTCATGATCGTGCCTGGCGCCACAAGATTGATGCGGATCCCGCGCCTCGCATATTCGAGCGCAACCGCCTTTGTCAGGCCGAGCAGCCCGTGCTTGCTTGCCGTGTAGGCGGCCATTTGCGGCAGACCAACAAGACTGGCGACCGAGCCCGTATTGACGATGGCGCCGCCGCCCGTCCGAAGCATGACTTCGATCTCGAATTTCATGGCCGTGAATGCGGCGCGCAGATTGAGCACCACCGCGGCATCGAAGGCTTCATCGGGCAGCTTTGTGAACTCCACGCGCGGCGGACTGGTGCCGGCATTGTTGAACGCGATGTCGAGCCGACCGAATTCCTGCACCGCCAATGCCACCGCCCGCGCCACGTCCGCTGCCTGGACAGCATCGGTGGCGATGACGCGCGCATTCTCCGGTTCACCCAGCTCGGAGGCGAGCTGCTTCAGCGCGGCAAGATCGCGCGACGCAAGGACAACCCGCGCGCCATGAGCAACGAAAGCCTTCACAGTTGCGGCACCAATTCCGCGGCTCGCGCCGATGATAAGCGCCGATTTGCCTTCCAGTGCCCGGCTGTTATTCATGTCGATAACAGTGCCGTGTGGGTGCTGGGTGCGCAATCCGGAAAGAGCACAATCATGCATAAGATCGATGTCCCCGCGGAGCTTGCGGCACATTCGCTGCGCTTCAGAAGCCTTCATCCGGCGCGCACGGCGCTATTGGTCGTCGATCTCCAGAATTTCTTCGTCACGGATCGCGAAGGCGCCTTCATCGAAACCGCGGAAGAGATCGTGCCCAACGTCAATCTCCTGGCGCGCATGTTCCGCAAGGCCGGCGCCCCGGTCGTATTCCTTCAGCACACGATCAGCGATGAACCGCGATTTGCCATTCCCGACTGGCAGCGCGACCCGGACTTCGCGAACGGCATGGTGACCCCTGCCCTCAAACGTTTGCGCGCCGGTCATCCCCAGCATGATTTGTATCCCGGACTCGAAATCGAGAAGAATGACCTGATCGTCCGGAAGCACCGTTACAGCGCGTTGCTTCCCAATTCCTCCGATCTCGACTCGATCCTGCGAGCGCGCGGCATCGACACGCTCGTGATCACCGGCGCGGCAACCAATGTCTGCTGCGAGTCGACGGCCCGGGATGCAGCGATGATGGACTACAAGGTGTTCTTCGTCTCCGACGCCAATGCCACAAGGGCCGACATTTTCCACAACGCCACGCTCGTCAATCTCGGCCTCATCTTTGCGGATGTCCGCTCCACCCGGGAAATGCTTGATCTCCTCGGTTCGGCCTCGTGAAGGCGTCGGCGAAATTTTTCGGCTATGCAGCGCGCTTTTTTGCAATTCTCGGGCTTCGGTGCCGCCTCACGGAGACACTTTCGCGTTACGCAAGAGTGATGTAGGCTTTCTCAAAAGGCCGGATACCGGCCAACCAGGGGAACGCCATGCGGCAACCCATTGTGGTGCTGATTGCGAAAAGTTTTACCCGGCATATCGTGTCGGGCTTTGCCCATGCGGGCGCGGGCAATTGCTGCACGCCGTTGCACAAGCTGACAGAATTCGGGGACGTCACCGTGACAACGGTGGAAAGGACCGTAGCAGCCATCCAGATCCCGCAACGCGCGGCACAGGATCTCCCCGTTCAGGAGCACGCGGACGAGTAACGTCTGCGGCCCCCCGGTCCCAACATTATATTTTTCATTTGTAATTTGCTGCAACGCAGCAAATCTGGCTCGGGGCTGAGCCACATTGTGGATTTCGCAGCGCCGTGATTGAATTGGCCGGAGAAGCCCGAAATCAGGCCGTCAGAGACTTGGGATGAGTGCACCGCAGAAGTCCCGGCGCGCGACGGGCGCAAAGCCCAAGCTCGTCAAATCGCTTCTCAAGGGGCTTGGCTGCCTTGCGCTGGTCAACAGGAACAGCGGCCTGAATGTCGCGGATACCGCGCGCCAGCTGCAAGTGCCCAAATCCACCGCCTATCGCATCCTCGAAACGCTTTGCCAGGGCGGGTACGTCATACGCGATCCCGACGGCCTCTACCGCGCCACGTCTTTCGTGCGCACGCTGAGTTCGGGCTTCGACGAGGAGGAGTGGGTGATCAAGATCGCGCACCCCGAACTTATTGCGCTCGGAAATCAGATCGTGTGGGGCGTCGGAATTGCGACGCCTTCGGGCTATTACATGCATATCCGCGAAACCACCGACAGGACCAGCCCACTGAGCCTCGAGAGAATTTCGGCGGGCGCGCGGCTGCCGATGGACAATTCGACGCCCGGCCATGTCTATCTCGCCTTTCTGCCCGAAAAGGTGCGCAAGCAGTTCATCGCCGCGTTGCAGCGCGAGCCGCTGCGCGCGGACAGTCCGCTCCAGCGGCCGGCAAGTTTTCTCGCCCATCTGGCACAGATTCGCCGCCAGGGGTTCGGCATCGGCCGGACAGGAACGCAGGAAGCGGTCGCCGTCGTGCCCATTCTTCTGAACGACTGGGTGGTGGGCTGCATCGGCATGCATTTCATCCGGCGTGCGCTCGCGGATCAAAAGGTGCAGTCCGAGTTCGTTCCCATTCTTAAAGCTGTCGCCGCGCGCATCGCCGAGAAACTCGTCGAGAACGGTTACGATTTTGGCAGGACGGAGCCGGATCGTGTTTCCCGGATGCCACTGCGTTCACCCCGCGCGGCGATGTTGAGCTGAGGCGCCCGAAGCGCGCGACGTACCACTTTGTGAAGCTGCACCCGTTCTGTTTTTCCGTACCGCGCGGCCAGTACCTAGGTTGCGCCAGCCCCCGGACCTTTGACGAAGGCGCCGGATGAGTGTCGCGGAGAACACCATGCAGGAAGCAGCGTTGGAGGCGATTGCCCAGCGCGTGAACATCGAGGCCCTGTTCGAACCTCTGACGGTCAAATCCGTCACCTTTCGCAACCGGATCGTGATGGCGCCCATGACGCGAAATTTCTCGCCCGGCGGCATTCCCGGTCCCGATGTCGCCGCCTATTACCGCCGCCGCGGTGAAGGCGGCGTAGGCGCGATCATGACCGAAGCTACCTGCATTGAGCATAAGGGCGCGGTGGGCGATGCCGGGCTCGGCGAACACGGCACGCCATATATGTATGGCGATGCGCAGCTTCAGGGCTGGCGGCGGGTCGTCGAGGAGGTGCATGCCACTGGCGCCGTCATCTTCAGCCAGCTGTGGCACATGGGCGTGATGAAGAAACCCGGAACCGGTCCCTATCCGGACTACCCGGCCTGTCGTCCCGCGGGACTGTGGGGACCGGCCGACAGGGTGACGGTGCTCGCCCGCGACTATGTGGAAATGATGAGCAAGCCGGCGGCGCCGATGAGCGACCGCGAAATCGCGGACGTGATCGAAGCTTTCGCGCGATGCGCTGCAAGCGCGAAAGCGGCCGGCTTCGACGGCATCGCGCTCCATGGCGGGCACGGCTATCTCATCGACACCTTCCTGTGGGCCGAGACGAACACCCGCGACGACCATTGGGGCGGAGATCACGCGGACCGCACGCGGTTTGCGGCCGAGATCGTCAGGGCCGTCCGTAGGCGCATCGGCGAAGACATGCCGATTTCCCTGCGCTTTTCGCAATGGAAGTCCCAGGATTACGACGCCCGGCTCGCGCACACGCCCGCCGAACTCGAACAAATCCTGACGCCACTGTCGGAAGCCGGCGTCGATATCTTCGATGCCAGCACCCGCAATTTCCAGCCGCCGGAATTCGAAGGCTCCAATCTCAATCTCGCCGGCTGGGCGAAGAAACTGACCGGCAAACCGTCCATCATGGTGGGCGGCACGGGCGTCCAGCGCGGCAAATATGATTCCGCGCTCAAGCCGCCCACGACCGTCAACAATCTCGACAAGGTGATGGAGCGCTATGAGCGGGGTGAATTCGATCTGCTTGCAGTCGGCCGCTCCTTGCTCAACGATTCCAACTGGATCTCGCGCGCGCGGAGCGGCGAGGAATTTCTGCCTTTCGATCCGCGCTGCATGCAGGTGCTGACCTAGTGTCTTGAAACGCTGACCGGGAATGGACACGAGCGCACTTCTCCGGGCCGTGCTGGCGGCGCTGCGGACCGATGTGACGGCAGGCCTGCCTTCGGGCGTGCCGCGCCATCGCGCTGAACTCATCGATTTCGTGCTCACCCGGATTGCCGCGGAACTGTCTGCTCCGCCAGGATGGAAAGCAGATTATTTGGGAGACCTGTCGCGGTCGTTCGAGAACGCGGAATTTGCGCGTGCATCTGCAGACGTGAACATAAATGATGCATCGGACAAGAAATTACATGAACTCACCGATCAGTTGAAACAAATTCTCGTCCGGGTTGCGGACCGCAGCGGGCAAATCCGGCTCCCGAAAACCGCGTCGGAGGCATTGATCCGCGGCATTGCCGGCGCCGAATTGAAATTCCGCGATCGGCTGGAAGGGCTGGTGAAAGCGCAGGGCCACGCGGCGAGCCCAAAAGCGGAATCGTCCAGGAACCGCATGACAACCGAGAATGTTACAACATATTTGCAGACGCGATTCGCCGATTGCCCGGATATCAGGGCGACGGAAGTCCTGCCGATTGCGGGAGGGCGCTCGAAGGGGACGACACGCATCAAACTGGAAGGCCACCCGTCTTTTCCTGCGGAAATCGTTCTGCGCCAGGATTTGATCGCCGACGTGGGCGGACAATCCGTTGTTTACGAATATCCCCTGCAGAAAATCGTCTGGCAGGCGGGATTGCCGATCCCGCAGCCCTTGTGGCTCGAAGGCGAAGAAACATTCCTCGGGGGGCCGTTCAGCGCGCTCGCCGCGGCGCCGGGTCGCCCCGGCGGAACGCTGTTCCGTATGGATGCGCCCGCAGCGGTCGCGCGCGACGCGGCGCAATTCTTCGGGCGGCTGCACAGCCTCGATATCGACGAGCATGATCTGCGCCGGAAACTCTTGTGGGGCCGATCGCCGGCGCCGGTGCGCGACATGCTCGGCTTCTTTTACACGAAATGGACGGCCAGCGAGATCGAACCTTCGCCGCTCGTGGAAGCCTCATTTCTCTGGCTGTACGATCATCTGGACGTCATTGCGCCGCGCCCCGTATTCGTTCATGGCGACAGCTCCTATCACAACATGCTGGTGCATGAGGGGCGCCTGAGCGCTGTGCTGGATTGGGAATTCGCGCATGCCGGCGATCCTGCCGAGGATCTGGTGGGCAGCGAGCATTTCACGACCGAGGTTCTTCCCTGGGCGGAGTTCATGGCCATCTATCGCGACCATGGCGGAGAAGATATCTCTCGCGAACGATTCCACTTTTTCGCGCTATGGCGTTCGCTGCGTTTTGCCATTGCCACCGCGGCCGCGGGCCACGCATTCGCATCGGGCCTTGACGAAGACCTGCGGCTGGCCGCGATCGGCTATAATTCCTTTCCCCGCCTGCTTCACGAAGTGGCGCGCCAGCTTGCGGCGGCCTGCGCGGTGTGATGCCGGGCAAGCAATGGAGACGACGATGACGAATATGAAAGCTTCGCGCATTCACGGCTATGGCGGCCCGGAAGTCGTCCATTACGAGGACGTCGAGCGTCCTTCCGCTGCGCCAGGCGCGGTCCTCGTGCATGTGCGGGCCGCGGGCGTCAATCCGGCAGACTGGAAAATCCGCGACGGCTTTGCCAAGGCCATGTTCGAAACGAAATTTCCCGCCATACTCGGCGGCGACATCGCGGGCGTTGTCGAAGCGGTCGGGGAGGGCGTGCAGGATTGGAAAGCAGGCGACGAAATCTTCGCGATGATCGGCCTGATGGGGGGCTATGCCGAATATGTCCTCACGAATCCCGCGTTCCTAGCGCGCAAGCCACGCAATCTTTCATTCGAGGAAGCCGCCGCAATGCCTCTCGCCGCGCTCACGGCCCGGCTCGCATTGTACGATACGGCCGGCCTCGAATCCAGTCAGCGCATATTGATCCAGGCGGCAGCGGGCGGCGTCGGCAGCTTTGCGGTCCAACTCGCGCATCACAAAGGCGCTCATGTCATCGGAACCGCTTCGGCAGCGAATTTGGATTATCTGCGCAGCATCGGCGCGGATGAAACAATCGATTACAGGACGACACGCTTCGAAGATGCCGTGCATGATGTGGACGTCGTGCTCGATCTCATGGGCGGAGATATTCAAAGGCGTTCATTCGCCGTGCTGAAGCCGGGCGGGATCCTTGTCACCACGACATCGCCGCCGGACCAGGAAATGGCCGCTGCCGCGAAGGTGCGCACCGCCCTGGTCAGGGTCAAACCGGACGGCAAGGCCCTTGCCGAGATCGGCGCGCTGGCCGAACAGCGCGCTTTGAAGCCGGAAATTGCCGCGGTGTTTCCGCTCTCAGAGTCCGCAACAGCGCTCGAGCAGAGCAAGGCCGGCCATACGCGTGGGAAAATCGTCCTCAAGATGCCCGGCTAAAAGGAACACCACCAGGATCACGAAGGAACGAATGCGCACTGCTCGCGCAATAGTTCTTCGTGCTCTTCGTGCTCTTTGCGGTTCAATCTTCCGCGATCTGTGTGACCAGTTCGGGCAGCGTGCCGGTGGCGATGGCGGCGCGGAGGGACAGCATCAGCCGTTGGTAATGGACGAGATTGTGCCAGGTGAGGAGCATGCCGGCGATGATTTCGCCCGCCTTGACCACATGGTGCAGATAGGCGCGGCTGAATTGCCGGCAGGCGGGGCATGGGCAGCCGGCCTCGAGCGGCGCCGCATCCTCCGCAAAACGCGCATTGCGCAGATTGAGCGCGCCCTCGTTTGTGAAGGCTTGGCCGTTGCGCCCGGACCGTGTCGGCAGCACGCAATCGAACATGTCGATGCCACGTGCGACCGCGCCCGCAATATCCGCCGGCTTGCCCACGCCCATCAGATAGCGCGGGCGATCGGCGGGAAGATTCGGGACGGTGGCTTCGAGGGTCTCGAACATCGCCGCCTGCCCTTCGCCCACGGCAAGACCGCCCACCGCATAACCGTCAAAGCCGATTTCGATCAGCTCTTCGGCCGCGCGCCGACGCAGATGCGGAAATGTGCCGCCCTGCAGAATGCCGAAACAGGCGCGGCCCTCCTGTTTTCCAAAGACGGATTTGCTGCGCTGTGCCCAGCGCAGCGAGAGCGCGAGCGAGGCTTCGATCGCAGCCGCGCTGGCCGGCCAGGCGGGGCACTCATCGAGCACCATGTGGATATCCGAGCCGAGCAGGCGCTGGATCTCCATCGCCCGTTCGGGCGAAAGAAATTCCTCGCTGCCGTCGATATGTGAGCGAAATCTGACGCCGTCGTCGGTGATCTTTCTGAGTTTTGCGAGCGACATCACCTGATAGCCACCGGAATCGGTGAGGATCGGCCGCTCCCAGCCCATGAATTTGTGCAAGCCGCCCAGCCGCGCGATGCGCTCCGCACCGGGCCTAAGCATCAGGTGATAGGTGTTGCCGAGCACGATGTCTGCGCCCGTCGCGCGCACCGATTCGGGCAGCATGGCCTTCACGGTCGCGGCCGTGCCCACCGGCATGAAAGCCGGCGTCGCGATATTGCCGCGCGGCGTGCGGATCACGCCCCTGCGCGCCGCGCCGCAACAGGCTTCCAATTCGAAAACAAAGCCGCTCATCTCGTGGGATGGAATAACAGGCACGCGTCGCCATAGGAATAGAAGCGATAATGCTCCGCGATCGCTTCCCGATAGGCACGTTTCATCGTGTCGAGCCCGGCAAAGGCGCTGACCAACATGAACAGAGTGGAGCGCGGCAAGTGAAAATTGGTCAGCAGCACGTCGGCCGCATTGAACGCATAGCCCGGCGTAATGAACAGCTCGGTCTCGCCTTCGAATGGATGAATGCATCCATTCGCATCTGCCGCGGTTTCGAGCGTGCGGAGCGACGTCGTGCCGATGGCGACAATGCGCCCGCCGGCCGCACGCGCGGCATTGATTGTAGCAGCCGTTTCCGGTGAAAGTCGCAACCACTCGGTATGCATGCGATGCTCCGCCGTATCCCCTGCGGCAACCGGCTGAAACGTGCCGGGGCCGACATGCAGCGTAACCTCCGCGCGCGCAATGCCGGCCGCGGCAAGGCGCGCAAGTAGCGCGCGCGTGAAATGCAGCCCTGCAGTGGGCGCCGCCGCGGAGCCTTCCTGTTCCGCAAAGACAGTCTGATAGTCCTGTGCGTCGCGCGCATCGGCGGGACGGCGCCGCGCGATATAGGGTGGCAAAGGCATTTCGCCCCATTGTGCGATCGCGGCATCGAGGGCCGCACCTGCGACCGAAAACGCGATCTCCACTTCGCCGGCTTCGCGGCGCGCGATCAGGCGCGCAGCGAAATTTGCAGATATAATCAGTTCGTCGCCGGGAGATAACTTCCGCGCAGGCCGGGCCAGGGCGAGATATCGATCCGGCGCGATGCGTTTGTGCAGAAGAAGTTCGATGGCCGTGCCGCCCGCGGCTTTTCGCGACCGCAGCCGCGCGGCGATGACCCGGCTGTCATTCACAACAAGCAGGTCGCCTGCGCGCAGGAAGTCAGGCAGATCGCGCACGTGCGAATGTTGGAGTGAGCCGTCCGGCCCTATGACGAGCATGCGCGCACTGTCGCGCGGGCTCGCCGGCCGGAGCGCAATCCGCTCCTCTGGCAACTCATAATCAAACAGCGAAACATCCATGCAAACCACTTATTGGTTCACGCGGAGACGCGGAGAAAGATTTGAGCGCGGAGCGCGCCATATTCTTTCTTCGTGCCTTTTGTGCTCTTCGTGGTCAAATAACTCCTCGTCCCTTGCGTCTCCGCGTTCAAATCGTTCTTTAGGCGGCAGCGCGGCCGACGCTTTCGAGAACGGCCTCGATGATCCGGTCCTGCGTCACTTCGTCGAGATAGGGATGCATCGGCAGGCTCAGCACCGTATGCCCCAGCTTTTCACTGACCGGGAGCGGGACGGTGGGATATTTGTCGTAGCCGCGCTGTGCGGACAGCGGCGTGAGATAATAGATTTGCGTGGGAATGCCCTGTGCTTCCAGGTCGGCCTTGACCCGGTCGCGTTCCGGCACCTGGATCGTGTATTGCGCCCAGGTCGATTGCGCGCCTTCGATGACATGCGGCACGCATATGCGGTTCGAGCGCGCGAAACCGTCCGCATAGCGGCACGCGATGCGCTCCCGCAACGCGAGCTCTTCGGGAAAAATCTTCAGTTTTTCCATCAGGATCGCGGCCTGGATGGTATCAAGCCGGGAATTCACACCGATGCGGACGTTTTCGTATTTGTCGCGTCCCTGACCGTGAATGCGGATCGAGCGGAGCAGATCAGCAAGCGCATCGTCGTTCGTGAAGCTGCAGCCGCCGTCGCCATAACAGCCCAGCGGCTTCGCCGGAAAAAAGCTGGTAGCGGCGGCATCGCCGATCGCGCCGGTGCGACGGCCGCCGAAAGTCGCACCGAAAGCCTGCGCCGCGTCGCACAGCATCAAGAGATTTTCGCGTTTCACGATCGGCTCAAGGGCATCGTAATCGGCCGCCTGGCCGAAGAGATCGACCGGCATGACAACCCGCGGACGCAATTTGCCATCGCGCTTCACCATCGCGATGGCGGATTCCAGACTCGCTGGCGCCATGTTAAACGTGTCTTCGAGTACGTCGACAAACACCGGCGTTGCACCGACCAGTGCCACGACTTCGGCCGAAGCCGCGAAGGTGAAGCCCGGAACAAAGACCGCATCGCCGGGACCAATTTCCCAGGCGCGGAGAATGATCAGCAGCGCATCAGTGCCGTTCGCGCAAGAAATCGCGTGTTTGACGCCCGCGAATTTCGCGAGTTGATCCTCCAGCGCGCGCACCTGCGGCCCCATGATCCACTGCCCGCCCTCCACCGCCGCGGCAATCGCGCGTTCGAGCGACGTGCCCAGCCGCTTCCGCTGCGCCTGAAGATCGATGAAGGGAATGGATGCCATGCGTGCAATACTCCGTGCTGCCGCCGCGTTCTAGGAAAGCGCGGCCGGCGCCGCAATTCCCCGCGCCGCACATAATATTGCCGATTGCGTCAGGGGCAAAACAAACCGCCAAGACGCCAAGGCAGCGCGGCTAACTTGAGAGTACAATGCGGCGAATACCGTCCCTGATCCGTGAAACATTGAAGTTGATCAGGATACCCAACGAATGTCCCGACAACTTCAAATAGGTAAGTAACTGCGCGTCATGGACGGGCAACAACCGTTCTACAGCCTTTATCTCGACAGCAACCAGGGATTCGACCAACAAATCCATCCGAAATCCTGCCTCGATGCGCATGCCGCGATAAATCACTGGCACGGTAATCTGACGCTGGACCGAAAGTTGCCGCACGTTCAACTCGCATATCAGACACTGCTCATAGACGGATTCCAGCAACCGGGTCCGAGTGCGGAATGCACGGCAAATGCCGAATCCACGATCTGACGCGCGACACGGTCGTGCTCGCCGGTAGGCTCGCAATTTACCTTGGCGTCTTGGCGCCTTGGCGGTTCTTCCATTCCTTGTCCGAAGGAAAATATCGGGGAGGGCTACTCGCCGCCGACACGCGCTTTGACGATGCGGTCGGGTTCGCCGCTGATGGCGCCGTTGTTGTGTTCGCCGCCCTTCTTGATCGCGTCGACATGCTCCATGCCGCTCACCACCTGGCCGAACACCGTGTACTGACGATTGAGCCAGGGTGCATCGGCGAAGCAGATGAAGAACTGGCTGTTGGCGCTGTTGGGATCCGAAGTTCGCGCCATGGAAAGCGTGCCGCGCCCATGCGATTCCGGAGAGAATTCGGCTTTTAGATCGGGAAGCTTCGAGCCGCCCGCCCCCGTGCCGGTCGGATCGCCGGTCTGCGCCATGAAGCCCGGAATCACACGATGAAACGCCACGCCGTCGTAGAAGCCCTGGTTGGCGAGTTCCTTTACGCGCGCCACATGCATCGGCGCGAGATCGGGCCTCAGCGCGACCTTCACATCGCCGGTCTTCAGCGTCAGCGTCAGCGTGTTGTCGGAATCGGAAGTCATTGATCAGCCTTTCTTTGTTTGGCCCGCTCGGTCACAAGCTTTGCGACATGCGGCGTGGTGAAGGGCGCCACATTGCCGCCCAACAGCGCGATTTCCTTGACAAGTCGCGACGCTATCGCCTGGTGTCTGGGATCGGCCATCAGGAACACAGTGTCGATGTCAGGATTGAGCCGCTGGTTCATGCCGACCATCTGGAATTCGTATTCGAAGTCGGAAACTGCCCGAAGGCCGCGCACGATAACCGTGGCGCCGATCTGTTCGGCATATTGCATCAGCAGGCAATCGAAAGTTGCTACGTCTATCGTTGCGCGCCCGCCGCCGCCGAGCGGCGCCGTCTCGCTGCGCACCATATCCATGCGCTCTTCCAGCGTGAACATGGGCGATTTTGAGGGATTGGTGGCAACGCCGATCACGAGATGATCGACAAGCTTCACCGCGCGCTGGATGATATCGAGATGGCCGAGAGTCAGGGGATCGAAGGTACCGGGATAAAGGCCCACATGGCGCCTGCTCATCTCAGGCCTCCGTTTCTTCGGAGGTTTCCTCGATGCGTTCCACGGAAACAACGCGCTCTCCGGCATCGACGCGAAACAGCGTCACGCCCTGCGTCGCCCGTCCCGCGACGCGCACGCTCGAAACCGGACTCCGGATCGTCTGTCCCTGATCGGTAATAAGCATGATGTCGTCCGTCTCCTCGACCGGAAACGACGCGACGACGGCATTGTTCTTGCGCGCCATCCCCATGGCGACGATGCCAGAACCGCCCCGGCCCGTCACGCGGTATTCAAAGGAGCTGGTACGCTTGCCAAAGCCGCTGGCCGAAACCGTAAGCACGAACTGCTCCGCGGCGGCGAGATGCGCATAGCGCTCCGGCGCGAGGATCGCCTCCTCGCCATTGCCGTTCTCTTCGGTCTCTTCCGCCGCGATCTCCTCATTCTCCACGCCCGCGGCACGGCGAATGGCACTCGCCTGTTTCAGATAGGCGCGCGTTTCGGCAGGCGTCGCATCGGCGTGGTGCAGCAGCGCAAGGCTCACAACCTCATCGCCCGGCGCAAGCTTGATGCCGCGCACGCCTGTCGATTGCCGGCCCTTGAAGATGCGCAGATCCGCAAGCGCGAAGCGAATGCATTTGCCCTCACGCGTGGTGAGCAGCACATCATCTTCATCCGTGCAGGTCTGCACGCCGACGATGCCGTCGTTCGCCTCGAGCTTCATGGCGATCTTGCCATTCGCACGTACATTGCCGAAATCCGATAACTCGTTGCGGCGCACGTCGCCCGATTTGGTGGCGAAAACGACGTTGAGCTTCTCCCACTGCGCCTCGTCTTCCGGCAGGGGCAGCACGGTGGTGATGCGTTCGCCGCCCGAAAGCGGCAAGAGATTGACCATCGCCTTGCCGCGGCCCTGGATGCGCGCCTCCGGCAGCCGCCAGACTTTCAAGAGATAGGCCATGCCCGTCGATGAGAAGAACAACAGCGGCGCGTGCGTCGACGCGGCAAAGATATGGGTGACGAAATCCTCCTCGCGCGTCTCCATGCCGGTGCGGCCTTTGCCGCCGCGGCCCTGCACGCGATATTCGGCGAGCGGCGTGCGCTTGATATAACCGGCATGGGTGACGGTAACGGCCACGTCCTCCCGTTCGATCAGCGCCTCGTCCTCGATTTCGACATCGGCATCGATGAGTTCGGTGAGCCGGGGCGTCGCGAAATCGCGCTTCACTTCTTCGAACTCGCTCCTCATGATGGCGAGCACGCGCGGCCGGCTGCGCAGGATATCGAGCAGATCCCTGATAACTTCGGCGAGCTTTTTCGCCTCCTCCGCCAATTCGTCGCGGCCGAGCGCCGTCAGCCGCTGCAGGCGGATTTCGAGGATGGCTTTTGCCTGTTCCTCGGTGAGTCGGATCGTGCCGTCTTCCTCGACGATGTGGCGCGGATCGGCAATCAGCGTCACGAGCGGCGCCACGTCCTTCGCAGGCCACGCCCGCGCCATCAATTGCGCCTTGGCGGTCGCCGCATCTGCCGCGGCGCGGATCAAGGCGATCACT
This sequence comes from Rhizomicrobium sp., assembly GCA_035502355.1. Lineage (GTDB taxonomy): Bacteria > Pseudomonadota > Alphaproteobacteria > Micropepsales > Micropepsaceae > Rhizomicrobium. The sequence continues at coordinate 896 of DATJUM010000154.1, read as the reverse complement.
TCGTCGATATTGGCGACCGCGATGGCGAGGCCGACCAGCACGTGGCCGCGCTCGCGCGCTTTCGCGAGATCGTGCCGCGTGCGGCGTGTAATGACTTCTTCGCGGAACTGGATGAAGGCGGCGATGAGGTCCTTCAAATTCATCAGTTCGGGGCGGCCGCCATTCAGCGCGAGCATGTTGACGTTGAAGCTCGTCTGCAGCTGCGAATGCCGATAAAGCTGATTGAGCACCACGTCCGCCGAGGCGTCGCGCCGCAACTCGATGACGACGCGCATGCCGTGGCGGTCGCTTTCGTCGCGCAGATCGGCGATGCCTTCGATGCGCTTCTCGCGCACCATCTCGGCGATGCGCTCGATCATCGTGGCCTTGTTCACCTGATAGGGAATGGCCGTGACGATGATCGCCTCGCGGTCCTTGCGCAGTTCTTCGATATGAACTTTCGCACGCATCAGGACGGGACCGCGCCCGCGCGCCAGCGCAGCCCGGGACGCCTGCCTACCGATGATCAGCGCGCCGGTCGGAAAATCGGGGCCTGGGACGATCTCCGTCAGCAGCTCGAGACTGATCGATGGGTCGTCGAGCCAGGCAAGGCACGCATCTATGACTTCGCCCAGATTGTGCGGCGGAACGTTGGTCGCCATGCCGACGGCGATGCCGCTAGAGCCGTTGACAAGAAGATTGGGGAAGCGCGCCGGAAAGACGACGGGTTCTTTCTCCGCACCGTCGTAATTGTCCCTGAACTCGACCGTGTCCTTTTCGATGTCCTCGGTCAGCGCATGGGCGATCTTCGCGCGCCGCACTTCCGTGTAGCGCATGGCCGCAGGTTCATCGCCATCGACCGAACCGAAATTGCCCTGGCCGTCGACGAGCGGCGCGCGCATGGAGAAATCCTGCGC
>DATJUM010000153.1:0-21197 GCA_035502355.1 Rhizomicrobium sp. | reverse complement strand
CGCCAGATCGCGCATCGGACGGAGGATGTCGGGCGCGCCAAGACGGACTCCTCCGGCCGCGCCGTGCGTGCAATCAATCCCGATGTCGCGCTCGAGCTTCACAATGTCCGGCTCGATCCCGGCAATGCGCGCGATCTGATCGCCCGCTACGACATCGTGGCGGACGGCTCGGACAATTTTGCCACGCGCTTTCTCGTGAACGATACATGTTACTTCGTGGGCCGGACCCTCATTTCGGCGGCCGTGACCGAATTCGACGGCCAGCTCGCCACGTTCAAGGCGCATGACAAGAGCGGCGCGTGGCCCTGCTATCGCTGCATCTTTCCCGTGCCCCCGCCGCCGGGTGCCGTGCCGTCCTGTTCGGAGGCCGGTGTTCTCGGCGCGGCGGCCGGTGTCATGGGCACGCTGCAGGCGCTGGAAGTGCTGAAAGAGATACTCGGCATCGGCGAAAGCCTGGCGGGGCAGTTGCTGATCTACGACGCGCTCGCCACGCGATTCCGCAAAGTCACCGTCCGTCCCGATCCCGCCTGCCCGCTCTGCGGCACAAATCCCACGATCAGGTCTGTTGGCGCCGCGTGAGGCGCGTGGTGCGGCCGGGCGGCAAAGCAGTACAAAATCCATAACAGCGATTTTAACAGCGATTATCAGCGATAAGTAACAAACCGGCCGGCGCCATAGCTCGATGCAGAAAGGCCCCGCTTTTGGCGGGGCCCGTTTCGCGTTTTGCGGGTTCAATTCTTACCGGTAGCGCCAGACGCCGTGATCCCAGTATCGGTGGGCATACCAGTCGTGACCATCCCAATATCCGCGGCCGGCGACGTAGACACCAACGGCCGGCACTCCGACCGCAACCGCCGGCCCTGCAACATAGGCGCCGCCGGGACCACGGCATGCCCCAGGATGGGTGTAGCACCAGTGGCGGTGATAGGCCGGGCCGCCGACGCCGATACCGACGCTCACTTGCGCGAAGGCCGGCATTGCCACCGTCAGGGCGAGGGCTCCGGCAGCCAAAGTTCGAGTTATCCGTCTGGTCGTTTTTTCCATCGTTCGATCCTCCTTGGGTGATGGGCACCTTCGGAAACCCGAGCGTGCGCTTTCCTGATATTTGATAACGAGGCGCACGCCGCGATTGTTCCAAGTTTCAATCCATGGGATCGCCGCGCCGCCTCAACTCCCGATGGAGAAGTGCGGCTGGTGCTCGTTCCGCTGGCCGGGCCGCTCATGCGCAGCCCAAACGCCAGAGGCGCTGCGTGCGAAAGAGCCTATGCGGGCAAACGCGGGCCACGAGCTTCCGTCGACGTCCGGAAGCCCGCCAGTCGCTCTGACCTACAAACCAGACGACGGGAGTTCGTCCTTCAGTATGAAACGATCTGGATGGAAGAGATGGTATTGTCCCAGCCCGACCAGTCGCGCAGATCGTAGGCTCCCGGTCCGATGGATCGGCAATTGGCAAAATTCGGATCCCGGCAAACCTTCCAATTGCCGCGCACGACGACAAGGGAGCTGACCGTATCATTCCACTCGTCGCCGATATAGGAATAACCCATATTGACGACCCATATGCCCTGATCCGGGTTGTATCCATGATCCTTGTAGAGGACCATTTCCGGAAGCTCGCGATCGCCCTTTGCGAGCGGCAGAGCCGTTGGAGGGCCCTTGCCGGCGCTATCCGCCGCAAATCCGCTTCCTGACAGTGCGCCGATGGCGAGTGCCAGAAAAACAATACCCAGCCTTTTCATGATGATCCCCGCGTGTCACTCGGCGCCGGATCGTAGTTATATGAAGCGGCGATGACAAGGTAGCGGCTTGTAGGGCGCCGCCCGGCAAATGCCGATTGGTCTGAAGTTCCTTTTTTCACGGTTGTCTTTGCGTATTCCGGGACACAAACTACATTTCCGCTTGCGCAAATGTCAGACGCCTCCGAAGTGACAGATGCAATATCGTTCGTGTCCCGGATTTGTATTCTCTTACCGAACACAGTTACGGTTTGACGGTTCAAGGACAGTCGCAGGGGGCGCAAAACCATAGCACCACATAGAATGCCACCGTAGCCAAAAGAATGACGGCTGCTGTGATGGCCGCCAGCCACAAGGCTATGCGCTTCACCGACATTGCTCGCCCCTTCGTCGTGGGAGACCAATGCCATGCCCAAGGAATCCAAACGCTGACACATAGCATGGCGGATCGTGTTCGCCTTTACCAGCAATTTGAGATTTAGAAAATGGTTGTTGCCCATTTTTCCAAACGTAGGTCGCTCACTTACACGCTGGCTTTTCTGGCAGCATGCGCAATCGTGTACGCCACTACGCTTCACCATCCTCGGGGGATAGCCTGGATGGAATACATGAGGTTGAAAGGGCAATACCGCTACGAATACGCTTTTGTTGCTTGGATATGCGGGGCTCTCCTGGTAGTTCGGCAGATTTCAATTCTAAAGCAGATTATTTTGCACAGGACGAATGCCATTTGGGTGAGCCATGATAGGCTATTTTATCTGAACATTTATTGGGATGTTGTTTACAGGTCTGTACCATTGTCCGATATTGTCGGCTTTAAGATCAAAAGCGGTTTTGCAGCTCTCGCCGGCATCGTTGCGCACCTTCGTGATGGTAATGAAAGAGTCATTAGCACCTAGCTGTTGCCAGAGCCGGTAGATGTGGTCATGTGCCGAGTAACGTCCTTACATCACGCGTGGAACATGGTGATGGCATAGTTATTATATTATCTTGTATGTATGCTGCCGCCGTATTCGAGCATTCCTTGTCGAGAGGCCCCGTCGCTCAATGCGCCTCGTCCCAATTGGCGGCGGCGCGGGCTTCGACGACCAGCGGCACGGAGAGCGAGATGGCAGGGAGCGGCGCGCGTTCCATGACCCGCGCGGCGATCTCGCAGAGGCGCGCGGCTTCCTTGTCGGGCGCCTCGAAGACGAGTTCGTCATGCACCTGCAGCAGCATGCGCGCGCGATTTTTTAATTTGGAACGAGACGAGGGGAGGCCAGGCGGGGGGCACTTTTCCATTCAGCAGCCAGCGTTGCCAGTAGGGGGCCGGGTCAAAAACATTTAAGAGAATACGGGGTCGAACTCGACCTCTAACGCGATTCCGGGTAGAGTGCCGTGCGATAAAGGAGGACCCAAGATGCGACTGCGAATTATAGAGCATTGCTTAACTGTTGTGGGGCTTTTCATTGCCTTGCCTGCCGAGGCCGTGACTTACACGACAATTGATCCGGTGGGTTCCGTTGGTACGTATATATACGGGATGAATTCTAAGACCGTTATTGCTGGCTCGTACTTCGATAGTGCGGGGGCGGTACACGGCTTTGTTCGCGATGCGGGCGGTCAAATAACTAGTTTTGACCCTAAGCAATCGGTTTCAACCTGGTGTAGCGCCATCAATGACAAGGGTGAAATTGCAGGGTGGTTCCTAGATAGCGCAAACGTTCAGCACGGCTTCCTGCGTCTCACCGGGGGCAGAATCGCGACATTCGATGTTCCAGGATCAACCGGAACCTTCGCCAACGCTCTCAATGATGATGGTATGATTACGGGAGCGTATTCGGACGCGTCGAGCGATTCTAATGGATTTGTCCGGACGCCCGATGGTACGATTTCGACCTTCGATCCAACGGGAGCGCGTGGTACTTTAAAGCATCAATTCAAGAAACTGGATCACGGGATTATTTTCGCCGCGCAGACATGACGAATCCTTTTACGCTTTCATCCGCACACCAGGCGGACATATAACCAAATTTCGCGTCAACCGATCCGATAATACGCAACCGTATGCTATCAATGATAAACATCAAATTGCTGGCTTCTATAATGACAGCTCCGGAGAAACTCACGGGTTTCTGCGCCTTCCGTAGGTGGCGCTGCGGAAGCCCTCGGCTGCATTTGTGCCTCTGGTGATCCGACATGAGAACCAAACCCCAAAGGCGATGCGCGTCAAAAAATCGGGGTACCGGAATTGACAAAGACAGCAACAACTGCGCTGTTGTGGAGGAAGACTTTGCTTTAGCACACTGTCAATATTGGGGGTAGCAATGAAATCCTTATCGGTATCCGTTGCCATGCTGGCAGGGATCGTCTGCGCCTTCGCCCAGCAGGGTGCGGCGGCACAATCCGGCACATTCAAGGAACAGGTGCTCCATTCTTTCGGAGACGTGCCGGATGGGGCGGCTCCCGAAGCCGGCCTGATCGATGTGAAGGGCACATTGTACGGCACGACCGAACAGGGCGGCGCCCACAATGCAGGAGCGGTGTATTCGTTCGATCTCAGCACCGGCACTGAGACGGTGCTATATTCTTTTTGCAGCCAACAAGACTGTAGTGATGGTTGGGCCCCTGAAGCCGGGCTGATCGATGTGGGTGGAGTACTTTATGGTACAGCTTACGCAACCAACACGAATGGAGGGGGGGCACGGTCTTCTCATTCGACCCCTCGACCGGTACTGAAAAATTGGTCTATTCCTTTTGCAGCCGGCAGAATTGCACCGACGGCTCCTCTCCGGCCGCAGGCCTGATCGATGTCGGCGGGAGGCTGTATGGCACAACATCTGCTGGCGGTGCCCATGGTCTCGGCTCTGTGTTCTCAATCGACCGCAACACCGGGAAAGAGAAGGTGCTCTATTCCTTCGCCGGCGGCATGGATGGCGAGACCCCTTTCGCCAGCCTGATCGACGTCAATGGCGTCCTGTACGGAACAACTGCTAGTGGTGGTGGTGATAATGTTGAAGGCTGTAATTTCGGCTGCGGCACCGTATTTTCTCTCGACCCGGAAACGCGCGTTGAACAAGTTGTTTATAGTTTTGCCGGTGACACGGATGGCGCGGGCCCGGCCGCCGGCTTGATCGACATCGGCGGCATTCTGTACGGCACGACGTCTAGTGGCGGAGGTGGAGACTGCGCCAATTACTTTGGCTGCGGCACGGTGTTCTCGGTCGACCCGGGTACCGGCACCGAGACCGTGCTGCACGCCTTCGCCGGCGCGGACGGCGCGATCCCCGCAGCCGGGCTGATCGATGTGGGCGGCATTCTGTACGGAACGACCTATAAAGGCGGACGCTTTGGTACCGGCACGGCGTTCTCGCTCGATCCCACAACCGGCGCCGAATCGGTAGTGCACTCATTTTGCGTGGCCCACGGCCCCTGCATGGGCGACGGCTACTCGCCTCTAGCCGGTCTGATCGACGTTCATGGCACGTTTTACGGGACGACGGAATACGGCGGCGGCACCAATGCCTTTGGGACGGTATTTTCCCTCAAGGAGAAGCGTCGCTAGTGTACCAGGCCGTACAGACCGTGCACAACCTCCCGCTGGCTTGTAATACGGTGACGGCATAGTTATTATATTATCTTGTATGTATGCTGCTGCCGTATTCGAGCATTCTTGGCCGAAAGGCCGCGTTGTTTAATGCGCTTCGTCCCAGTTGGCGGCGGCGCGGGCTTCGACGATGAGCGGCACGGAAAGCGAGATGGCGGGAAGCGGTGCGCGTTCCATGACCCGCGCGGCGATGGCGCAGAGGCGCGCGGCTTCCTTGTCCGGCGCCTCGAAGACCAGTTCGTCATGCACCTGCAGCAGCATGCGCGCGTGGAGCTTTTCCTTGGCGAGCGCGGGCGGCACGCGGATCATGGCGCGGCGGATGATGTCGGCGGCCGTGCCCTGGATCGGTGCGTTGATGGCTGCGCGCTCGGCGCCGCCGCGATAACCCGGTACTTTCGACCGGATTTCGCGGATGTAGATGCGCCGCCCGAACAGCGTTTCCACATAGCCGTGATCGCGCGCGAACGCCTTCGTCGTTTCCATATAATCGCGGATGCCGGGGAAGCGCTCGAAATATTTGCGGATGTAATCATCTGCTTCGCTTCTCGGGATGCCGAGCTGGTTGGCGAGACCGAAGCCCGAAATGCCGTAGACGATGCCGAAATTGATCGCCTTGGCGCGCCGGCGCACTTCGGAGGGCATGTCCTTGATCGGCACGCCGAACATTTCCGACGCCGTCATGGCATGGATATCGAGCCCCTCCGCAAAGGCCGATTTCAGCGCCGCGATATCGGCGATGTGGGCCAGCAGGCGCAGTTCGATCTGGCTGTAATCGGCGCTGATCAGCTTCATGCCTTTGGGCGCGACAAAGGCCGCGCGGATGCGGCGCCCTTCGGCGGTGCGGATCGGAATGTTCTGGAGATTGGGATCGGTCGAGGCGAGCCGGCCGGTCGTCGTCGAGGCCATGGCATAGGATGTGTGCACGCGGCCCGTCTTCGGATTGACGTAGCCCGGCAGCGCGTCGGTGTAGGTGCCGCGCAGCTTCTGCAATTGCCGCCAGTCGAGAACGAGCTTGGCGATCTCCTGCCCGTTCGCCGCAAGTTCTTCCAGAATGTCGGAATCGGTGGACCAGGCGCCGGTCTTTGTCTTGCGGCCGCCTTCGAGCTTGAATTTTCCAAAGAGAATATCGCCCAACTGTTTCGGCGAACCGATGTTGAAGGCGCCGCCGGCGAGCTTGTGGATTTGTTCCTCCAGCTTCGCCATGTCGCGGCCGAAATCGTTGGAAAGTTTCCGCAGGAGATCTGGATCAATGACGATTCCCGCCTGCTCCATGTCGGCCAGCACGGGCACAAGCGGCCGTTCCAGGGCTTCGTACACGCCGGTCTTGCCTTCCTCGATAAGCCGCGGCTTGAGCAGCGCATGCAGGCGGAAAGTTACATCGGCGTCTTCGGCGGAATAGCGCGTGGCCTCTTTGACCGGCACGCAATCGAAGGTGACGCGGTCCTTGCCGGTGCCGGACACTTCGTTGAACGTGATCGGCTTGTGCTTCAGATGCAGCTCGGAAAGCTCGTCCATTCCGTGCCCATGCAATGCCGCGCCGAGCACGTAGGACATCAGCATCGTATCGTCGAAGGGGGCTATGCGGATGCCGCGCTGAAGAAAAACGAGATAATCATATTTGAGGTTCTGCGCGACCTTGAGAATGCCCGTGTCTTCCAGCAGGGGTTTCAGCCGGTCGAGAACATCCTTCTCGCCGAGCTGAACTATTCCTCCATCGCCGCCGAGATCGAGTCCGTCGCCCTTGCGGTGCCCGCACGGGATGTAACAGGCCTCGCCCGGCGCCACGGCGAGCGACACGCCGCACAGGCCCGCCTGCATCGGATCGAGCGAAGTGGTTTCGGTGTCGACAGCGACGATACCTGTTTCTTGCGCACGCGCGATCCAGTGGTGCAGGCGCTCGAGCGTGATGACTGTTTCATAGTCATCGTGATGAATTTGTTTGAGCAGCGCGCCGCGATCCATGACCGCGCCGGGTTTTCCGCCCGGCGACCCCGCACCGCCCACCGTCACGGCTTTGTCGGCCGGAACCGGAGGCATTGCCCGCGGCGGCGGCGAGGCGCCCGGAGCAGAGAGCGAAACCTGTGCCGGATCCTGTCCCGGCGGCACGGCATCGACGTCGTCGATATGGAAGTGCGAAGCGGCGCGCCTGCAGAGCGCCGAAAATTCCATCGCTTTCAGAAAACCGATAAGCGCAGCCGGTTCGGGATCGTGGACCGCAAACGCATCGAGCTGAACCTTGAGCGGCACGCGATCGTCAAGACAAACGAGCCGCAACGAGATACGTGCGTTCTCCGCATTCTCGATCAGCGTTTCGCGGCGCTTGGGCTGCTTGATCTCCTGGGCGCGGCTCAGCAAGGCCTCGAGACCGCCGAAGCTGTTGATCAGTTCTGCAGCGGTCTTCACGCCGATGCCTCTGACGCCCGGCACGTTGTCGACGGAATCGCCCGCAAGCGCCTGCACTTCGACGACTTTCGACGGCGGAACGCCGAATCTCTCCATCACCTCCGCCGAAGCGATCCGCTTGTTCTTCATCGTGTCGTAGAGCTCGATCTCGCCATCGACGACGAGCTGCATCAGATCCTTGTCGGAAGACACGATCGTCGTGCGCGCGCCGGCCTCGCGCGCCAGCCGCGCATAGGTGGCGATCAGATCGTCGGCTTCGTAACCGGGCTCCTCGATGCAGGCGACGCCGAAAGCGCGGGTGGCGGCGCGGACCAGCGGAAATTGCGGAATAAGATCATCGGGGGGATCGGGGCGGTTGGATTTGTAGGCAGGATAGATCTCGTTGCGGAAGGTGGTTTTGCCCGCATCGAAGATGACAGCGAGATGGGTCGGCCGGTCGCCCGCCCGCATGTCCTCCAGAAGCTTCCAGAGCATGTTGGAAAAGCCGGACACGGCTCCGGTCGGCAGGCCGTCGGATTTTCGCGAGAGCGGCGGCAGCGCGTGATAGGCGCGAAACAGGTAGCCGGAACCATCGACAAGATAGAGGTGGTCGCCCTTCGCGATCGGGCGGGCCGTATCGGGATCGGCTACGGTCAATGCGGATGTGCTCCCCCGCGCAGCACGAAGCGCCGGTCGCAATAGGGACATTCGACGTAAGTCTCATCGCCCATTTCCAGAAAGACGCGCGGATGGCCGAGCGTTCCTCCGCCGCCGTCGCAGGCGACGCGGGTGTGATCCACTTCGATGATTTCGGGGGCTTCGACGGGCATGGACCTATCCTGTTTCAGGAGCGGCGGATCATAATAACTGCCGCGCGGGCCGCAACCATGCGCTTGGCTCCGCGCCGCCCCTGGGGATAATCTCGCGCGATGGTCGTCTTGAACCGCATCTATACAAAAACCGGCGACAGGGGCGACACCGCGCTTGGCGATGGAACACGCCTGCCGAAGCATGCCCTGCGCATTGCGAGCTACGGCACGGTGGATGAAGCCAATGCCACGATCGGTCTGGCGCGGCTTCATGCCGATGGCGAAATCGATGCGATGCTCGCCAGGATTCAAAACGATCTGTTCGATCTGGGCGCGGATCTGTGCGTCCCGCAAGCGAGCCGGAGAAGCGAAGGCGCGCTCAGGATCACGGACGCCCAGGTGGAGCGGCTCGAGCGCGAGATCGATGCGATGAACGCGGAGCTCGCGCCGCTCAAATCTTTTGTGCTGCCGGGCGGCACGGCGGCGGCGGCGCATCTGCACCTTGCGCGCACGGTTGTGCGCCGCGCCGAGCGCTTCATCACCGAGCTTGCCGCACAGGAACCGGTCGGCGCGGCGGCGCTCAAATATGTGAACCGACTCTCGGATCACCTGTTTGTCGCCAGCCGCTATGCGAATGACAAAGGTGCGAAGGACGTTCTCTGGGTACCCGGCGCCAATCGCTGATCTGCCGCGCGCCGGATCAGGTCCGCTCCGGCACGTGCCGGCCGAACAGGAAGGCAAGCACCACGCCCAGTACGCCGCTCAGCGCCCAGGCCGGAAGTGCCAGCACGGAATAGAACCAGGCCGGCAGCGGTGAGGGCAGGTTGTGCGCGAGCCAGGTCTTGAATGCTGCTATGCTCGCGCCGCCCAGATAGGTCCAGACCTGGTCGATCGAATGCACCGTGATCTGTCCGCCTCTCGCGAGCGACGTCACAGCGTCCGCGCCAAGCAGCATCAGCGCGATCACGAGCAGGACAAGACTGATAAAACGCAGGACCAGACCCATCGGAAAAATCTTCAGCTGCGCGGCGGATAGGGCGTGCCGTCCTTGTGCGTGTAATGACCAACGCGCTCATCGATCCTTAGATCGATGTCCGGATAATCGCAAACATCGTCCCGCGAACGCGTTCCGACCTCGATGAGCACCGCCATTTCCTTCGATTTGTTGATCAGGTGATGGCCGTCCGGCCGGCCCTTGGGGAACGCGGCACAATCGCCCGGCCGGAGAATCTGTTCGCCCGCGTCGGTGATAAGAGCGACCTCTCCCGACAGCACCCAGACGAACTCATCCTCCGCGCTATGCCAATGACGCTGGCTCGACCAGGCGCCCGGCGGCAGGCGCAGGAGATTGACGCCAAACTGCGTGAGCCCGCCCGCATCGCCCAGCCTCTGCCGCACGCGCTCGCCGGCCGGAAGATGAAACGGCGCCGGATATCCCGAACCCTTGCGCTCGGGCACCGATTGGATGTCGATCTTGGGCATAACTTCTCCTCTCATACGCAAAGAACGTGTGAGCCGTAAGCTTCGAGGTACGCGTCACGCGTGAGCAGAATTAGATCTTCCGAAATGGCCTGCGCGACGAGCATGTGATCGAAGGGATCACCATGCAGTTTATTGAGCGCGGCAGCCTCTTCAGCATGTTTCATCGATACGGCAAGGGCGGCAGTCCCTCGGCGTTCGATCGCTTCCCGGGTTGCGTAAAGATCAATTTTGAGGCGGCCCAATGAACTCTTGATGGCAAGCTCCCACCAGCTTGCGGCGCTCATAAAGAGTTCCGTGTCTGGCGCCACGATCAGTTCCCGCGCGCGCGCTCCAAGACGCGGCGAACCGCTTGGCCACCACACCAGAAAGTGCGAATCGAGGAGGAGTCTCAATCGCGTTCACCCCGAAAGGCGGCAAGGATTTCTTCCGGCAGCGGGTCTTCAAAGTCGGGCCCGATCCAGATTTTCCCCTTCATGAAACCGGGGCGACGATCGGGGCGCTTCTTGCCATGCGCACTGACGGGAACCAATTTGACGACCGGCTTGCCCGCGCGAGCAATCAACACATCCTCCCCGGCCTCCGCTTTCGCGATCAGCGCGGAAAGATTTGTCTTTGCCTCATGAATGTTGAAGACGTAATCCATTGCCGGAGGACCTTAGCTAGGTTGGCTAAGGTACTCCGGCATCAATGGAGTTGTCCAGAAGGGCGCGGAATCAGCCGGCCTGTTGCTGCTCTTCGGGAGGCGGCGTCTTCTTGCTCAGGTCTTCGCCGGTTTCCTGATCGACCTGTTTCATCGACAGGCGCACCTTGCCGCGGTCGTCGAAGCCCAGGAGCTTCACTTTGACGGAATCGCCTTCCTTCACCACATCGCTGACCTTGCCGACGCGGCGCGGCGCCAGCTCGGAAATATGGACCAGACCGTCCTTGGGACCGAAGAAGTTCACGAAGGCGCCGAAATCCATCACCTTGACGACCTTGCCGTCATAGATTTCGCCGATCTCGGGCTCGGCCACGATGGATTTGATCCATTTGAGCGCCGCACGGATCGATTCGCCGTCGGGCGAAGCGATCTTCACCGTGCCATCGTCCTGGATGTCGATCTTGGCACCGGTCTTCTCCACGATTTCGCGGATCACCTTGCCGCCGGAACCGATCACTTCGCGGATCTTGTCGGTGGGGATGTGGATCACCTCGATGCGCGGCGCGTGCTCGCCCAGCTGTTCGCGCGCGTGCGAAATGGCTTTTCCCATTTCGCCCAGAATATGCAGGCGCCCTTCGCGCGCCTGATCGAGGGCAACGCGCATGATCTCTTCGGTGATGCCGGAGATCTTGATGTCCATCTGCAGCGAGGTAACCCCGCTGTCGGTGCCCGCGACCTTGAAATCCATGTCGCCGAGATGGTCCTCGTCGCCGAGAATGTCGGAGAGCACCGCATAACGTGAACCCTCGAGAATAAGGCCCATTGCGATACCCGCCACCGGCCGTTTCATCGGCACGCCGGCATCCATCAATGCGAGCGAACTGCCGCAGACCGTGGCCATCGAAGATGAGCCGTTCGATTCGGTGATCTCGGAGACGACGCGGACCGTGTAGGGGAACTGCTCGCGATCCGGCAGGACCGGATGCAGCGCGCGCCAGGCAAGCTTGCCATGACCGATTTCGCGGCGTCCCGGAGCGCCGAGCCGGCCCGTCTCGCCCACCGAATAGGGCGGGAAATTGTAGTGCAGCATGAAATGCTGTTTGTACGTCCCTTCGAGCGAGTCGACATATTGTTCGTCCTCGCCCGTTCCGAGCGTCGCCACGACCAATGCCTGTGTTTCGCCGCGGGTGAAAAGCGCCGAGCCATGGGTGCGCGGGAGCACGCCGACTTCGGCGCGGATCGGCCGCACGGTCCTGAGGTCGCGGCCATCGATGCGATGGCCGGTGTCCAGCACCGCGGTGCGCATGACATTGGCTTCGAGTTCCTTGAACAGGCTCTTGACGACCTTCTCGTCTCCATCGACGGCGAAATGCGCTTTTGCGCGGTCGCGGATGTCGGAAATCCGTTCATGCCGCGCGCCCTTCTCGGGAATCTTGTAGGCGTCGCGCAGCTCGCTTTCGGCAAAGTTCTTCAGTTTCCCGGCAAGCTCCGCATGCGCCTTCTCGGGAATGGCACGCGGCTCCTTCGCCGCGCGCTCGGCGAGACGGATAATCCCGTCGATGACCGTCTGCATCGCGCGATGGCCGAACATGACCGCGCCGAGCATGATCTGTTCCGAAAGTTCTTTCGCTTCGGATTCCACCATCAGCACCGCATCGGACGTTCCTGCGACGACGAGATCGAGCGCCGATTCCGGCATCTCATCAACCTGCGGGTTGAGCTTGTATTCTCCACCGATATAGCCCACGCGCGCCGCGCCGATCGGCCCCATGAACGGCACGCCGGAAATGGTCAGCGCAGCGGAGGCTGCAACGATCGCCACGATGTCGGGATCATTCTCCATGTCGTGGCTCAAGACCGTTGCGATCACCTGCGTCTCGTTGCGATAGCCTTCCGCAAAAAGTGGCCGGATGGGACGGTCGATCAGCCGGGAAACCAGCGTTTCGCGTTCGGTGGGACGTCCTTCGCGTTTGAAATAGCCGCCGGGAATCTTTCCCGCAGCAAAGTACTTTTCCTGATAGTTGACGGTCAGCGGGAAAAAATCGAGATCGGGACGCGGCTCTCTCTCGCCGACCACCGTGGCGAGAACCACCGTTTCTCCATAGGTCGCCAGTACGGCACCATCTGCCTGCCGCGCCATGCGGCCGGTCTCAAGCGTCAGCTTGCGTCCGCCCCATTCGAATTCTTCGGTAATTGTATTGAACATGCGATTCATTCCTTCCTTCCCGCTGCCGGATTGCAGCGGGTTCGTCATTTGGTGTGGCGCCTTTGCCCACACCCCGTTCCTTTGAGACATCCCAAAGAGAATGGGTTTGCGGCAGCGGCCATCGCCGCTTGCCACGATTCACTCGGCCGCGAGGCGGCGGTCGCGGGAAGCACCATCGGCCCCGCTTGCGCCATCGCCGTTTTCAGCGCCGCAGACCGAGCCGGGAAATCAGCGCTTCGTAGCGCTTCTCATCGACAGCTTTCACGTAATTGAGGAGCCGGCGGCGCTGGGATACGAGCCTGATCAGGCCGCGCCGCGAGTGGTTGTCCTTGACGTGAGTCTTGAAGTGCCCGGTGAGATTTTCGATGCGTTCCGAAAGCACCGCGACCTGGACCTCGGGAGAGCCGGTGTCATCGGGAGCGGTGGCGTATTCGGCAATAAGCGTTTTCTTGCGTTCAGGCGTGATGGTCATACGGTCATCCAGTTCCAAAGTTGAAGACACGAAACGGCCGGAGTTCCCCCCGCGAAAGCTCGGCAAGCGCGACAGGCTCGCCGGCGGCGGAAGAGAGATAGACCGTGAGCCCCTGAAGATCGTCGTCTGCCTGCGTCTCCTCCTTCAGGCGCGCAAACAGGCCGGCGCGCATCAGGATGGAATTGCCGCAACGCAAGCGAACCGCATCCGCACCCGTCACGGCCAGTGCCGGGATGCCGTCCAGCGCGGTCGAGATGGGTTTCAGGTGCTCGAAAGCGGCCGGACTATGCCCAAACGCTTTCAGTTTTTCCAGCGGAATTGCATCTGCAAGGGTAAATCCGCCGATGGCGATCCGGCGGAGCTCGCAGACATAGCCGAGCGTTCCGAGCCCGATGGCGAAATCCCGGACCCAGGCCCGGACATAAGCGCCCTTCCCGCAGCGCATCTCGAATTCGGCGCGGTCCTGATCGGGCTGGCCTACCAGCCTGACCTCGTGAATTAATACCATCCGGGGCTCGAGGACCGGCGTTTCGCCGTCGCGGGCGATGTCGTAGGCCCGCTCTCCGTCGATCTTCACGGCCGAAAAACGCGGCGGCACCTGGGCGATTTCGCCGGAAAACCGTGGCAAAAGCGCTTCGATTTCGGCCTTGGACGGGCGCGCCTCGGATGTGCCTTCTACCCTGCCCTCTGCATCGTCGCTGTCGCGGGATTCCCCCCATCGCGCCGTGAAACGGTAGACCTTCTCCGCGTCCATCGCGAACGACACCGTTTTGGTCGCCTCCCCGAGCGCGACCGCGAGGACGCCGGATGCCAGCGGATCCAGCGTTCCGGCGTGCCCGGCCTTTTGCGCATCGAAAACACGTTTGACGGCCGCGACCGATTCTGTCGAAGTCACGCCGACCGGTTTGTCCAGAACCACCCAGCCATGAACCGGCGCGCCCTTGCGCTTACGCGCCATCGTTGTCGTCGCTTTGGGGACCCGCATTGAGGTCGCGCCGCACGCGGGCGGATTTGAGAATGGTCTCGATTTTCTCTGCCTCGGCAAAGGATTGATCTTCCACGAAACGCAATTCGGGGGTGAATTTCAGCCGGATCGCGTGGCCGAGCAGGCCGCGCAGAAATCCGCGGTGGCGATTCAGCGCGGCGATTACGCGCTCTGCATTCTGTCCGCCCAGCGGTTCGCAATAGATCACGGCGTGCCGCATGTCGGGTGACGGCTTCACCTGGGTCACGGTAACCGACACGCTTTCGAGCTCTGGATCGCGGACCTCGCCGCGCGACAGGATCTCCGAGATGGCGTGGCGCAGCAGCTCTCCGACGCGCAACTGACGCTGCGATGGGCCGGCTTCATGAGTGGGGCTGCGATGGCGTGACATGATCCGTGCTCCAATGTGGCGCCGGCAAACCTCGCCTGGCGGAGGCCGCTGGTGCGCCTGTCAGAGCGCGCGCTGCACGGTCTCCACTTCGTAGCACTCGATGGTGTCGCCCTTCTGGATGTCCTGATAATTCGCGAAGGACATGCCGCATTCCTGGCCTGTCACCACTTCGCGCGCCTCATCCTTGAAGCGCTTGAGGGTGGACAGCTCGCCTTCATGGATGACGACATTGTCGCGGATCAACCGGACCCTGGCACCACGCCGCACGACGCCTTCCGTCACCCGGCAGCCTGCAACCTTGCCGATTTTCGAGATGGCGAAGACTTCCAGAATCTCGGCATTTCCCAGGAACTTCTCACGCGTCTCCGGCGCAAGCAGACCCGACAGAGCAGCCCTCACGTCGTCGACGATGTTGTAGATGATATTATAATAACGAATTTCGACTCCGTCTCGGCGGGCGCGTTCCCGTGCCTGGGCGTTGGCGCGCACATTGAAGCCGAGTATTGCCGCGCCGCTTGCGTGAGCGAGTATGACGTCGGATTCCGTGATTCCGCCGACGCCGCCGCTCAGCACCTGGACTCCGACTTCGTCATTGCCGAGCTTGGAGAGCGCGCTCTGGATCGCTTCGGCCGAGCCCTGAACGTCCGCTTTGACGACGAGCGGCAGAAGCCGCTTCTCGCCTTCCTTCCGGCTCTTGAGCAGCTGATCCATGGTCTGACGCCCGGCCGCGGCCTGGCGCGATTCCCGCCGCTTGCGCGCACGGTATTCGGTCACTTCGCGCGCACGGGATTCCGAGTCGACAACGACGAATTCATCGCCGGCTTCCGGGGGCGCGGAAAGTCCGAGGACTTCGACCGGCGTCGAAGGCCCCGCCTGTTCGACGCTCTCGCCGCGATCATTGGCGAGATGCCGCACACGGCCCCATTCCGAGCCCGCCACCAGAATATCGCCCACCTTCAGCGTGCCGTGCTGCACAAGCATGGTGGCGACGGGACCGCGGCCCTTGTCGAGCTTGGCTTCGATCACCGCGCCGTCTGCGCTGCGGTTCGGATTGGCTTTTAAATCGAGAATTTCGGCCTGCAGAAGAATGGCTTCTTCCAGCTTGTCGAGATTTGTTCCTTTCGTCGCCGACACTTCGACCGCGAGCGTCTCGCCTCCGAGATCCTCGACCTGGATTTCGTGCTGCAACAGCTCCGTCTTCACCCGCATGGGATTGGCATCGGATTTGTCGATCTTGTTGATTGCAACGATGATGGGAACGGCTGCGGCTTTCGCATGCGAAATGGCCTCGACGGTTTGCGGCATCACGCCATCATCCGCCGCGACCACCAGCACAACCAGGTCCGTGACGCGTGCGCCGCGCGCCCGCATCGCCGTGAACGCGGCGTGGCCCGGCGTGTCAAGAAACGTGATTTTCTGCCCCGACTTCAGCAGCACCTGATAGGCGCCGATATGCTGAGTGATGCCGCCGGCTTCGCCGGCAACAACATCGGTCTTGCGCAGCGCGTCGAGAAGCGACGTCTTTCCATGATCGACATGGCCCATGACCGTGACCACCGGGGCGCGCGCCTGTAGCGTATCCGGGGCGTCGGCCTGGCCTTTCAAGCCTTCCAACACGTCCGACTCGGCGACGCGGCGGACCGTGTGCCCGTATTCGGCGGCGACGAGTTCGGCGGTGTCGGCATCGATCACGTCATTGATCTGCGCCATGATGCCGTTCTTCATCAGCACCTTGATCACATCGACCGCACGGCGCGCCATGCGGTTCGCGAGTTCCGAAACCGCGATCGTCTCGGGAATGACGACTTCGCGTGGGCCCGCTGGCGGAGCAGCAGTCTGCTGCCCGGTCCGGTTGAGCCGCTGCAGATGGCGCCGGAACGAGGCGACCGATCGCTGACGCTCGTCATCGGCCTGCAATGCCTTGGTGATAGTGAGCTTGCCACGTCGTCGCGCATCTGTGCCCTTGCGCGCGGCGGGCGCCTTGGGCACGGCCTTGCCGACTTTCTTGGCGCTCGCCTGTTCATCCTCTTCCTCGACCACGGGCCGCGCGCGCTTGACCGCACCGGCCGCCGGCGCCGCCGTCTTGGCTTCGCCTTCGTCTTTCTTGTCCAGCCGGCGCAGGGCCTCTTCCTCGGCATGGCGGCGCACGGCTTCCTCTGCGGCCTTGCGCGCGTCCTCCTCGGCCTTGCGCTTTTCCGCAGCTGCGCGCTCACGCGCGAGACGAGCTTCCTCGACCGCGCGATGGCGCGCTTCTTCGTCGGCACGCTTGCGCGCTTCCGCCTCCACGAGGCGGGCATCGGCGAGCGCACGCGACCGGGCCTCCTTCTCCTCGTCCGTCAGCTGCCGGAGAACGACACCCGCGCGCGGCGCCTGAGTCTCGCGTATCGGAGCGGGTGTGGCCGATCTGGTTGCAGCCGGTTCGGCGAGCTTTTGCGGCCTTTCGGCGGACTCCGGTCCCTTTGCGGGCGTCGCGACGCGCGCACGCTTTTTTTCCACCACCACCGCTTTTGTGCGGCCATGGCTGAAGCTCTGCTTGACCGTGGACGTCTCGGTCTTCTTGAGCGACAGAGGCTTGCCTGTATGCGCCGGCCGCGTCGCTGTGTCGTTGGTCTCGCTCATTACCGTCCTTTGCTTCCGGCATTGTCATTTGCAACAGCTGCCGTGTGCTCCCGCCCATCGGCGCGCCCGCCTGCGGGCCGAAAGCCGTTCAGCCGGCTTGCGTCAGCCAATAGCCGCTCCGAAAATCGCCCGGATTTCAGGGCGGCGTGTACCACATTCTCGCGCCCCAGCGCCAAACTCAATTCGGTCCCCGACAGGCAATCGATAACCGCCGGCTGAAATCCCTTCGCCAGCGCGAGCAGCTTTCGCCGCCCATCGGGCGCGCCGTCCGAGGCCTCGACAAGCACCGTCGCGGGACCGGAAACGGTCAACGCGCGAGCCACCGCATCGAACCCCAGCACAAGCTGCCCGGAACGGCGCGCCAAGCCGAGATCGCCGGTCATGCGGGCGACAAGCAGTTTCTCGACGCGATCTGGAAGACCGTCCGGTATCACAACTGTCATTCCGGCAGCCCGCGAGAAATGGCCCTTGGCGATGGCGCGTTCAAGAATTGCGCGGTCTGCCGTGACCCACATTCCGCGACCCGGCAGCCTTGCCGCGACATCGGGCACCAGCACGCCTTCCGGGTCCGTCACGAAGCGGACAAGGCGGCTATCGGGGAGCACCTCCCGCGTCACGATGCAGCGCCGCTCCCGCATGGCTGGCGGTTCCTTAGTCTCGAGCGGGGCTGGTACCGCCATCATTCAGGGCTGTGCTCCGCGGCGGCTTCTGCTTCGACAACCTCCTCCTCAGCCGGAGGTTCGATCCAGCCGGCTTTCACCCGCGCGTCCATGATAATCACGTTCGCATCGTCCGAGGTGAGATTGAACCTGTCGAGCGCGCCGGGCACCCGAACGCGTTCCTTCTCCTTGTTCACTTCGTAATAGCCGAGCAGATCGTCCGTTGCGCAACCCGCCAGATCTTCAAGCGATTTGATTCCCGCCTTGCCGAGCGCAACGAGCATGGGCGGCGTTACACCCGCCACTTCGGTGATACTATCTTCCACTCCCAGACTGCGTCGCTCTTCGTCCATCTCGCGATTGCGCGCTTCGATGAATTCGACCGCACGGCTCTGAAGCTCGCCCGCAGTTTCTTCGTCGAAGCCTTCGATCGCGGCGAGATCGTTCAGCGGCACGTAAGCCACATCCTCGACATTGGCGAAACCTTCCGACGCGAGCAGCTGCGCCACGGTTTCGTCCACGTCGAGCGATTCCATGAACAACTGCGTCCGCTCGGCGAATTCCTTCTGGCGCCGCTCCGATTCTTCCTGCTCTGTCAGAATGTCGATCTGCCAGCCGGTGAGCTGCGAGGCGAGACGCACGTTCTGCCCGCGCCGGCCGATGGCCAGCGAAAGCTGTTCGTCCGGCACCACGACTTCGACACGGTGCGTATCTTCATCGAGCACGACTTTCGTCACTTCCGCGGGCGCCAGCGCATTGACGATGAAGGTCGCGGGCTCGGGCGACCAGGGAATGATGTCGATGCGTTCGCCCTGAAGCTCCTGGACGACAGCCTGCACGCGCACGCCGCGCATGCCGACACAGGCGCCGACCGGATCGATCGCGGAATCCTTCGAAATCACGGCAATTTTCGCGCGCGAGCCGGGATCGCGCGCGACGGCGCGAATTTCGATGATGCCGTCGTAGATTTCCGGCACTTCCTGGGCGAACAGGCGCACCATGAATTGCGGATGGCTGCGCGACAGGAAAATCTGCGGTCCGCGCGTCTCGCGCCGCACGTCGTAGATATAGGCGCGGATGCGATCGCCGGTGCGGAAGCTTTCGCGCGGGATCATCTCATCGCGCCGGACCACGCCTTCCGCGCGGCCGAGATCGACCACGACCGAGCCGAATTCCACGCGCTTGACGATGCCGTGAATGATTTCGCCGATGCGATCCTTGTATTCTTCATATTGCCGCTCGCGCTCGGCATCGCGCACTTTCTGCACGATCACCTGTTTGGCGGCCTGGGCCGCGATGCGCGAGAAATCGACCGGCGGCAGCGTCTCGGCAATGATGTCCCCCACCTGCGCAGCGGGATTGCGCGCGCGGGCGTCCTCGATCGCAATTTCGGTCTTGTCGTTCTCGACCAGCTCGACGACATGCAGGTAGCGGGACACATGAGTCTCGCCGGTTTTTGGATCGATATCGACGCGGATTTCGTTCTCGCTGCCGTAGCGCGCCTTCGCCGCGCGCTGCATGGCTTCCTCCATCGCGTGCAGCACGACGGATTTGTCGATGGACTTGTCGCGCGCGACGGCATCGGCGATCTGCAGCAATTCGGTCCTGTTGGCGGCAATGGCGGCCATTCTGTTTTCTCCTGTTCAGGCGTTGGGCCTGCGCGATCTCAAATCTTCCTGTATCAGTTTGTCGGTCAGCACGAGCTTGGCTTCGGCAATGGCGCCATAGGGAAAGGCGCGGCGCGCGCCATCCACTTCGATGACGACATCGCTGCCGTCCAGTCCCATCAGCAGCCCCGTAAAGCGCTTCCGGCCATCGGCATCAGGTGCCATGAGCTCGATTTTGGCGTCATGTCCCGCCCAGCGCGCGAAGTCGGTAAGCCGCGTCAGCGGACGGTCGATACCGGGCGACGATACTTCGAGCACATATTCACCTTCGATTGCATCTTCGCGCTCCAAGAAATCCGACAATTCGCGCGACAGTCGCGCACAATCTTCGACGTCCATCCGTCCATCGGGCCTTTCGGCCATCACCTGCAAGGTCTTGCGCTTTCCACCCAGCAATCTCAGCCGCACGAGCCTGTAGCCCGCAGCCTCTACGGCCGGGGCAATGATCGGCTCCAGATGCGCCAGCGCGCTGAGAATTTCACCACTCCCGCAATTTTTTTGGGCGGCCGCAAAGCCAAACCCCGCCCCCCGCGGCGGTCTTGCGACTGCCACACAACAGCACTCTGTTGTAGGGGAATGCCCGCTATGTACGCTTCGGAACGGCCAAATGCAAGGCCGCAGGGAGGTTTGTGGCGGCCGGTCCGAATCTGCCCTCCCGGTCGAATGCTTTTGGCGGCCCGTCAGCGGGCATGTTGGAGTTGGCGAAATATGCCGAGCCGATCTGTGACTTGCCAATGGCCGGAGATGCGATTGGCGCTGTCGAATTGATAGGCCGTCGCGCCGGACATTTTGAGTGATTTTCCGCTGGCCGGAAATCCAGGGAAATCTCCTGTGTGAGTGGCAGACCAAAGCCAGGTCACAGCTACACCATCATCGTTTTCGAACCAGTTTTGTACCTCGAACCGTTGATCGGGAAACGGCTCGCGTGACAGCCGTACGCGTTCCTTGAACCCTGCCAGATCGAGAGTGCGGCCATCCCACGGATCGCCCGGATCGTGGAAAATCGTGTAGCTGTCGGCAAGAAAGCGATCACACAGCTCGATTTCGCCCGATGACCAGACTCGGTCGAGAAATTCTCTCAAGATGTTTTGCCGCGTTGTAAGTTGGTTCATCGTTGTCTCTCGATCGTCAAATTGCAACCATTCTCGTCAATAGCAAGTTTGCGAGGCCCGCCGAAAGCTGAGAAAGACGGGCACTCCGTGCAACGCCTTCTGTTCGTAGCGCGTCGCCGGCCAGTCGGGCGCACGCGCCCGCCAGTCGTTGCTTCGTGCGGCCGTCCATTCAAATCCGGGATGTAACAGAACTCGTTCGAGTACCCAGGAGACGTAACCCGAATCATCGCTCGCAAATCGCAGTTCGGCACCCGGTTTCATCACGCGCGCGAGGCGGTCGAGCATCTCCATCTGGATGAAGCGCCGCTTGTGATGTCGCGTCTTGGGCCAGGGATCCGGAAAGAGTAGAAACACACGGCCGAGCGAAGCACCGGGCAACGCTTCGATTACATCCCGCGCATCGCTTTCGTAGATGCGAAGGTTGGCGTTGTATTTCCCTCTCCCCCCAGGG
>DATJUM010000152.1:0-16170 GCA_035502355.1 Rhizomicrobium sp. | reverse complement strand
CTGGTGGCCGTGATTGCTGCGGCGCCGGCGAGCGCCGCGGATCTCACAGTCAGCGGGGGCTGGTTTCGCGCATTGCCCGGCGGCCTGCCGGCCGGCGGCTATTTCTCCCTTCACAATGGCGGTGCCGCGCCGGTTGAATTGACCGGTGCCGAAAGTCCGGCCTGCGGGATGCTGATGCTGCATCAGAGCACCGAGACCGGCGCCATGAGCCGCATGAACGATGTCCACAGTGTTACCGTGCCGGCCGGCGGCTCGATCGCTTTCGCGCCGGGCGGCTATCACCTGATGTGCATGAAGCCGACCGCAGCAATGACGCCTGGAAAATCCGTGCCTGTCACATTGAGCTTCGCCGATGGCAAGCGCACACAAACGAACTTCGCGGTCAAGAACGCCGCGGGCGAATAAAATAAAAGCGCCGCCCGCCTGGCGGCGCTCCGTAAGTTGGCAGTTTCGCTCAGCGGTTCATCATTCGCATCAGGCTGCCGGTCAGCGTGCCGCCACTCATGGTCACGGCTGCGCCGAGAACCAGAAGCCCCACCATCGTGAAGATCGCCAGATTGGCGGCTGACGAAAGCGCGAGGATACCCAGCACGACCGACGCAATTCCAGCCAGCACCTGGAATCCGGCCGCGGCCGAGATCGCCGACTGCAGCAATGCCTGGGCACCTTCCGTGGTGCCGAGCGTCGCGATCTTCACACTGTTCATCCGCTGCACATTCGCCGCGCTGATCAGCAGAAGCGCACCGGCGACGATGATCGCCGAAGGCACCAGCGTCGCGGGCGAGACGCCCAGCACGCTCAGCACGCCCAGAACGAGCACAACCGCTCCCACCAGGATCTCCGTGGTCATGCCGCCGTTGAACTCCCCGACACCCGCGGCACCGACGGTCATGCCGATGAGCCTCGAGAACTCTGTGGCGATTGTACCGCCCTCGGCGATGAGCGCCGCGCCGAGGATAATAACGGAAATGGCGGGCAGTGCGCCCACATTCCCGATCCGCGCCAATCCGATGATGGACAGCACGATGATCGCAACCCCGCCCGCGACTTCAACCAGTGATCCGGTTGTTTCGGCTCTCAGAACCGATTTTTCGGTTCGTTCTGTATATGTTGATGCCATGGCTTGCTCCTTTTTCTTACTTTGCTTCGCTGGCGCTCTGCGAATTCGATTTCGTAGAGACAGGGTTGCGCTGGCCTGCGATGAGCGGGAAGCCGCGGCTCGGCCGTCCTGCGCAACTGAATAGGGAACGGAGGGAGAAGGGGGCAGTTCCTGCAACGTTCCCGACCAATGGACGCACACGCGACGCGGGAAGCGCTTGCGGAAATACTAGCTTTGGTGAACGGTTGCGGCTACACCTACCAGAAGCATGGGTCCGGAAGGCGGGCCGGGGTGATGTCAGCGAGGCTCTTATGTCGCTTCTTCCGCGTGCAGCTGGAGTGCAGAACGCTGGTTTTTTCTCCCTCGCACTCGCGGAATCGGATCCCGAAATTGCCCGCGCGGTAGGGAACGAACTGCGTCGGCAGCAGGACAATATCGAACTGATCGCCTCGGAGAACATCGTGTCGCGCGCCGTGCTGGAGGCGCAGGGTTCTGTACTCACAAACAAATATGCCGAAGGCTATCCGGGCCGCCGCTATTATGGCGGATGCGAATGCGTCGATGTAGCCGAAGAACTCGCGATCGCGCGGGCGAAGGAGTTGTTCGGCTGCGAGTTCGCGAATGTGCAGCCGCATTCCGGCGCCCAGGCCAACCAGGCGGTCTTCCTTGCGCTGCTTCAGCCCGGCGACACATTCATGGGCCTTGCTCTCGACGCAGGTGGTCACCTGACGCATGGTTCGCCAGTGAACGAGTCGGGAAAGTGGTTTCGGCCAGTTTCCTATGGCGTGCGGCACGAAGATCAGCAGATCGACATGGAGGTGGTAGCAGCGCTGGCCAGTGCGCATCGTCCCAGGCTCATCATTGCCGGCGGCTCCGCCTATGCACGTTTCATGGATTTTGCCGCATTTCGCCGGATCGCCGATGAGGTGGAGGCCATTTTCATGGTCGATATGGCGCATTTCGCCGGGCTCGTCGCCGGCGGAGTTCATCCCAATCCTCTCGATCACGCCCATGTCGTCACGACGACGACGCACAAGACGCTGCGAGGACCTCGCGGCGGCATGATCCTGAGCCACGATCCCGAACTGGGCCGCAAGATCAATTCCGCCGTGTTTCCCGGCCTTCAGGGTGGCCCGCTGATGCATGTCATCGCCGCCAAGGCCGTTGCGCTCGGCGAAGCGCTCAAGCCGGAATTCCGCGACTATGCGCGCGCGGTCGTGGAGAACGCGAAGGTGCTCGCGCAGACCCTTCAGGCCAGGGGACTCGATATCGTCTCCGGCGGCACCGACACTCATCTGATGCTCGTTGATCTGCGGCCGAAAAAGGCGACGGGGCGGGCTGCGGAGAAGGCGCTCGATCGTGCGCATATCACCTGCAACAAGAACGCTATTCCATTCGACACCGAAAAGCCGGCGATCACGTCGGGAATCCGCCTCGGTACGCCAGCGGGGACAACACGCGGCTTCGGCCCGGCGGAATTCCGCGACATCGGTGCGATGATCGTGGAGATCGTCGAGGCCGTGGCGCGCAGGGGCGGGGAGGGAGAACCGGAATGCGAGGCGCGCGTGCGCAGCCGCGTTGCCGAACTCTGCCGCGCCTTTCCAATCTATCGGGAAATGCGCGGAGTCGCTTCATGACCTCGGGATTTGGTAATTATTAAGGGAGAAATACGCGCACATGCGCTGCCCGTTCTGCGGACACGACGACTCTCAGGTCAAAGACAGCCGTCCCAGCGAAGACAATTCCGCCATTCGCCGCCGTCGCCATTGCCCGGCCTGCGGCGGCCGGTTCACGACGTTTGAGCGCGTTCAGCTGCGCGAACTGATCGTCGTTAAGAAAAGCGGCCGGCGCGAACCGTTCGAACGCGAGAAGCTGGAGCGGTCGCTTGCACACGCGTTGCGCAAGCGGCCCGTTGAGGCCGAGCGCGTGGACCGCATGATCACCGGCATCGTGCGGCGGTTGGAGAGCATGGGCGAAAACGAGATTCCCTCCAGCGTCATCGGCGAACTGGTGATGCAGGCGCTGGCCAGCCTCGACAAGGTGGCCTATGTGCGCTTTGCCTCGGTTTATCGCAATTTCCGCGAGATGAAAGACTTTGAAGCGCTGATCGGAGAGATGGAGGGCGGCGATCGGGAATGAGTTGTTGCTACCCCTGATGCTGCCCCTGAGTGACATCCATCATATGCGACATGCGTTGCGCCTGGCGGAGCGGGCGCTTGGACAGACCGCTCCGAACCCCGCCGTGGGCTGCATAATTGTTTCAAGCGATCGCAGAATCGTCGGCCGCGGCTGGACTGGGCGCGGAGGGCGGCCCCACGCCGAAACGATTGCCCTCGCGCAGGCTGGCGATGCGGCGCGGGGTGCCACGGCTTACGTAACTCTCGAGCCCTGCGCCCATCACGGCAAGACGCCACCGTGCGCCGATGCACTGATTGAGGCCGGGATCGCTCGCGTCGTCGCCGCGACCGGCGATCCAGATCCCCGGGTCAGCGGCGCCGGCCTGGAGCGGCTGCGCGCCCGGGGCGTCGAGGTCGCGAGCGACGTGCTGAAGAACGAAGCCGCGGAATTGAATGCTGGTTTTTTTCTACGTGTCCGCGAAAGCCGTCCCCTCGTCCGCCTGAAGATCGCCGCCAGCGCGGATGGCCGCACTGCCAGCGCGGGCGGCGACAGCCACTGGATCACCGGCAACGAGGCGCGCCGTTTCGGACATCTCTTGCGCGCCAGGCACGACGCCGTCCTGATTGGAGTTGAGACTGCATTGGCCGACGATCCGCTTCTGACGTGCCGTCTGGCAGGGCTCGAAGAGCATTCTCCCGTCCGCATAGTCCTGGATAGCCATCAGCGGCTGCCAACTTCGTCAAAACTGGTGCGGACGGCGCAGGAAATACCGACATGGCTGTTCTCAGCCGGAGAGGGTCGCGAAGAGCTTCGTGCCCGCGGGGTCGAAATCTTTCCGGTCGGCCGGGACGCACGCGGCCGTCTGGATATTGCGGCCGTGCTTCGCACGCTCGGGGATCGCGGGATTACCCGCCTGCTTGTGGAGGGCGGTGCGGGCGTTCATGCCAGCTTCATCAATCGCGGCCTCGCGGATCGCCTCGAAATCTTTGCGGCGCCCCTGCTCCTGGGTGCGGCAGGTCATCCCGCGATAGACGCGTTGGCGGCCCTCGGGCTGGAAGAAGCGCCGCGTTTTGTCCGTACAGGCACGCGGCATCCTGGCCCCGATCGTCTGGAAAGCTTTAGAGCCTCGCACTAAAAGAAGCCATGTTCACGGGAATCGTCACGGATATCGGCAGGGTGCGCCGCGTCGAAAAGCACGGCGACATGCATATCGCGATCGAGACGCATTTCGATGTCGCCGAGATCGCCATCGGCGCATCGATCGCCTGTGCAGGTGTTTGTCTGACAGTGATCGGCAAGGGATCGTCCGCCGATCGTTGGTTCGATGTAACGGCTTCGGAGGAAACGCTGTCGAAAACAAATCTCGGCGAATGGCAGACCGGCCGGCATGTCAATCTTGAACGGCCGCTGCGCGTCGGCGATGAGCTGGGCGGCCACATTGTTACCGGCCATATCGACGGCACTGCCGAAATCCTGGGTATCGTGCCCGAGGGGGAATCGAAGCGGATCACATTCGGCATGCCAGCCGCTTTCGGCCGATTTGTTGCTCCCAAGGGCTCGATTGCGCTGGACGGAGTTTCATTGACCGTGAACGATGCAGACGGGAACCAGTTCGGTGTCAATCTGATCCCGCACACGCTGAAAGTGACGACACTCGGCGGATCGCGCGTGGGCGATTGCGTAAATTTCGAGGTCGACGTGCTCGCGCGCTATGTGGCGCGCCTCGCCGGGGCCTGAAGGCAATGTTCCGCAGTTATCTCTCCGCTGTCGAAGAGCTGATCGAGGAAGCACGCAATGGACGCATGTTCGTTCTCGTCGACGCGGAGGATCGCGAGAACGAGGGTGATCTGGTGATCCCCGCACAGATGTGTACGCCGCAGGCCGTGAATTTCATGGCCAAATATGGCCGCGGACTCATTTGTCTCGCGCTCACGCAGGAGCGCGCCAACGCTTTGCGCATTCCCTTGATGACTCACGTCAACGGCACGCCGCACCAGACCGCATTCACGGTTTCGATCGAAGCGAAAGAGGGCATTTCTACCGGCATTTCCGCGCATGATCGTGCCCATACGATCGCCGTTGCGATCGATGCCACAAAGGGTCCTGACGATATCGCGATGCCCGGCCACGTCTTTCCGCTGATTGCCCGACATGGCGGAACGCTCGTCCGCGCCGGCCACACCGAAGCAGCTGTCGATATTGCTCGGCTTGCGGGACTTTATCCGGCCGGCGTGATCTGCGAGATCATGAATGATGACGGTACGATGGCGCGGCTCCCGGATCTCGTGCAGTTCTCCCAGCTCCACGGTCTCAAGATCGGCACGATCGCGGATCTGATCGCATATCGCCGGCGCTACGACCATTTCGTGCAGCGCACTATCGAGAGCGAGTTCCCGAGTCACTTCGGCGGCTCATGGCGCCTCCTGGTTTACGCGAACACGATCGAATATGCCGAACACATCGCCCTGGTGAAAGGCGAACTGGACGGTCCGGAACCGGTGCTTGTGCGCATGCACGCGCTCAACATTTTCACTGACATGCTCGGTTACGCATCCTTTGAAAAGGACACGCTTGCCGAATCGATGCGGATCGTGGCGGAAGCGGGCAGGGGGGTTGTCGTCGTTTTGCGCCAGTCACGGCAAACCTTCGTCTCGGATTCGATTTTGCGGCGTACTGCGGAAGATGCCGATCGCCGCCGGGTAAAGGAATTCGGTGTCGGCGCGCAGATTCTGCTCGATTTGGGCATCAGCAATATGATCCTCTTGACCGATACGCCCGAGAAAAAGGTCGTGGCGCTGGAAGGCTATGGGCTCAACATCGTCGGCACGCGCCCCATCCGCGGACTGCGTCAGGTGGGCGCGCGATGACCGCGAAGATACTCATCGTGGAGGCACGGTTCTATCCGCATATTTCCAACGCTCTTCTTGATGGTGCGACGGCCGCGCTGGAAAGGGCGGGGGTGCAATTCGAACGCGTATCGATCCCCGGGGCGCTGGAGATACCGTCCGCGATTCTCATCGCCGCTCGGGCTGGCGAGGATACGGCAAGGACCTTCGATGGATTCGTCGCGCTGGGCTGTGTCATTCGCGGCGAAACCTATCACTTCGAGATCGTGGCCTCGGAGTCGGCGCGAGGTCTCGTGGATCTCGGGCTCCAGCATGGATTGTGCATCGGAAACGGCATTCTGACTTGCGACACGGAAGAGCAGGCCATGGCCCGCGCAGATCGTAACGGACAGGACAAGGGCGGGGATGCGGCGCGCGCCTGCCTGGCTCTTGTCGAACTGCGCGCAAGAATGACAGCGCGGCGATGAGACCTGCGCCGTCGCGAACAAATGCCAATTCTTCCGCGGAACGCCGCTCGGCACGCCTCGCCGCGGTCCAGGCGCTGTATCAGATGGAATTGACCGGCGCGGATGCGGAAACCGTGGCGCAGGAATTTTGCGAGCACCGGTTTCAGAATGAAGAAGAATGCGCCGACGAATCATTGTTCCGCCGCATCGTCGCCGGCGTCCCGCATCTTCAGGTGCAGATTGATCGCGCCGTCGCCTCCTCCCTCAGCAAGGATTGGAAGCTGCAGCGCATCGATTCGATCCTGCGTTCCACCCTTCGCGCCGCTGCTTTTGAGTTGATTGGACGCGACGATGTGCCGGCGCGCGTCGTGATCGACGAATATATAGAAATCGCGCGCCGTTTCTTCGACGCGGAAGAGTGCGGTTTCGTCAACGCGGTGCTCGACCGGGTGGCGCATTGCTGGCGGCCCGCAGAGTTTGACGCACCGGCCAGGGAATGACTTCGAAGACCGAGCGGCCGCGAAGGCTCGGGGAATTCGAGTTGATCGGCCGTATCTTTGCGCCCCTTGCGACGGGCGTGCCCGGAGCGTTCGATCTCGCCGACGACGTGGCGCTCATTGCCCCTCCGCCAGGGCGTGAAATCGTCCTCAAGACGGACTCGCTGATCGAAGGTGTTCATTTCCGTCGCGACGATCCCCCTTCGACCGTGGGACGCAAAGCCTTGCGCCGTGCGCTTTCCGATCTCGCGGCGAAAGGCGCAGAACCTTCCGCCTATCTCCTCGCGCTGGCTCTGCCGCAATGGATCGACGTGCCGTGGCTGGAAGAATTTGCGTCCGGGCTGGCGTCGGATCAGGCGGATTTTGGAATCACGCTTGTCGGCGGAGAGACAGACGCCACGAGTGGTCCGGTGACGATCACGGTGACGGCGGTCGGATTCGTTCCGGAAGGTACACTCGTCAGGCGCAAGGGTGCCTCGCCCGGCGATATCGTTTTCGTAACAGGCTTGATCGGCGATGCCGGAGCGGGCTTGGCGATTCTGAGTGGATTTCTCGCATCATCGCCCACCTCGGCGCGCGAAGCCCTGATTTCGAGCTTCAGGACCCCGATTCCGCATCTCGCGTTCGGACAGGCCCTGCGTGGAATAGCCAGCGCGGCTGTCGACGTCTCGGACGGACTCATCGCGGACCTTGGCCATATTGCCGATGTTTCGGGAGTGCGGATCGAAGTCGACGCCGTCCGAATTCCGCTTTCGCCGCATTTGCAGGGTTTAAAGGGCTCGGGGCTGGATGTCCGGATCGACGCTGCGACAGCCGGAGACGATTACGAGATCGCCTTTACCGCACCGCCCGAATCGACGCCGGCGATCAGGAAAGCCGAATTGCAGACGTTCACCCCGGTGACAGCGATCGGTCGGGTCGTTCCGGGCGAAGGGGCCGTTCTCCTGGACCCTTCCGGCCGGGAGATCGCTTTGGAACGCCGGGGGTACACGCATTTCTAAGCGGGACAGGACGCCCTTCGCCTTGAGGCTCTACTGTCGCATGTCGCGCGGCGGCGTTGCCTCGCCCAGCGGCTTTTGGCATGTTCCGCCGCTTTTTTGGCCGGCCAAGCCGGCGTCCGGGCAGGGGAATTCGCCGGCGCTGACCAAGCGCCGCGCGGCACATATCCGCTCAAACGAAGGAAGAAACGATGAGCCTGCAGTTTGATCTCATCCTGGCTTGCGGCGTGCTGGCGTTGCTTTATGGGGCTTGGACCGTCCGCGACGTGCTCTCGAAGAGCGCTGGATCGGCGCGTATGCAGGAGATCGCGGGCGCCATTCAGGAGGGCGCGGCCGCCTACCTCAATCGGCAGTACACAACGATCGCGATTGCCGGCGTGGTCATTCTCATCATCGCCTTCCTGATTTTCGGCTGGCAGGTGGCGCTCGGCTATCTCATCGGCGCAACCTTCTCCGGTCTCGCAGGCTATATCGGAATGAATGTCTCGGTGCGGGCGAATGTCCGCACCGCCGAAGCCTCGCGCCACGGGCTTGCCGCCGGCCTGTCGATCGCCTTCCGCTCGGGCGCGGTGACGGGCCTCCTGGTTGCAGGACTCGGGCTGATCGCGGTCGCGGGCTATTACGCCATCCTGCGCTACGTGCTGCACTTCGACATCAACGATGAAGCCCAGGGCCGGATCATCTCCAATGCGCTCGTCGCGCTTGGGTTTGGCGCCTCGCTGATCTCGATCTTTGCACGGCTTGGCGGCGGCATTTTCACCAAGGGTGCCGATGTCGGCGGCGACATGGTCGGCAAGGTCGAGGCCGGCATTCCCGAGGATGATCCACGCAATCCCGCGACGATCGCCGACAATGTGGGCGACAATGTCGGCGACTGCGCCGGAATGGCCGCCGACCTGTTCGAAACCTATGCGGTGACGACCGTCGCCACGATGATTCTGGCCTCGATCTATTTTGAAGGTGTGGCCCGCGCGCAGCTGATGCTTTACCCGCTCGCGATCGCGGCGATGTGCATTATCACATCGATCATCGGCACATTCTTCGTTCAGCTCGGCCGCAGCAATTCGATCATGGGCGCGCTTTACAAAGGCGTGATTGCGACGGGCATTCTTTCGCTTGTCGGTCTCTGGCCGTTGACCGACTGGATCATTGGTTTGAACGAAACGGTGGGCAGCGTTTCCGGTCGCGCGATTACGGGCGAGTCGCTTTTCTTCTGCGGCATTGTCGGTCTGGCGGTCACCGGCGCCATCATCTGGATCACCGAATATTACACGGGTACGAATTTCCGCCCCGTACGGATGATCGCGGAGGCATCCCGCACCGGACACGGCACCAACGTCATTCAGGGCCTCGCCGTTTCGATGGAATCGACCGCCCTGCCGGCGCTCGTCATCTGCGTCGGCATCGTGGTTGCGAACTGGCTTGCCGGCCTGTTCGGCATCGCGATCGCGGTCTCGACCATGCTGTCGCTGGCCGGAATGATCGTAGCGCTCGATGCGTTCGGCCCGGTGACCGACAATGCCGGCGGCATCGCGGAGATGGCGGGTCTCGAAGGCGATGTGCGCAAGACTACCGACGCGCTCGATGCGGTCGGCAACACGACGAAAGCCGTCACCAAAGGCTATGCGATCGGATCGGCCGGCCTCGGTGCGCTGGTGTTGTTTACGGCCTACACGCAGGATCTCAACTACTTCACCTCGCACTCCAACACTTATACGTATTTCCAGGGTCTCACTCTGCCGACCTTCTCGCTCTACGACCCGTGGGTCGTGGTCGGTCTCTTCATCGGCGGGTTGCTGCCTTATCTCTTCGGCGGCATCGCAATGACGGCCGTCGGACGCGCGGCAAGCGCGGTGGTGGAGGAGGTACGCAGACAGTTCCGGGAAATGCCTGGTATCATGCAGGGCACGCAGAAACCGAATTACGGCAGGGCGGTGGACATGCTGACCCGGGCCGCGATCCGGGAGATGATTATTCCCTCACTCCTGCCGGTATTGTCGCCGATCGTGCTGTATTTCGTTGTGAATCTGATCGCCGGACGTGGCGAGGCGTTTTCGGCGCTGGGCGCGATGCTGCTGGGCGTGATCGTGACAGGACTGTTCGTGGCCATCTCGATGACCTCCGGCGGCGGCGCGTGGGACAACGCCAAGAAGTTCATCGAGGATGGTCACTTCGGCGGCAAAGGATCTGATGCGCACAAGGCGGCCGTGACAGGTGATACGGTGGGCGATCCCTACAAGGACACTGCCGGGCCGGCCGTGAACCCGATGATCAAGATCACCAACATTGTAGCGCTGCTGCTGCTTGCCACGCTGGCACACGGAGTCTGAGGAGCGCGCAGACAAAGCAAAATCTGTCGTTGCCCGCGCAGGCGCGGGCCGGATCGCCGGTCTCCCCGAACATGCTGCGATGCCCGGTTCCCGCTTGCGCGGTAATGACAGCGAGGGGCGTTACGTCAGGGACCGGGGCCGTTGCCGCCACCGGGTGCACCCTGTCCGCCGTTAGGTGACAGCGTGCCGATGGGAACGCCCGGTGTGGCATTGAACAGCTGCTGCAGGAAGGTAAGTTCGCGGCCGCGCGCGGGTGTGATCCGTGTCTCGAACGCGACGACATGGCCGTCCTTGAGGCTGTAGTGGCCGGTGTCGACCACCTTGCCATCCTTGTCGAAACGGATGACGAAGATGGATCGCGTCTGCACCTTGGGGTCGAAAAAGGCGAGCTGTTTTTCGACGCTCGAAATATAGTACCAGGAGTCGCCGCCGAATGTGGCCCGGGTGGACGGATCGCCCAGCCGGGCTTGCACGGAGGTTTCGGTGTCCTGGCCGGCCTTGATCGACGCCTCGCCAGCCGGATCGGGGAGGTAACCGCGCTGGCTGACGACCGGAACGCAGCCCGCCAGAGCCAGAACCGCAAGCGCCGCAAGAGGATACCGCATCACATTCACCTCGGGGAAGCCAACCCGCATGCCTTGTGCTAACGTCGCGCCCGGACAGTTTCAAGCGCCTTTGCGTTTCCGTTGCGGCCGATGCTGAAGGGATTTGCGCGGCGCAGAGAGACTCGCAGGATTGCAGCTGCGCTGTACGCGCGCCTTTCCGCGCAGTCGCGCAACCCGGTCTTTTACGCCGCGCACCGCGTCAGCGACAGCTTCGATGGCCGCTTCGACCTTCTCGTCTTTCACGCCTGGATGGTTCTCGAAGCTCTCCGGAACCAGGGCCAGCGCGAACTGGCGCAGTTTCTTGTCGATGCGCTGTTCCTGCGGCTCGATGAGGCGCTGCGCGAGCAGGGCGCCAGCGACATGGGCATGAAACGGCGCATGAAGAAAATGGCGGGTGCCTTCTATGGCCGTCTGCACGCTTATGGCGAGGCGCGCGACGAGAGTGCCCTGGCCGCGGCGCTGGTCCGCAATCTCTACCGCGGCGAGGCGGCGCGCATTGAACAGGCGACGCTGCTGGCCAAATATGCAGGGGTTGCAGGGACGTGCCTTGCGCAGTCGCCGCTGGCGAAAGGCGAGGCCGATTTCGGACCCGTTCCCGCTGCGAATGGAGATCGAGCATGACGACAATTCCCCTCGAACGTTTCCGCGATCTCTCGGACATCCCCGAGCAGGGATACGAAACCGACATTGCCCCCGGCCCCGAGGAATTGAAGCGGCTCGCGGAATGGTCGGGCGTGGACGAGGTTTCGCGCCTTCATGGGCATATCAAGGTTCGTCCCCAATCGCGCACGACCTATCTCCTCGAAACCGAATTCGATGCCGATATCGTGCAAAGCTGCGTCGTCACGCTCGAGCCCGTGAAATCGCGCATTGCCCGAAGCTTCGCGCGGACATTGCATTTCACACCCGGCCTCAATCGCTATGCCGACAAGGGTGGGCTCGTTACATCCGAATCCGTCGATGAGGATGCCCCTGACGAGATCGACAGCCTGCGCTACGACCTTGCCGGTCCGTTGCGGGAGGAATTCGCGCTCGCCATCGATCCCTATCCGCGCGCGCCGGGTGTCGAGTTCGAATCGCCGGAAGATTCCGGAGACCGGGAAGAAGGCCCCTTCGCGGTTCTCGAAAAGTTTCGTTCCTCGCACTGAGTTTGGGATGGCTCAGACCCTGCACCGGTAAGGTGCGTCCTTCGATAAGATGAGTAGATTTTATACCTGCACAAGCACTGACGGCAGCAAAGTGCTGAGCCTGTCGCAGCACGCAGTGTGGCTGTCCAAGCTTATGCCGTCATTCGTTGGTTTCAATCGCGTATCGTCCCGGCGTTCCATTTTTGATCAGCAGGCTTACGGACACTCCGCCAGGCTGAGGCCAAACGGTCCCGCTGCGCCCTGCCCGGAGATTGCTTGAATCTCGGCGCGGTTTCCTGTTCACTCCGCGGCTCGCTTTGCCGCCCGGTTCCAGGAACGCCGGTGCCCCAACAGGCGCCCGGTATCATGGATTCGGGCAAGCCGTTCTGAAGGAGATGTGCCGCCATGGCGGTTCCCAAGAGAAAAAAATCGCCGTCCCGGCGGAATATGCGCCGCTCGCATCATCGGCTCGTGCCCGCATCGCATGTCGAGTGTCCGCAATGTGGCGAGCAGAAGCGTCCGCACCATGTCTGCGGCGCCTGCGGCCATTATGGCGGTCGCGAGGTGACAAAGGTCGAAGCCTGAGGCCCTGCCGCGACCGCGGTTGAAAGGCGGTCTTGGCAGACAGCGAGGCGAGGGTGAGCCGCGAGCTGACGGTTTCCGTGGATACCATGGGCGGCGACGCCGGACCGGGAGTGGTTCTGGCGGCGCTTGCACGTTCGATCGTGCGCCATCCGACAGTCCGCTATCTGCTGCATGGCGATGAGGCGCTCCTGAAGCCGCTGCTTTCGCGGCGCGCCAAGCTCAAGGCGCGCGCCGAAGTGCGGCACACCGCCGAGCATGTGCGGATGGACGAAAAGCCGGGCCATGTCCTGCGCCGGGGCCGCAACACCAGCATGTGGCGCGCGATCGAATGCGTGGCCAGCAAGGAAGCCGAAGTGGCGATTTCGGCAGGTAATACTGGCGCGCTGATGGCCATGTCCATGTTTCAGCTGGGCGTAATCGAAGGCATTGACAGGCCCGCCATCGCGGCGTTGTGGCCGACCAAGCGCGGCCAGACCGTCGTGCTCGATGTTGGCGCCAATATCGGGACCGACGCGCAGCAGCTTGTGGATTTCGCAGTGATGGGCGAAGCCTTCGCCCGCGCGATTTTGGGGCTCGAACGTCCGAAGGTCGGCATCCTCAATGTCGGCGCCGAGGACATGAAGGGCAATGAAGCCGTGCGCGGCGCAGCACATATTTTGCGGAACGCCAATCTGCCGATGGAATTCCTGGGCTTTGTCGAGGGGGACGACATCTCCGAAGGAACAGCAGATGTGGTGGTCACCGACGGCTTCACGGGAAATATCGCGCTGAAGACGGCGGAAGGGATCGCCGCGCTGATCATGTTCTATCTGCGCAGCGCGCTCAGGCGTGGGTTCTTCTCGCGGCTCGGCGCCTTCATGGCTGCCGGCGCGCTCAAGACGCTCCGGCGCAAGCTTGATCCGCGCGCACAGAATGGCGGCATTTTTCTGGGACTGAACGGTGTGGTAGTGAAGAGTCACGGCGGCGCGGACGCATTGGGATTTGCGAGCGCGCTCGACATGGCGGTCGACATGGCGCACGCGCAGATCATTCCAAAGATTGCGGGCGACCGCGCGATGGTCGCGCCGCTGTTCCGGGCAGCCGAAAATACCGGAGCGGCCGCTACGTGACAGTCACGCGCTCGCTGATCACCGGCCTTGGTGCATATCTGCCCGAGACCGTTGTGACCAACGCCGAACTCGCAGCCCGCGTGGACACGAGCGACGAATGGATCGTTTCGCGCACAGGCATTCGCCGGCGGCATATTGCGCGTCCGGGCGAGCGGACATCCGATCTCGCATTGAACGCGGCAAAAGCCGCGTTGAAAGATGCGGGCGCGACGGCGGAAGAGCTGGATCTGATCGTCGTTGCGACGACCACGCCCGATGAAACATTTCCTGCTGTTGCAACCAACATCCAGGCGCGGCTCGGCATGACGCGCGGCGCGGCTTTCGATGTACAGGCCGTCTGCTCCGGATTCGTCTACGCAATTGCTGTCGCGGACAATTTCATCAAGGCGGGGCAGGCGCGGCGCGTTCTGGTCATCGGTGCGGAAACCATGTCGCGGCTCATGGACTGGACCGATCGCTCGACCTGCGTGCTTTTCGGCGACGGTGCCGGCGCGGTGGTACTGGAAGCGTCGCAGGGCAGGGGCGATTCCTCCGACCGCGGCGTGCTTTCGACGCAAATCTATTCCGACGGCCGGCTGCATGATCTGCTTTACGTCGATGGCGGACCGTCAACGACCGGCACGACCGGCCATTTGCGGATGGAAGGACGCGAGGTCTTCAGGCATGCGGTGATCAACACGACCGCCGCGATCGAAGCTGCCGCAAAAGCCGCGGGCGTAAGCGTGCCGGACCTCGACTGGATCGTGCCGCATCAGGCAAACCAGCGGATCCTCGATGCCACCGCCCGCCGGTTGGATATTCCTGCGAGCCGGATCATCTCCACGATCGCCGAGCATGGAAACACATCCGCCGCCTCGGTGCCGCTGGCGCTTGCCGTCGGTGTCGCCGACGGCCGCATCAAGCGCGGCGATCTCGTGCTCATGGAGGCGATGGGCGGCGGCTTCACCTGGGGGGCATCGCTCGTTCGCTGGTAACCCCGCATGAGGCGCGGTCTCAATTCGCCTCCTTATCCCTTTGACGTTGACGGGAAAAAATCCGGCTCCTAGGTTTATGGCGTCCGAGGGGAGTCGGAGTTTCATGAGTTCGCATACCCTTACGCGGGCCGATCTCAGCGAGGCGGTATTCCGGGCTGTGGGCCTGTCGCGCAACGAGTCGGCGCAGATGGTGGAAGACATCCTGGAAGAAATCTGCACCGCTTTGTCCCGCGGCGAGACTGTCAAGCTCTCGTCGTTCGGCACGTTCAGTGTGCGCCAAAAATCGCAGCGCACGGGCCGCAATCCCAAGACAGGCCAGGAGGTTCCCATCGCGCCGCGGCGCGTGCTCGTATTCCGGCCGAGCCATGTGCTCAAATCGGTGATCAATGGCCACGACCATCCGGTCGAACTGGAACTGGCCGGGGAGTGAGATGGCGCCCTCAGGCGTCATAGCCATCAAATCCCCTGAGGCGTTCCGCACCATCAGCGAAGTCGCGGCCATGCTCGACGTGCCGCAGCACGTGCTGCGGTTTTGGGAGACCCGCTTTCCGCAGATCAAGCCGATCAAGCGCGCCGGCGGGCGGCGCTTTTATCGCCCCGAGGATGTCGACCTGCTGCGCGGCATCCAACTGCTGCTCTACTACGAAGGCTACACGATCCGCGGTGCACAGAAGGTCTTGCGCGAGAAGGGCGTGCGCTACACCGCATCGCTCGGCCGAGAGCAGGCGAAGAACGGGCACGCGGCGCGCGAACCGAAAGAAATTGCGCGCCTGATCGAAGAATCCGGCTTCGACGCATTCGCATACGCGCGCGGGGACGAAGCGGAGATGCTCGCGCAGGAAAAAGATGCCGCAGCGATCCTGCCCGATCCCGTCGACCTTGCGGCGCCTGCGGAAAATATCGCCGGACAGGCGGAAGAGATCGTCGAACCCGCGGAAAGCCCGCGCCGTGCACGCCTTAAAGCCCTGCGCGCCGAGCTCCAGGAACTGAAATCCCGGCTCACCAACGCCCACCGGCGCCTGACTGCTTGACCGACGCGCCAGTGCATGCGCGCAGCTTTATTTTTCCGCCCCGCGCTGAAGGTGGGGGTGGTGCCCCAAAGGGGCGGAGGGGGCCGCGCCACCACAGCGAATCCGCGTTGCTCGCGCCCGAGCACCCGCCTATATTCCGCGCCCCGCGGCCGGACACGGCCGGCGGTTCTGGCGACGGAGCGTGGCGCAGCCTGGTTAGCGCACCAGTCTGGGGGACTGGGGGTCGCGAGTTCAAATCTCGCCGCTCCGACCAATGAAATCAAAGACTTAAACTGAAAATACGCGCGGGATGGTGACGCTGTAGCTGCCAAATAGCTGCAAAAGCCTGTGATTCGGAGCCGGGCCTTATCGATGCCAAAGAGCGGCAATTGCGCGGGTCGCACGAAGCCGCGATCTGCTGGTTGG
>DATJUM010000151.1:0-39539 GCA_035502355.1 Rhizomicrobium sp. | reverse complement strand
ACATCAACTGGCATCTCTCGCGCGGCAAAGCCATCCTGGCCGCCATCCTCGACGGCTCGCAGCAGATCGTGGCGCCGGCCTTTGTGTCGCTCCTCTGCATCTGCATCGCCTTCGTGCCCATGTTCTTCCTCCCGGGCGTCGCCGGCTATCTGTTCGCGCCGATGGCCGAGGCGGTGCTGTTTGCGCTTATCTCCTCCTTCATCCTTTCGCGCACGCTCGTGCCGGTGATGGCCAACCGTCTGCTGACCGGGCATGGCCATGGCCACGGCCATGCAGTCGATGTGATGCGCACGCATGATTCGGAGGTCGACAGGCCGCGGACGCGCAACCCGCTCATCCTGTTCCAGCATACCTTCGAACGCGGGTTCGAGAACGTCCACGGGCTCTATCGCGGCGTGCTCGCTCTTGCACTCCGGCATCGCGGCCCGTTCATCGTGGGCTTC
This sequence comes from Rhizomicrobium sp., assembly GCA_035502355.1. Taxonomy (GTDB): domain Bacteria; phylum Pseudomonadota; class Alphaproteobacteria; order Micropepsales; family Micropepsaceae; genus Rhizomicrobium. The sequence goes on along the minus strand of DATJUM010000151.1, from coordinate 39,096 downwards.
ATGGCATTCGTCATCTGCTCGTTCGGGCTCGCGCTGTTCCTTGGACGGAATTTCTTCCCTTCAGTCGACTCCGGTGAAATCTATCTCCACGTCCGCGCGCCGCTCGGCACCCGCATCGAGGAAACCGCGGCGCTTTTTGACCGGATCGAGGATCGCATCCGCCAGGTGATCCCGCCCGATCAGCTCAAATCCGTCGTCGACAATATCGGCCTTCCCGTAAGCGGCATGAATCTCGCCTATTCGAACGACGGCACCGTCGGACCGGAGGACGGGGATATCTACGTTTCCCTGAACGGGAATCACGCGCCCACGGCGCGCTATGTGAAGACGCTGCGGCGCGTGCTGGCGCAAAGTTTTCCCGGTTCGAGTTTCGCGTTCCTGCCCGCCGATATCGTGAGTCAGATCGTGAATTTCGGCGCCCCCGCACCGATCGACGTGCTGGTGAGCGGACCGGACAAGATCGCCAATGAACATTATGCCGAAGAGCTGGAGCGGCGGATCGCGAAAGTTCCGGGTGCCGTCGACGTCCGACTGCAGCAATCGTCGCACTATCCCGAAATCTCGGTGAATGTCGACCGAACGCGTGCCGACGAGATGGGGTTGACCGAGCGCGACGTGACAAACAGCCTCGTCGTGAATCTGAGCGGCAGCATCCAGGTGGCACCGGTGTTCTGGCTCAATCCCAGAACCGGCGTCTCCTATCCGATCGTGGCGCAGACGCCGCAATATCACATGGATACGCTGTCGCGGCTTGAAAACGTTCCCATTACCGGCGGCAACGCTGGAAACATGCAGGTGCTGGGCGGATTGAGCACAATCAGCCGCGACGATACGGACGCGGTCGTTTCGCATTATGCGATCGCCCCGGCGTTTGACATCTACGTCTCGACGCAAGGGCGGGATCTGGGCGCGGTTGCCGGCGATATCCGCAAGATCGTCGCCGCGGCGGCGAGTGAGCGGCCCAAAGGCTCCGTCGTCGCCGTGCATGGACAGGTCGAAACCATGGACACGGCATTTTCCGGCCTGTTTTTCGGACTCGCGGAAGCGATCGTGCTGATCTATCTGCTGATCGTCGTGAACTTCCAGTCCTGGTCGGATCCGTTTATTATTATTACTGCCCTGCCGGCCGCGCTGGCCGGCGTTGTGTGGGCGTTGTTTGCAACCCAGACGACGCTCAGCGTTCCCGCGCTTACCGGAGCAATCATGTGCATGGGCGTCGCCACGGCGAACAGTGTCCTTGTCGTGAGTTTCGCACGCGAGCGGCTGGCTGTGACGGGAGATGCCGTGCGCGCGGCGCTGGAGGCCGGAGCGACCCGATTCAGGCCGGTGATCATGACGGCGCTTGCGATGATCATCGGCATGGCCCCTATGGCGCTTGGCCTGGGCGAAGGCGGGGAGCAGAATGCTCCGCTCGGCCGCGCCGTGATCGGCGGCCTGCTGTTCGCGACCTGCGCCACGCTGGTCTTCCTGCCCGTCGTGTTCAGCATCGTTCACGGAAAGAAAACTTCGCAGGCAATAAGAGAAAGCACGCTCGATGCACGGCAGGGCGGAGAAGCATATGCCCACTGACTCAACGGCAATGAGCCCGAGCGCGATCCGCCGGCTGAAGCTGGTTGGAATCGTGGCCGCCTGCGTCGCCGTAGCAATCGTGGCAAGCGGTATCATTACCCGGCTTCAGGCGGACCGGCAGGTTCGGAAATGGACTTATACGCAAGCTATTCCGACGGTCAGCATCGTTAATCCGTCGCATGCGGGTTCTGTCAAGACCCTGATGCTTCCTGCCACGCTCAACGCATACTATGACGCGCCGATCTATGCCCGGGTCCCGGGCTATCTGCGCATCTGGTACAAGGATATCGGCGCAAAGGTCCACAAGGGCGACGTTCTTGGTATCATAGAGACGCCGGAGCTTGATCAACAGATCGAACAGGCAAAGGCGCAGCTCGCCAATGCGCTGGCCGAGGAAAAGCTCGCGCAATCGACCGCCGATCGCTGGACCAGCCTGCTCAAGCTCGATGCGGTGTCGAAACAGGAAGAGGAAGACAAAACCGCCGATCTTGCAGTCAAGCAGGCAGACGTCACGGCCGCCGAGGCCAATCTTGACCGGCTTCAGGCGCTCAAGGGTTTCGCGCGAATTACCGCGCCGTTCGACGGCGTGGTGACGAGCCGGTCAGTGGACATCGGAGCGCTCATCAATGCGGGCGCGGACACGGGCACGGGCGGGGGCACGCCGCTGTTCAACGTCCAGGATGTTCACCAGATGCGCGTTTATGTGGAGGTGCCGCAGGAATATTCGGCGCAGATCCGCCCCGGCCTTACGGCCACGCTGACCGTACCTGAATATCCCGGTCGGGTGTTTCCGGCGTCTCTCGATTCCACCTCGCGCGCCATCGACTACAAGACGAATTCGCTGCTCGTGGAGCTCCTCGCCGACAATCCCGATGATGCCCTGAAGCCCGGCGAATACGCCCGCGTCAGGTTCGATCTCCCAAGTGCCGGCGGGCGGCTTGAGCTTCCGGCAAGCGCGCTGATTTTCCGCGCCCATGGGCTCGAAGTCGCCACCGTCCTGCCGAATGACCGCGTCCTGATGAAGCCGGTCACGATTGCCGTAGACCTGGGCACGAAGGTGGAGATCGGCACGGGATTGATGCCCTCCGACAGGGTCATCGACAATCCCCCCGATTCAATCGCGAACGGAGATCTGGTGCGCCTGGCCGGGCGCCAATCAGAGGCGATAGCAACGCGATGAGGGCCGGGGCCGTGCGGGGAGCGTTCATCGCGCTCTCGGCGGGATTCCTCGCCGGCTGTTCGCTCGCGCCCGCCTATCATGTCCCCGAAACCGTGACGCCCGCCGCGTTCAAGGAAGCGGGCATGTGGGTGCAAGCGTGGCCGGAAGATTCGCTGTCCCGGGGCGCGTGGTGGAAAGTCTATGACGACCCCGTGCTCGACGGCCTCGAGACCGAACTGGAACGCCAAAGTCCGGAACTCGCTGGCGCGCTGCAGCGCTACGAAGAGGCTCGCGCCTATGTGGCCGAGGCCGAAGCCGGCCTCTATCCCACGATCGGAGCCGACTGGAATCCGACCCGGAACCGACAATCCAACAATCGCCCGCTTCGTGGCGCCGACGAGCCGGACGTCTATACGTCGGACACGCTCGGGACGACGGTGAATTACGAAATCGATTTGTGGGGACAGGTCCGCAACACGGTGGCTGCCGGCAAGGCCCGCCAGCAAGCCGCCTCGGCGCTTCTCGCCGACGCGCGCCTCAGCCTGGAGACCGACCTCGCAGGCGATTATGCCAGTTTGCGCGGCCTCGATGCGCAGCTTAAGCTCCTGAATGATACGGTGGCCGCCTATCAGCGCGCTTACGATCTGGTTGTGCTGCGCCATTCGGGCGGCGTGGCGTCGGGAGTCGATCTCGGCAGGGCTGCTACGCAGCTTCACGGCGCGGAGGCGCAGCGCGGCGGCGTGGAGGGGCAACGCGCGCTCTACGAACATGCCATCGCAACGCTTGTGGGCGAGCCGGCTTCGAATTTTTCGCTCGCGCCGGCGCCGGCAGTGATGAAGGTGCCCAACGTGCCGGTCGGTGTTCCATCGACCCTTCTCGAGCGGAGACCCGATGTCGCCGCGGACGAGCGCGAAGTCGCCGCGGCCAATGCGGAGATCGGTGTCGCGCGCGCCGCGTTCTTCCCCAACATCACGCTTGCCGGTGCGCTTGGCGTGCAGAACACCGGCGGCCCCGGTCTTCTCACCGCCCCCAATCTGTTCTGGTCGATCGGCCCCAATGTCGCCATGACGTTCTTCGAGGGCGGCCTGCGCCGGGCGCAGCTCCAGCTTGCCAAGGCGGAGAAGAACGTGGCTGCCGATGCCTATCGCGCCGACGTTCTTCAGGCCTTCCAGGATGTCGAAGACAATCTGGCGCTGCTTCACCATCTCGCGGACGCCTCGACCGAACAGGCGCTCGCGGTTGCGGCAGCGCGGCGGACCGAAGATCTGTCGTTCGCGCGCTATCGCCTGGGCGCGGTGAACTATCTCGAAGTGGTGATCGCGCAGACAGCCGACCTCGAGGCCGAACAGACCGCGCTCGATCTCGATACACAACGCGTTGAGGCGTCGATCCGGCTTATCAAGGCCATCGGCGGCGGCTGGACGACGGGGGACCTGCCGCATCTTGCCAGCAACGATCCCGCGATTTCCCCGTCCGCCGCGAAAACGGGCGAGTAGGTTTCCCGTCCACGAGGAACAGAACCGGCAAAAAAGCGGCCCCGGTTTCCCGGGGCCGCTGCACAGGGGGTTGCTTGACAGTAAGATATGTAATTACCCGCCGACGATGCCGTTCTGCCCGCAGACGCTGCCGCTGCCGGCGACTCCGATCTGGAGATTCAGCTTGTCCGCGTTGGATACGAACGTCCCCTTGATCGCGCCGCGCCACTCCTTGCTGAGCGGCGCGAGACCCGCGGCCGCCAGAATGCCCTTGCTTTCATCGTAGTTGATGGCATCGTCGCTGATATACTTCATCACGCCGGTCAGCGACTTTTCCTGGTCCTTGCTGGCGTAGCACGTGTAGGTCAGCCAGTTCGCCGTGCCGACGATCGGATAGGCGCCGCTGTCGGTGGGATCTGCGATCACCGCGGTCGACAGGCTGCTCTGCACCCATGCTGTCGGATCGTTGCGATAGCCGAAAGTCGTGCAGCTGGCACAGTATTTGCCCTTCGCATTGCTCTGTGGCGGCAGTACGACGGAATAGGCCGCCTGCGCCGTGGTCGGTGTCCCCTCTTCCCAGTTGCCGGAGGAATTCTCCAGCGTCGCGGTGTTCAAATTGTAATCGTTCAGCTGCAGATCGTTGACATAGGGAAGAACATAGTCGGTGCCGCTGTAGGTGATGCGGCCGAGCTGGATGCAGGCCGCGGCCCCCGAATAGGTACAGTTCGAGGGTAGGCTGCTGCTCGGCACTGCCGTGAACGCCGTGTATTGCGCCACGCCGGAATTGTTGGGCGCCAGCGTGAACTTGCCGAGCGTCTCACCCGACACCGACGGGTAATTCGGATTGTTCACATTGTAGGTCGGTCCCTGCAGGGAGGTGGGCAGGGTGCTAGCGCCTGTCGTGTATTGGTTGCCGTTGATCCCGGCGCAGACATTCGCCAGATGGCGCGACAAGATGCTGGTCGCACCGGCGCTGTCGGAACGGCCTACGATCTGCAGCGGAACGCTCCACGGTGACGTCGTGTCGTTCGGATCCTGGAGCGACACGCCGCCATTGTCAGTTTGCAGGGCCGAGTTGTTCCAGTTGGTGATCAGGCCGTTGAATATCCCGCAATAGGTGACGGGGTCGATCCTCAGCCCGCCGCTGCCGTCCGAACGAGAGTATTGGACATTGAAGTGAAAATCCGTCTCCTGGCCGCTCGAGTTGACCCATTTCTCGTAGGTCGAATTGTAGGCGAACACGATGGGCGTGATCGCGAACGGGAACTGGATCAGCGGCCCGTAGCACTGCAGCGGGTTGGGGTAGACGCCGTTCTGCTCGCCTTTGCATTGCAGCGCGCCCGGCGCGGCAATGGTAATGCTCGATTTGCCCTGGGTTTCCGTGCCGCCATCGTCGTAGTTGTCGAGATCGGTGGTGCCGAGCGGCGTCGTTGACATGGCGAACTGCACGCTGGGGAAATATTCATCGTCCCCCTCGTTGATATAGCCGAAGAAGGTGGGATCGTGGCCGAAGATGGCCAGGATTCCCGGACCCGCGCTGGCCGACACGTAATAGGTGGTTTCTTTCGTCGTGATGTGTTGCGTCGCACAGTTCTGCGGCGGATTGCCTGTATAATCGAAGGCGGGGATCGCCTCGAACTGCGGCGGCGTGCCCGCGATGATAAGATCGGTGGGCTTGGCGTAGCAGTCGAAGGTTTGCCGCGCATAGGGCGCCGGCACCGAGGCGCCGCCGCCGAAAATATCGCTTTTGCCATAGGTTTGCGCGAACGCTTCCGGCGTAAACGCCGCTGCGCCTGCAATCCAGGCACAGGCCGAAGCCAGCGCCAGGTTCCTGAGATTCAACATGGAATCAATCTCCTCTGGTTGCCACGGCGGACAGGGCGAACCGAAACGGCCCTCGCTAAAAACCCGCTCGTCTATAATATATACTGACTCTATCGTATTAATGAGTCAAACGGTTTCAGATCGCTGTCGATGATTTCCGGAAAGAAGGTAAAAAAGGGCGGCCCCGATGAACGGGGCCGCCCGGGACAGGAGTGATGTAATAAGGACTTAGGCGCCGCTCGTGCCGTCGCAGTTCGGATTGCTGCTCTTGCCGTTGGACACCGAACTCAGCTCGAGGTTCAGCTTGTCGGTATTCTTGACAAACGCGTCCTCGATCGCGTCGGCCCAGGCCTTTGGCAGGGGCGAAAGGCCGGCCGCGCCGAGAATGCCCTTCTTCTTGTTCGTGGTCACCTTGCTCGTCTCCTGATAGGTGATTTCACCGGTCAGGACGGCGAGTGCGTCGGCATTCGCGTAGCAGGTATAGGCTTCCATCTGGGTGGTGCCGACCAGCGGATAGGCGTTCGACGCCGACGGATTGGCGAGCGGTTCAGCCGGGTTCAGGCCCTCGACCCAATCCAGCTGATTGTCGCGGTAGCCGAAATTGGTGCAGCTGGCGCAGTATTTGCCCTTCGAGCTGGTCTGCGGCGGCTGGATGTCGGCGAACGCAATCTCCGCGCCCTTCGGCGAAACCGTTTCCCACTGGCCCTGCTCGTTCTGCAGCGCCGCCGAGAACAGGCCGTAGGTATTGGTCTGGCTCTCTTTCACATACGGTTCGACATAGTCGCCGCCATCATAGCCCACGCGGCCTTGCTGGATGCAATCCGTATAGCCGGATTCCACCTGGGTGCCGCTGCTGCACTGGGCGCCCTCACCGGCAGGGCTCTGGGTAAACGCCACATATTGCGCAACGCCCGCGCTGTTCGGCGCCAGCGTGATCTTTCCAGGCTGATCAACACCCGGGTAGTTCGGATTGTTCACATTGTAGGTGTTGCCGACGATCGAATTCGCGCCGGCAGCCGAAATCGTGGTCGCGCCGGTCGTGTAGAGGTTATAACCATAGCCGGCGCAGACATTGGCCAGGTGACGGGTCGTGATCGAAGTCGTTCCCGAGCTGTCGCTGCGGGCAACCGGGATCAGGTTGACGTTGAAAGTGCCCGTCTGCTGGTATGTCGGATCGTTGGGATCGGCAAGCGACACGCCGCCATTGTCGGCCGTCAGCGACGGGTCGTTCCAGTTGGTGATCTGGCCGTTATAGATGCCGCAGAGCGAACCAACGCTCAGGCGCAGGCCGCCATATTTGGTAGCCTTCACGATGTTGAAGCTGTAGTCGATTTCTTTCTTGCTGCTGGGGTTGTAGGTTTTCTCATAGATCCCGCCATTGGTGTAGATGATCGCCACCGGGTCGATCGAGAGCGGGAACTGGACTTCCGGGCCGTAGCACTGCAGCGGGTTGGGATATACGCCGTTCTGCTCGCCGTTGCATGAAGAAAGACCGCCAGGCGCGGCAATGTCGATGCAGGTCGAGCCCTGGCAATAGGAGTTGCTGCCGTTGTTATAGGCGTCGATGTCGGTCGTGCCGAGGCCGGCGTCCGAATTGGCGAAATACACTTCAGGGAAGTACTGGGGACCGTTGGTGTTGACTTCACCCCAGAAGCTCACCGGGTCATGGCTGAACACCCCGAGGATGCCCGAGCCCGAACCCGTGGAAATGTACCATGACGTGTCGGTGTTATCGATATGCGTGTTCGCGCAGTTCTGACCTTCGGTGTCGACCAGCTGCTCGTCCACGAAAGTGGGCGGGGTTCCCTTGGTGATCAGGTCGGCCGGCAGGCCATAGCAGTCATCAGTCTGGCGCCAATAGGGGGCGATCAGCGAGGAGCCGCCGGCAAAGATGTCATTCGGCCCGAAGACGTAGGGGTTTGCGCCGAGGCTGCAATTGGTGTCGCCAAAACACGTCCCGGCGTTGGCGCCGGTGGCCATCCCGGCCGTGCCGAGAAGGGCAAGGCAGGCGGTCGCCAGCAGATTGCGATTCAGTTTTTGCATGTCAGTCGGTCTCCTTGGTTGGTTGAAATGCGAAATCCCTGTGCGGGTGCTGTCGGTCACTCGTCCCGAACCTGGTTACGCGTGTGTTCCCACCTCTCACCTTCAGCCGTCGCCGACGGACGTAATTCCGTGAACTAATCACACAGCGCGCCGAAAGCTTTTCGCCTGCTGCAACTCCACAGGCGCGACTCGATGATAATCGAGTTTCCCCTCTGGGCAATAGTATTGGTCAAGAATTCAACAAAAGTTCACGCGTTATGATAAACACAAAAGCCAGAAGTCCGGCTCAATGTAGAGTCGATCCGGCGATCTTTACTGTATTACTATCCGATGGAGCGCTTATTTACTTGAAAACGGCCGTAGCCGACTCGGGCTCTCCTCCAAAGCACGACCTCTCACGCCAGTTTTCGCGAAACCGGTTCGGAAATTGGTTCGCGGATACGCCCGCTTTTCAACGTGTCCGTGACGCTGATGTGAAAGTTTTGCGACGTGCACGAAGCGTCGGCCCAATTTTCGTCCGATGCTGGAAGGGCTGGTCGTGCACGCTGTCCGACAAACAGGGCGGCGCAGGATCTCCCGCTGCTGAGATCCTGACGTTGGCGTGCCGCCGCGTCAAAATACGAATTGACAGATAGAGTTAGTGGTTTCTATGGTGTTATGGTAGAAAGATGCGAACGGAAACACGTTAACCGTCATAAAACTGTTAACCGACTTCGGTAGGCGTAAGCGGGGTGCGCTTGGGGCGGCGATTGAGCACCCCCCGGATGGGCGGGTGTGTGGAAAAATGGCGTTAATTCGGGGCATTTGCGGGCTTGGTGCTCGGGTTTTTGCTTGCGCCGCGGTTGCGGTGCCTGCGGCAAATTCCGTCGCCCACGCACAGCAGGCAGCGCCTGCACAAGCCAATCCTGCCGCACCCGCGCCTGCCGGCTCATCGCCGACTTCGCCTGCTACGCCCGCCCAGCAGACTGCGCCTGCGGCCAAGGCGCCCGAGCGCCGGGTCGATATCGACGCCTATGACGTGGACGGCAATACGATCCTCGACCAGGAAGCGATCGAAACGGCGGTCTATCCTTTTCTCGGTCCCCAGCGCACGCGCGAGGATGTGGAGGCTGCACGCAAAGCGCTTGAGCAGGCCTATCAGTCGCGCGGCTATCAGTCGGTCGTGGTGGAGATACCGCCGCAGACCGTCACAAACGGGATTGTCAAGCTGCATGTGGTCGAGGCGCCCATCGGGCGGCTTCGTGTCGTCGGCTCGCAATATAGTCTGCCGAGCACTATCAAATCGCAGGTTCCCGCGTTCGCGCCCGGTACCGTTCCAAATATCCAGGTCGCCCAGGCCGAATTGAACGACGTGAACCGCCTGCCGGACCGGCGCGTTACCCCGATTCTGAAGCCTGGCGAAGTGCCGGGAACGATCGATGTCGACCTGCACGTCACCGATACGCTGCCGCTGCATGCCTCTGCGGAAGTCAACAACGACCACAGCCCCAACACCGATCCCCTGCGGACCATCGCAACTGTCAGTTACGACGATCTGTGGCAGATGGGGCAAACCGCCTCGTTCACCTGGCTCCGGGCGCCGCAAGATGTTCGCAGCGGGCAGGTGTTTTCCGGCTCCTATCTCGCACCGGTTTGGGGAAGTCCATGGAACATTCTCGCTTACGGCTACCAGTCGAACAGTGACGTGAACACGCTGGGTGGCACCAACGTGCTCGGCGATGGCTACACGGCGGGTCTGCGCGGCGTGCTGCAATTGCCGGCCTTCGACGAATTCGCACAGACTTTCAGTTTCGGCCTCGACGTCAAACATTTTCTCGAAGGAATTACATTCGGGACCAGCGGCTCGACGGCGATCGTCGAATACGTACCGGTTACCGCCACTTACAACCTGAACTGGACGACGCCCGACTTCACCGTCACGTCCCAGTCGAGCGCCGTGCTCGGCGTTCGCGGGCTGGGCAGCGGAGCGTCCGATTACGAAAACAACCGCGCCTTCGCCACCGCCAATTTCATCCATCTCAACGAGGATATCACCTACACCCAGCACCTGCCGTACGAGACCCTGGGCGTGCTCCGTTTTGCGGGACAGCTTGCCGACCAGCCGTTGCTTTCGAGCGAGCAGTTCGCGGCCGGCGGCCTTACTTCGGTGCGCGGCTATCTGCAGTCCGAAGCGATCGGCGATGACGGACTTCTCGAATCCAACGAGCTGCGCAGCCCTTCGCTGACGACGTTGCTTTCGCCTTACCTGGACATGTCGGCGATCGATGACTGGCGCGTCTACAGCTTTGCCGATCTCGCGCATGTCTGGGTTCTGGGCGCGCTCTCCGGACAGACCGACGCCTACACGCTCGAGAGCATTGGGGCGGGCATGCGCATCGGCGCGCTCGGTCATCTCACGGGACTGATCGATGTCGGCCTGCCGCTGCGCAGCGGACCGGCAACACCGGCGCGAAAGCCGCGCCTCACCTTCAGCGTCAAATCGGAGATGTAACGTGACGACACCGGCAATCATCGCTTCGATGCGACGCTTTGGCTGGCGCCGGGGCTGGCTTCTGCTTGCACTGCTCGCGCTTGCGCCCACGCAGGCGCTGGCCTGGTGGCAGACCGACTGGTCCTATCGCAAGCAGATTGCCATCGATACCACGCCCAAGGGTGCCGACATCTCGCAAGCGGTCGGCCGCGTGCCGGTTCTCATCCGGCTGCATACCGGCAATTTCAGCTTCGGCGATGCCCAGGACAACGGCAATGATCTGCGGTTCATCGGGTCGGACGACAAAACACCGCTGCCGTTCCATATCGAACAGTTCGACCCGTTGCTGGGCGTTGCGGCGATCTGGGTCGATGTTCCCGACTTCCCGGCGGGCTCGGTCAAACAGATTTGGCTCTACTACGCTAACAAGAAGGCGCCGCCGGGCGGCGATGCCGCCGGCACCTTCGATGCCGATTACACGCTTGTCTATCACTTCGATGAAGATGCGGGCGCACCGCCCAAGGACAAGACCGCTTACGCCAACAACGCACAGAATGCGCCTGCGGGCATCGATACCGGTGCCATCATCGGCAAGGGCGCGCGCTTTACCGGCGCGGGCCCGATAACCGTACCGGCGAGCCCATCGCTCGCCATCACGCCGGGCGGGAGTTTTACTTTCAGCGCCTGGGTCAAGGCCGATGTGCCAGGTCCGCGACAAGTGCTCTACGCACGCGCCGACAATGGCGCGGCGCTCCTGATTGGCCTCGACTCGGGAACACCTTTCGCGGAGATACAAGGCACAGGCGCTGTGCGGATCGCAGCCCGGCAGGCCGTCGCCAAAGGGCAGTGGACACACATCGCGTTCACGGCAGACGGCAAGACCCTGACGCTCTATGTCAATGGCAAGAGCGTCGCCACCGCAGCCGGTGCGCTGCCGGCGCTCAACAGCATAACGGGCTTCGGCGGCGTGCCGCAGGGCGAGACGCTTGCCTCGGCGGCGTCGCCCTTCATTGGCGAGATGGACGAGATCCGGCTGTCCAAAGTCGCGCGCAGTGCCGGGCTCATCCGCGCCGACGTGATGGGGCAGGGGCCGGATTCCCGGCTGGTCACTTTCGGCATCGATGAAAAGCAGGCGGGCTTCGGCTTCGGCTATTTCGGCATCATCGTCAAATCGGTGACGGTCGATGCGTGGGTTGTCATCGGCATTCTCGGGATCATGGCGGTCATCTCCTGGTTCGTCATGTTCACTAAGGCGAGCTATGTGGGCACGGTCGACAAGGCCAATGACGCATTCATCAAGCTCTTCCGGGAGCATGGCGGCAACCCGCTCGCCATACGCGCAATTCGGACGGATCCAACGAAGACAAGTGACCGTCAGCGCCGGCAGATGGCGCGATCGTCCATCTGGCGCATCTACCATGCCGCTTCCGACGAAATTCACCGCCGCACGAGTTCTGGCCGCCCGCTGGTGCTCAACGCGGAGGCCATCGAAGTCATTCGCGCGATCATGGATGCGTCAATGGTGCGGGAGAATCAGCGGCTCGCGCGCTCCATGGTGCTGCTCACGATCTCGATCTCCGGCGGCCCGTTTCTCGGGCTCTTGGGTACGGTGGTGGGTGTAATGATCACCTTCGCCGCCATCGCGGCGTCCGGCGACGTGAACGTCAACGCCATCGCGCCAGGCATCTCCGCCGCGCTGCTCGCCACCGTCGCCGGCCTCGCCGTCGCGATCCCCGCGCTGTTCGGTTATAATTACCTCATCATCCGCAACAAGAACGTCTCGGCGAACATGCAGGTGTTCGTCGATGAATTCATCACGCGCGTGGCCGAGCTTTATAGCGGCCGCGAATATGCGCGCGCGGCCGAATAGGAGGACCTGAACCATGCAGGTCAAGGACGAAGACAAGCCCTATGACGACATCAACATCACCCCGATGCTCGATCTCGCCTATGTGCTGCTCATCATCTTCATCATTCTCACCACCGCGTCGGTGCAGGGCATCAAGGTCGATCTGCCCAAGGCGAGCGCGACCGTCAGCCTCGCCAAGCCGCAGACCAAGGCCATCACCATCAACAACAACGGCCAGGTGTTTCTCGACGCCTATCCGGTGACGCTGCCCGAACTCGAATCGCGGCTGAGGACGCAGAAGGCGCTGACGCCGGACTTTCCGGTCATCGTGAAGGGCGATGCGACCGTTGAGTACCAGAAGGTGATGGAGGTTCTCGATCTCCTGCGCCGTATCGATCTTCCCCATGTCGGTCTGGTGACCGGCAAGCAACAGCAGGACTGAAGCCATGGCGGATTTTGCAGAGGAATTCCGGGAAGACTGGGGCTCAAGGCTGAAGGGCCTCGCCATTCCAGGTGGCATCCTGCTCGTCATTGCAGGTGTTGTATTTTATTTCCTGCATGACACGGCGGGCATCCGGCGCGAAGCGCCGCCGCTGCCCACACTTGTCGCCACGCTGCCGCCACCACCGCCACCTCCTCCGCCGCCCAAACAACAGCCCGAGGTGGAGAAGAAAATTGAAGAGCCCAAACAGATCTCCCAGCCGAAAGAAGTGAATTCGGCGCCCAAAACGATCACCGAGGCGGGCCCGGCGCAGGCCGGAAGTGACGCGTTCGGCATCCAGGCCGGCAGCGGGGATGGCAATGTCGGCTCCGGCGGCGGGTTCGGCGATGCCAATTACACGCAATATCTCGGCACGGCGCTCCAGCAGACCATCCAGAACGACGATCGCGTCAATCATCTCGTTTTCACCGCGGACATGGCGGTGTGGGTCGATGCCAACGGCCATGTCACGCGTGCGTCGGTGCTGAAATCGAGTGGCGATTCGAAGGTTGACGAGGATCTTGTCGCCGCACTCCAGGAGATGCCGGCGCTCGACGAACCGCCGCCATCCGATCTCCAGTTTCCACAGCGCATCCGCATCGAGGGGCGCCATCGCGCGTGACCCGGAGGGGACGCATGGGGCGTGGTGTCATTATAACAGGGGCAGGTGATGAAGGGATTTGGTTTGCGGGGGAGACTGGCTGCCGGAGTCGCAGCCGCGGCGCTGTGTTTCGGCGCCGCACCTGCCGGCGCGCAGACGGACGGCGGGCCTTCGCAAAGCGCGATGGTCAATCTGATCCATTTGCTCGTGAAGCAGAAGGTGATCTCCCAGGCGAGCGCCGACGCGCTGCTCAAGGAAGCCGAGCAGGAAGCAGCCCAGGCCAAGGCGGCGAAAGCGGCGGCGCCCACAGCCGCCGTGCCGGTCCCCATTCCTGCGGAACGGCCGGAACTGCCGCCGCCCGCACCGGGCGTGGTGCGCGTGCCCTATGTGCCGGAGATCGTGAAGAACCAGATTCGCGACGAAGTGAAGGCCGACGTGATCAGGCAGGCTAGGGCCGAGAACTGGGCGCAGCCCAATGCGTTGCCCAGCTGGCTGAAACGGTTCAACTGGTACGGGCTCATGCGCATGCGCGATGAGTCCGACTTCTACGGCGCGAACAATATCGGCAGCGACGGCGTCGACGGTTACGTCAATTACGAGGCCTTCAATGCCAACGGCCCCACCGACGTCAATCCCAACACCATTCTCAACAAGATTCCATTTCTCAACACGACCCAGAACCGCATCAACCAGATGAGCCTCAGCGCGCGCCTGGGAATGACGGCGAACGTCAGCGACGGCGTGCAGGCAGGGATCCAGCTGGCCTCGGGCACCGACAACGGCCCGGTCTCCACCACCCAGATTTTCGGCGGCGGCTGGACCAAGGAGAACATCTTTCTGAACCTCGCCTATGTGACGCTGGACCCGTTCGCCAATGCTTCGGTCACCATCGGTCGCATGGAAGACCCGTTCTTCCGGACCAGTCTCGTGTTTCACGATACGCTGAACATGGACGGCATCGAAGTATCTTCGCTGACCAAGCCGATCGGCGCGGAGGGCCTCGGTGCATTCGGCACGATCGGCGCGTTCCCGGTCGGCTATATGAACTACAATTTTCCCACCTACAGCCCGACAAAATCTCCCGACCGCAACGAATGGATGTTCGGCGGCCAGGTCGGCGAGGACTGGGCCACGAAGAAATGGGATTGGCGCACTGCCGTCTCGATGTATTACTACCTGAACGACCAGGGCGAACTTTCGACGCCCTGCCCGATCTATCTGGAAGTCGAGCAATGTTCGACCGACGACACGGTGCCGTTCTACATGCAGAAGGGCAACACGCTCTTTCTCATCCGCAATATCATTCCTGATCCGTCGAGTCCGACGGACTATACCCAGCCGCAATATGCGGGCCTGCTGTTCAAGTATGAGGAGCTCGATCTCACTTCGTCCTTCGACCTCCTGCTCGCCCCGAAGGAACACCTTATCTTCACCGGCGATTACGTCCGCAATCTCGCCTATGACGGCGGCATGGTCGACCGCTACGCCGCGGAGGGCGTCTATCCGGTGACCAATTACGATTCGACCACCAAGACGCTCCAGAGCGGCCCCAACGCCTTCATGGGCCAGGTGCTGTTCGGCGAGCCCGACCCGCGCGAGCGCTGGGAATGGAATATCACCGCCGGCTACAAATATCTGCAGCCCGACGCGGTGCTCGATGCCTTCACCGATTATGATTTCAACCTCGGCGGTACCAACGCCAAGGGTTATTACGTGAAGGCGACGATGGGCCTGTTCCACAACACCTGGCTGCAGGCGCGCTGGTTCAGCTCCAATCAGGTCTATGGCCCCCCGCTCGCCATCGATGTCCTCCAGCTCGACCTCTACACGGCGTTCTGACGATGCGAATTGTATCTAACCACGAGGAGCGCAAAGGGCACGAACACAAGAGCGCGCTTCGCGTGCAGTCCTGCTTTGTGCTCTTCGTACTCTTGGCGGTGAATCTTCTCGCAGCGCCGACCGACGCGCAATCGCTCGAAGACCGGCTGCGCGACCAGTTGCGGTCGGAGATGAACCAGGTCCAGCAGCTGCAGGATCAGCAGGCCTCGCTCGAAGCCGCAAAGGCCGCGGCGGAGAAGGAGCGCGACGATCTGAAGGCGCAGCTCGCAGCGGCGAGGGCACAACTCGCCGCCCGTCCCAGGCGCAGCGCCGCCGATGTGCAGAAAGAGGCCGATCTCGCGGCCCAGGTCACGCAATACAAGGATGCCGCCACGCAGGCCGCCGGCACGCTGCAGCAGGCGCAGTCCGATCGCGACACGGCAAAGAAGGCTCTCGACGACGTCCAGAAGAAACTCGGCGTCTGCGAGGACAAGAACGCCAAGCTGTTCAAGACCGGAAATGACATTCTCGACGCGTATGAGAAATTCAATCTGGGCGATGCGATCGGTGCCAATGAACCGCTGATCGCCATCAAGCGCGTCGAACTCGAGAACGAGGCGCAGGGATTCGACGACCGCCTCTATGAAGGCAAGTACAATCCGAATGCAAAGCTGCCGGCTGCGGCCACTGCCGGGGCAGGACACTGACGAGGGCCGCAACGAAGGAGATCGCCATGAGCGGGACGATTCGGATGAGGGAACGGCGCGGCAACAGACTGCGTGGAAAACTCCTGCGCGGCTCCAGCGTCGTGGCGCTTGTGACGGCGATCGGGCTTGCCCACGCTCACGCCCAGAGCTTCGCCCAGCTCAGGGCGGCAGTGGCGGTCAACAACGAAATCGTCGGCCGGCTGTTGAAGAATCCCAACACTGCGGAGGAAGCCGCCGAACGGGCGGGCATGAGCGCGGCCGCGGCGCGCGCGGTGAAGTATCAGGCGCAGGTCGCCCAGGCGCTGCAGCTGGCGCAGCAGGCACAGGACGCAGCCCGGCAGGCGGTGCTTGGCACCACCGGGAACGTGCCCGATGGCCTGGTGATCGGCGGATTGCAGGAAGTGCCGGATCCAGTACCGGCCGCCCGCGATCCGACGGGAACGAGCACCTGGCAGGGCGCCGATCAGCCGACCGAGACCAAGTCCGGGAACAATGTAACAGTTACGATCAAGCAGACCCAGCAGCGCGCCATTCTGTCCTGGGATTCTTTCAATGTCGGTCAGAACACCACGGTCAATTTCGAGCAGACTTTCAAGGGCATTGCCGAAACATCCTGGATCGCGCTCAACCGCATTGTCGGCGATTCGACTTCGCCGGCCGAAATCCTCGGCTCCATCAAGGCACAGGGCACCGTTCTCATCATCGACCAGAACGGCATCCTGTTCGGCGGCGCCTCGCAGGTCAACGTCAACGCCCTGATTGCGAGCACGCTGGACGTGGGCCAAGCATATAATAACATATCGGGGAGTGGAGAAGAACCGCTTTCGATCAAGGATCGAAATGATTACTTCCTGGAATACGGCCTGCTCGGCTACAGGGACCAGGATACCCAGAATCAAGCTTCGGACTATACGTTCTCCGCGACGGCCTCTTGCAGTGACGGATCGTCGACATGCGAAGAGGTCACCTATTCGCAGCCGGGCTCGATCAGCGTGGCGGCCGGCGCGAATATCCAGGCCGATTCGGGCGGTTATGTCCTTCTGACGGCTCCCGAGATCGTCAATTCCGGCGAAATCACCGCGCCCGAAGGCCAGGTCAGTCTGGAGGCCGGATACCTGGTAACATTGCTGCGCTCCACCGGTGCGTCGGGATCGGCGACACCTGACATTCGCGGTTATTCGCTGTCTTCCGGCGAGGTCAATCAGGCGGGCCTCGATTTGTCCTATGTCGAAAACACGAGCGATGCCATCCTGTCCTCGCCGCAGGGCTATGTGTCGGCGATGAGTCCCGCGAACGGCGGCGTGATCAACGACGGCATCCTCGAAGCGACGACCAGCGTGTCGCGAAACGGCTTCGTCGAGGTCGATGCCGGCAATGTCCAGCTCGGCGCCGGAAGCACCATCGCGATCGGCCCGGATCCCACCGCAGAGACGATTCCCCAGGACCCCGTGTCGATCGAGGATTTCAAGCCGTCGAAAGTGGTGATCGGCGGCGATGATTCGCTCGTTGAGGTGCAGCAGAATGCGATGATCTACGCGCCCGGCGGAGATGTGACGGTGGGCGTCGCTTCAGGCGCGGATACGTATAACGATGTGGACGAGGGCCAGGGGACCTCGCGCGTTTTCATTGATACAGGTGCCGTTATCGACGTGGCGGGACTGCCCGATGTGGAGATACCGGCCTCCTACAACAGCATCGCCATTCATCCCGTCACCGAGAACACGCTCCAGGACGACAGCACCGCCGACAAGGACAGTTTCCTCGACGGTGCCACGGTCTATGTCGATCCGCGCCTGTCGGGCGTGCGCTCCGACGGCGTGGCCTGGGTCGGTTCGCCGCTGGTGCCTGCCGCGAGCTACTACGAGCAGGTCGGCATAAATGTCCGCCAGCTGATGACCACCGGCGGAAATGTCACGCTCGGAGCTGACAGTTTCGTGTCCGGCGGAAATTCCGAGGAGGCGAGCGATGTCACGGTAAAGTCGGGCGCCGTGATCGATCTCGACGGTGGCTGGGTCACCTATCAGGCCGGCTGGGTGAAGACCACCGAGCTGATCGATTCGTCGGGCAATATCGTCAATATCGGCGATGCGAATCCCGATGATACCTATGTCGGCATCTATGACGGTTACACTGTCACGCAATCGCGCTGGGGCGTCTCGCAGACCTGGAGCGATCCGCTGCTGACGCAGGGGCAGTACGAAGCCGCATACACGGAAGGCCGCGATGCCGGGACGCTGACGCTGAAATCCTCCGTCGTCGTCCTCGACGGCAGTGTCTATGCGCATGCCTTCCCCGGCCCCATGCAGCTTGAAGATGCCGAGGTCGGAACTGGTACATCCGGCGTTTACGGCGATGCGCGCAACGTGCAGGCGGCGCCCTCGCAGCTTCCGGTCGGCGGGTTGCTGTTCGTCCAGGCGTTTGCCGAGGACGCGGAGCAAAGTGGTGCCATGGACGGCGGCGGTGACATCGATATCGTTACCCAGTCGAACTATCAGCCCGTATCGGGCAATCTGGAGTACGGGCAGTCGATTTCGATCGTGAACGGCCAGCTCGTTATTGCGACGCGCGCTGCGGATTCCTATCTGCCAACCGACCGCATCGATACGATCACGCTTTCGGCGACCGCGCTCTCCGATATGGGGCTCGACGATCTCGCGCTTGCGACCAGCGGCGAGGTCAATGTGGAACAGGGCGCCGATGTCACCCTTGCGGCGGGCGGAGACTTCGACGTCGAGGCGGGCCGCGCCATCACTGTGGACGGCAACGTCTTTGTGCCGTCGGGCAGCATCAATTTGCAGACGCTCGCCGTATACGGGAGCGGCACAGGTCTGAACAGTTCCGGCTCCGGTTCTGTCTTCGTGCCCGAAGTGGCCCAACTGGGTTCGTTCGACATCACCATCAACGGCACGCTTTCGGCGCGCGGGCTTTGGACGAATGATTATGGCGCCGGGCCGGGGGAGGTTCTCGGGGACGCTTATACCGATGGCGGCAGTATCACGCTCAACGCCGCACCGAGCGTATTACTCAATGTTCAGGAAAATGAGGGCTATAACCAGGATCAGGACGTCAACGAGGACATCAGCGGAAGCATCTATATCAACAAGGGTGCGCTCCTCGACGTGTCGGGTGGCGGCTATGTGTCGCCGCTCGGCGATGTCGATTTGTCGTCGACGGGCGGAAATGTGAGTCTTATCGACGAGACGAACTACGTCCAGGCAAGCTTTAACTCCGATCAGCAGGAAGGGATTCCGGGATTCCGTGTCAATAATAACGACATCGACGGCGAACAATATCTCCCCGACAACCCCGGCCAGATCAACGCACGCGTGGTGATCGCGCCCGGCACCATCGATGCCTATGGATTCGATGGCGGCGGCACTTTCAGCCTCGACACGCCGGCGATCAGCTTCGGCAATGGCACTCCCTCGACCGGGACGGAACTGCCGCTCGATTTCTTCTCTGCGGCGGGGTTCTCGAATTACGATATAACGACGTATGAAACAAAGTTTTTTGCCAACCAGTTCACCAATGGTTATGGCGGCTACAACGCCGTTCTCGCGACCGATGTTTTGACGGTCGGTGCCGGACGGACCCTTGATCTCGCCGAGCCGTATTACGCCCTCGCGCTGAACGATCCGGCGCGCGAGGACGCGCAGATGGCAGCCCTGTTGAATCTGCCGACGGGCAGCAACATCGAATCCGTCATCAAGCCGAACATCCCCGCCGATGTGTGGGATCAGAAGGCCGTGAACCTCGCGCTTGGCGGCCTCATCGAGCTTCAGATCGACAAGGGCGGGAAATTGCTTGATGCGCCGGGCGGCGTTCTCACCGTCTCGCAGCTGGACAATAATGGCACGATCCGAATCCTGGGCGGCACGATCGATCAGACGGAAATGCTTCCCTTGATCTACTCGACTGGCCTCGCCGTCACCAGCCTTTGCGAGGCTTTCTCGTGCAATGCCAATGGTACGATCGACGAGAACGCCATTGATTACCAGGCCGAGGACCTTGGCATCACATGCGGCAATACCATCTGCACCAATGATTACGTTGCGATCAATGATACTATCTATCTGCTTGGGACATTGGGCAAGGGCGTGGGCATTCAACTGGGCGCGGGCAGTGTCACCGATCTTGCCGGCACCAGCGTTCTCGACCCCTACGCCGTCGAGCCCGGTGTGCCGCATTATGTGACCGGCACACTTTATGCCGGGGGTACCCTCGAATCGCAGCCGAGCTATCTCAGCACCAATTTGCTCTTTGCAGAGACGATCGGTTTCGGCGTTTACGGCTCCTACAACACCGCCGATGTGAACGGCGTCGATAACGATCCGCAAGCCTTCACCATGGCAGAGCAGGTCGTCGCAGAGCCCGGCGCCACGCTGAACCTGTCCGGTGCATCGGCCGTCTATGACGAGCTGGGTGCCGACGGAACCTATGTGCCGACGCGCGTGTGGAGCAATGGCGGCACCCTCGACATGGGCAATGGCGGAACGATCACGGGCGCGACGATCCTGGCGCAGGGCGGCGCACCCGAGGCGCTTGGCGGCACGCTCGAGATGCCCGATCCCATTTTCTATCAGAATGATCCATCGACACCGACGCTCGACGCGGTTTCGGAGCAGCAGATTGCCGCGGCCGGCTTTTCGACCTTCATCGCCCAGGGGAGCATCAATTCCGTAGGCGATGCCACGATCAGTCTGAGCCGCGCATTCATTCTCGAATCGATTCCCTACAATGGCGAAGGCGGTAGCATCGACACCGATCAATCCTACGTTCCGACCGTGAATTCTGGCGGCGTGCTTACGATCGAGGCGCCCTATATCGGCCTCGACAGCGTCGAACAATCAAGCGCCGCCCCCAGCGGCCTGCCGGAGAACAACAGCGTCATCTTCCGCGCCGACGACATTGATGTCGAGGGCGCGATACTGTTCGACGAGTCGGTTGCGAATGTGACGTTCGATGCGACCGGCGATGTGCGCCTGATTGGCGTGCAGCCGGCCAGTCTCACCGATGGCATTTCCGGAACCGGGGATATTGCCGACACGCTGATTGGCCAGCTGTCGGTCTACGGCAATCTCACCATCGACGCGGCGCAGGTCTATCCCACGACCGGTTCGACCTTTGATGTTACCTCGTTGAACGGCACGATCACCTTCGGGCGTACGACGCAAACAACACCCGAAACGCCCTATTCGGCGGGCGCCGATCTGACCATCGATGCCGCGAATATCGTGCTTGGCGGCGTGATCCGCGTACCCGTGGGTACGCTGACGATTGGTTCGGATTCGGGTCTGAGCATAAACGGTCAGGAGGTCGCGCCAGGGACGACTTCCGTCACCGCGCTCTCCGGCAGCATCACCTCCGTCTCCGCCGCCGGACTCAGCATTCCGTACGGAACCACGACTGACCAGGCGGAATGGTATTTCTCGCCGACGGGCGAATCGGAACTCACCGCGCCACCGGCAGCCGTTCTGAATTTTGGCGGCGCTTCGGTCACACTCAACGCCGGTGCCACCGTCGACCTCAGCGGCGGCGGCGACCTCTATGCTTACGAATTCATCCCCGGCACGGGCGGCTCGCGCGACGTTCTCGACTACGACAATCCCAACGAGTTCAGCGGCAATGGCGGTTATCTCTATCCGGGCGGCGAGCAGGTCTACGCGATCGTGCCGGGCGTTTCATCCGCCACTGTCGCGGCCTATGATCCGATCTATTCCGCAAATTACGGCAGCCTCTACTCCGCATCGGCCGTGGGCGAAAGCGTCTATCTGACCGGCGGGGATGGCATCAAAGCCGGTTGGTACACGCTCTTGCCCGCGCAATATGCGACGCTGCCGGGCGGCATGCGCATCGTCGAAGACGAGAACGATGCGTCCATCGCGCCCGATACGAGTACGCGCCTCACCGACGGAACGGTTCTCATGTCCGGCTATTACGGCGTGGCCGGCACCGACGCGCGCAGCGCGACGCCTGACGCTTTCGAAGTGCAGTCGCAAAGCGTCTTCGAACAATATTCCGACATCGCGCTCACTTCGGCGGACACGTTCTTTGCGCAGCTCGCCGCGTCGAATGACGAGATCACGCCGCGCCTGCCGCTCGACGCCGGGCGGCTGGTGCTTGCCCCGACCGAAGCTCTGGTTGCGGACGCGACATTCCTGACGGCGCCGGCCGAAGGCGGCCGCGGTTCCGAAGCCGATATCAGCGGCGCGGATTTCGACATCGTGTCGACACTCGATGACACGCCGCCGCAATCCGGCGCGATCGAGATCACCGCCGGCACGCTCGACGATCTCGACGCATCGAGCCTGCTGATCGGCGGTGTGCGCACCGACAATTCCGACGGCACGACATCGATCGATGTCACGGCGGAAAACATTACCGTCGCCAATGATTCCGGGCATCCGCTGACCGCGCCGGAAGTCATTCTGGCCGCGAGCGATGGCATCACGCTCGACGACGGCGCCACCATCATCGCCAAAGGCAATCCGGATATTCCGCTGACCGGCGATTACGCGGTCGACGGCCAGGCCGCGCTGCTGCGCGTCTCCAACGGCTCGCAGCGCCTTGCCACGCTGCCGGAAAGCGCCGCCTCCCTGACGGTCGGCGATGTCGATCTCTCCGGCAATTCCGTCCTGCTTGATTCGGGCGGCGATCTGACCATCGCCTCCGATGCCGATATCGCCGCGAAATATCTGGCGGTTGGCGCCGGAGAGGTGACGTTTTCGTCGAACGGAGAGGGCTCCGGTCTCGTCATCACGCCCCAATTGCAGGCGCTGTTCAGCAAGGCCGATGAACTGACGATCCTGTCGCAGGACACGATCGGCTTCGCTTCGGGCACCTACAATTTCGGCAATGTCACGTTCGATGCGCAGGGTCTGTCGCTGTTCAGCGGCGATTCCGTGACGCTGAACGCCGATACGCTGACATTGGACGGCAATGGCGGCAGCGCTTGCGGCCAGAGCGGCATGCCCGCCTGCGGCAATGGCGATCTCACCGTGAATGCCCAGCAGATCGATTTCGGCTGGGGCACGCTGGGCACCTATGGCTTTGGCCAGAACGTCACGCTGTCGGCGCCGAAAGGCATGATGATGGTAGGCCAGGGCACGGTCGATTTCGGCCCTGCGGCGCTGACGCTTGAGACGCCTTATCTCGGCGACATGGGATCCACGCCGGCGCCGGGCGTCAATGAGACCATCCCCAGCCTGTCGCTGGTGACCACGGGTTCCGTCACCATCGACAATCCGACCGGCGCGAGCGTGCCGGATGTGCAGGCCGTTCCGGGCGCATCGCTCTCTATCGCCGGCTACAACATTTCGGTCGACAATACCGAGCTGCGCGCCACGGCCGGCAATCTCACGCTCAATTCGCAGACCGGAATTGATATTTCGGGCGACGCGGTGATCGAAACGCCGTCCTATTCGAAGACCTTCGGCGATTCCGCCGATCCCAGCACCGTCTCCGCGCCGGGCGGCACGCTCACTCTCATCGCGCAGGACGGCGACATCGATGCGGATTCCAGCACCACGATTTCCGTGGGCGGGGACGCCGGAACGGCCGGCACGCTGTCGCTCTCCGCGGCCAATGGCAGCTTCAACATGAATGGCACGATCGACGCTTCCGCGCCAAATGGCGGCGGCTCGCTCGACCTGACCACGGGCGGCTCGTTCGATCTTGCGACGTTCAGCACGAGCTTCGCGAAGGATTTCAGCGGCACGATCGACATCACCACGGGCGCGGGTGATCTCGTGCTGCCGGAAGGCGATGAGCTGAAGGCGCAGAACGTGCTGCTCGACGCCGATGGCGGGCTGGTCGACATCGGCGGCACGATCGATGTATCGGGCACCAATGGCGGCACGGTCGATCTCTACGGCCTCACCGGCGTCACCCTTGAAAGCACGGCGCTGATCGACGCCCATGCCAATGGCTACACCAAGGACGATCCGCGCCAGGCCTCGGGCGGCACAGTCAATATCGGCACCGACCAGAACGGCGCGATCGATGTGAAGAGTGGCGCGGTGATCGACGTGGCGGCGCTCCAGACCGAGGCGCGGCTCGTGCCGATGACGATGTACGGCACGACCTATTACACCTATGTGCCCGGCGATACGGGCGGCACGGTCAATTTCCGCCTGCCGGTAATCGACGGGCAAAACGGCGAGACGGTCAACATGACCTATGCCGGTGATATCGAAGGCGCGAGCGCCATCGATCTCATCGGCTTCGAGCGCTGGAACCTCCAGGACGTCGTCAACAGTGGCGACTTTGTTGGCGTGACTATTGCCGATGGCGTGGCGACTCTTGACGTCGGCGCGACTGGAAGTGACCCCAATTTCCTTGCCGACAACGCGGCCGGCACGGTCGTCAATTTCATCCAGAACTTCAACATCTCGGCCGATTACGGAAATCTCGGCGGCCTCGCCTCGCAGGCAAATTTCCAGGCGCGGCCGGGTGTGGAACTCGATTATTCGGGCACCATCGTCCTCGCCTCGAACTGGAATCTCGGCGCCGGCACCGTCGATATCGCGGCGGCGGTGAAGGCCGGGCTGATGCTTCCCGTCGATCCCGGCTGCACCTCGGATTGCCAGTATTACATCATCCCGGGCGATGAAGGCGAGGTCTTCTCCAAATACACGTCGCTCACCTACCGCGTCGGCGGCGATGTGCTGGGCGCGGCGCCCGTGCTCACCATCCGCGCGGGCGGCAATCTCGACATCGACGGCAGCGTCACCGACGGCTTCTTCCAGTTCGGCGACCAGACTGACAGCAATTACTTGAATGCCCAGCTGGGCGGCGGCAACGAATACTGGCAGCCCTATATCCAGGCTGCCTGCGTGAGCGACCCAGCAAATTGTACAAACCTGGTCAATTGGCAATCGGATTTGTCATACAAGGATCTGCTTAACGAAGGGCTTGACTATATCGGCCTTTCGCTGCCCGGAAGCTTTAAAGATCAGAGCTTCCTCTACAATCCGGCGCCCTACAATCCGGATGCGAATTCGCCTTCCGCAGCCGGGGATGCCGGTCTCGATGGGACCACGAGCGACGCACTGGACAGTATGGAGGTCTTCCCGGCCGTCACCAATGCGAGCGGCACGCATTACGCGCAATCCACGTCCTATCAGTTCGTAGCCGGCGCCGATCTCGACAGTTTTGGCGGCGACCCTAGCGCCGATCCGTTGCGCACGGTGGCGGGCACGGACTACAATATCGTGGTAGGCAATGGGCCGAGCAGTTTTGAATATGGCTGTAATACTACTGCTTGTGAGAACGGTACAACCAGCTACATAGACCAGCTCGACTTCCAGGTGGGGAACGATTATCTGACGGCCGGTTCCTGGTACATGGCGTTTCTGACCCAATACCCGTCCGCCGACGCGGACTCCTACACGTTCATCAATTATGCGAAAGCGCCTGCCGGCGCCCTGGAGTTCATAGATGACTCCCAGGCGTTCGAGAATTTCCTTGCTGAATACGAGGGTGATTATACGACAGTTACAAGTGGGAGCACGATCACTGGTATCGAAACCACGCTCAATCTCGCCAATCTTTTCATGCTCGACGTGATCGAACCGGATTTCGCCGCCAAGAACGGAATTATCTCATATTACACGTCACTGCCGTCGGAACACCCGAACACGAACACGGCCACAGAATATTACACGACACTCGTGCGGACCGGCACGGGGTCCATCGACATGGCGGCCTCCGGCGACATCAATCTCCAGGACGGTCCCGTGACCGACGAGCAGCTCAACAACGGCGACGATCTGCAGCTCGGCGGCTCAGCCGTCTACACGGTCGGCCATCTCGCCGACATTGCCGAACAGACGGTCGTTGACGAACTGACCGGCCAGACCTTCACGATCGATCCCGACGGCTATGACGAGACGGGCAATGTATTCAGCCAGCCCTTGTCGGGCGGTTACGAGTACGGCGACGCCGGCGGGTCCACCAATGCCGGATTTGCCGGCATCATGATTGCAAATCCTGTCTATCTGACGGGAGGCGGAAGCATCTCGCTCACCGCCGGCCAGGACATTCTCTCGCGTCGGGACGTCTATGGCGATACCATGCTGGCCGACAATTACGACAATAGTGATTTCTACAGCTGGATCGGCAGCGGCGATCAGCCCTGGCGCGTCGGCACCGTTGGCGACATCACCAACATCCTGATCAATCCGCAATTGTTCACCGAAGGAGTCGGCGCGCTCGGCGGCGGCAATATCGCTATCAGTGCAGGCGGCGACATCGTCGATCTGACGGTCGCGGATGACACCTCGGTCACCACGGCCAGCATTTCGAGCCGGTCCATCGGCCTGCCGACGCTCGGAATCTGGCAGTTCGGCGGCGGCGATGTCACCATCGACGCGGGCGACGACATTCTGGGGGGACGCTTCGATATCGGCGAGGGAAGCATGGACGTCACGGCGGGTGGCGACATCGCGGGCGACGGCACCATTCAGGTCTTTGAGAACGACATCGGAACTTACACGATGCCCGATGCGCTGCGGCTTCGCCTCACCGACGCCACGATATCGGTATCGGCGCAAGGGTCGGTGGATATCGGCGGAATCGGGGCCCTTGGCGTATATTCGGAGGAAGGCTTGAATGGGGATGAGGAGAACCTCAATGCCCACGGCTTCTACAGTTCGATCGCCGGCGTTTCGATTGTCAGCGACGGCAGCGTCGCGATCGACAACCAGACGCCCTATGTGCCTATTTCAGGTTCGCAGCCCTACGACCTCAGCATCGTAACCAACCGCGACGGCTCGACAGATGATTTCACCTCCGCCGTCTATCCGGGCTCGCTATATGCAGCCGCGCTCACTGGCAGCCTGAATATCGACGGGTCCTATGCGAACAGCTCACTTCTGCCAAACTCGCCGTATGGCCCGATGCTTGAGTCCGACGAAATCGTTCTCTATCCGAGCCCGGTCGGACAGCTGAACCTGTATGCCGGCGCGGATATCGAACCGGTCACCATCGACATGGAAGACGGCGATCCGGGCCTTCTTCCTGGCATTTTTTCGGTTTTCTCTTACAACTCGAACGGGGCCGGCATTCTTGCCGGGCGGACATTCGGCTTCCCGAGCGTCGAGCCTGGCACGGATGAGGCGACGCTCGATACCTATCACAACAGCACGCCCACCCATATCGACGACCCCTATCCCGTGCGCATCGACGCCGGCGGCGACATTCTCGACATGATCGTTTCGGTGCCGAAGCAGGCGCGAATCTGGGCCGGGCAGGACATTATCAACATGATGTTCTTCGGGCAGAATCTGCTGCCCACGGATATCACCCGCATCGTCGCCGGCCGCGACATCACGGCGACCACAGAGCTTGTCTCGCCGGTGGTCCTGGTCGACGTCAACGGACAAGAAGAATGGGAGCAGGAAGGAACGCCCGAGGAGGCCGTGGAGGGTAACGACTTTATCATCGGCGGACCGGGGTCCTTCTTCCTGGAGGCCGGCCGCAACATGGGGCCGTTCCTGAACTCGGCCAATACGGACGGATACGATAGCGACGGCTCCCCAACCCCGGAATCCTATGCGGGCGGCATCATCGCAGTCGGAAACCAGTGGAATCCCTATCTCGCGCCGGTCAGCGCCAATCTCTATGTGATGTTCGGGATTGCGAAGGGCGCGGACTACAATGCGCTCAGCGACTATTATCTCAATCCGGCGAACGAGGCGAGCATGCCGGACTATCTGTTCGAACAGGAGACGGGCCAGTCCGGCAACACGGTCGCGAACCGCTCCGCGCCGATCTACGCACCTATTCTTATCAACTGGATGAGGAAGAATTTCGCCGCGGCTCTCGAGTCGGCCTATGGCACCACGAACGTCACCTGGCAGCAGGCCTATGACGCATTTGTCAAACTGCCGCAACTCGAACAGCAGATATTCCTGCTCGACAATGTCTATTTCAATGAGTTGGCTGAGACTTCGGTGCCGGACAGCGGCTCCTACGAGGATTACAGCCGCGGTTATATCGCCGTGAATCTGCTGTTCCCCTCTTCGCTCGGCTATACGGCGAACAATCTCGGCGGCGGCAGCAATGGTGCCAACAAGCTGGTCGAAACCGGCGACCTCGACCTCAGGCTGTCCACGATCGAGACCGAATGGGGCGGGAATATCTATATTCTCGGACCCGGCGGACGTGCGCTGATCGGCTCGACGGTCGCGACCTCCGCCCAGGCCGCGCTCCATACGGCTGTGGACGGTCAGCTTTATGCGGGCATTCCGATCCAGTCGGATCAGGATTTCATGTACGGGGCGAACGGTGACATCCTGCCCGACGACGTTCCCTACCCCTCGACCGTCAGTGACATTCCGGCTGGCTACGAAGGCGTTCTCACGCTGCGTGGTGGTTCGATCGACACCTTCACCGACGAGGATTTCCTGCTCAACCAGAGCCGCCTCTTCACCGAGGATGGCGGCAACATCATCATGTGGTCGTCGAACGGCAGCCTGAATGCGGGCCAGGGACCGCTGACGTCCTCCGACTTCCCGCCGATCGTCGTGGAGACCGACGAGGACCTTTACACCTATGTCGATTCCTCCGGCGCCGTAACCGGCGCGGGCATCGCGGCTTTCCAGCCCGCGCCTGGTGTTGCTGCGCCCGATGTCTATCTCGTCGCGCCGCGCGGCACGGTGGATGCGGGTGCGGCCGGCGTGCGGGTGTCGGGAAATCTGTTCGTCGCCGCATTCCAGGTGGCGAATACCAGCAACTTCAGCGTCAGCGGCACGACCGTGGGCGTTCCGGGCACGGCGGTCGTCAATGTCGCCGCGCAGACCAGCGGCACCAGCGCCGCCGCTGCCGCCTCGCAAATGGCCCAGGCCGTCTCCGCCGCATCGAACAACACCGAAAACGAAGAATCGGTCATCACGGTCGACGTCCTCGGCTATGCTGGCGGCGGCGACAATTCCGGCGATGAGGAAACCCGCAAGCGGAAGCATTGAAGGGACAGTTGATTTCGTCCCTCATCAAGTGTCCGTCCTCCGGTCGCGCTTCGTGCGGACCGGGGGGGCGGCCATGGTGAGTATGGAGCAAAACGGGTGCGCCGAGCGCTTGCCAGCGCCGCCTGAGCAGCGGGCCGGCATCTCCGCTGTAATGGATCAGTATGATTCAGAAGACCGCAGAGGCTGCGGTCAGCGCCGCAAGAAGGCGAACAATGCGCGTCTGAGGCCGGGACTCGCGCCCATGGCGAGGCCGGCGACAAGCGCGAGGCCGATGGCGCGCGCGGGATGGCGGTCGGCAAGATCGCCGAGTTCGCGCCCGAAAAGCTCGCCAATCGCCGCGGCGACGCGCGAGGGCACGCTGCGCCGGGCGCGCCGGCCCAGACCCGCAAGCACCAGCTTCCCGATGATGATCGCGAGAACGCAGAAAACCAGCGCCGTGCCAGCGGCGGCAAGCGCGGCGAACACCGGCGGAAGGATGGTTGCGAAGGCGAAATAATCTGCGGCGACGAGAAGCCCGAACGCTGCGATCAGGCCCGTCGCGCATGCCAGAATAACCGCGACGATAACGACGCCGCGGAGCAAAATTCCCATGAGCATAACCGCAGCTTAGGAGCGGCGGCTGCTGAACAGCAGGCCGAGAATTACTCCGATTCCGAACGCCGTTGCCGCCGAAGTCACCGGCCGCGATTCGATCCGGCCGGCGAGTTCATCGGCGCGATTGCGAACTTCCCCCCAGGCCCTTTCCCCGGTTGCCAGGGCCGCCTGCGCGGCTTCGGTGCTTGCGGTTCGCGCCGCCGATTCAAGCAGCTGGCCCAGCCGCACGAATTCGGCGCGGAGCTGCTTGAGCTCGTCGGACAAGGCCTGAACTTCCGATTCCGTCACAGACATGATCCCTCTCCACTGGTGGGCGCGACCTATAGCACGGCAGTATCAACCTAAAACCTATTCGTTTCGCAACGGTTGCAGGAGCCAAGCTGGTGCCGGTTGCCGCGTGCCGCTAATTTGCGCCGCCAATTTTGGCCCGGTGGCGCATGGCGCAAAGCTCCGCAGGAACTTCGCCGGACGCGAAGCGGCGGCATTGGGCCATCCCCTATGGCCGCCGTCGCGCTCGCCATTGCGGCCTATTTCATCATCTATCGGTCACGGGAGATTCCGACCTGTTCTTCGCCCTTGCAACGGGCGCAGTAGGCTTTGGGTTCACCTGGGCCGTTCTTGAGGTCGAGTTCTGGTTCCGCAGCCGCAAGCGGGGCTGAAACTCCGTTTCCCATGGTTTTTTGTGTTCCGGAGCCCTGCACAACCTGCCCCTTGGCCGCAACCATATATTTCACCATATGTTAACTGCGCGACCCGTTCCGGGCTCGTTCGTTCTACGGGAGGGGGACGCCGTGAGGGGAGAGAGAGGATTATTGATGGCACCGAAGTTCCGGCACCTTGCCGCGCTGTTGCTTGCGCTCGCCGCAGCGGGTTGCACCACCACGACACCGCCCCCCTCGCAGATGGGTCTTGATCCGAACGATCCGTACGAGGCGCAGAACCGCAAGGTATTCGCATTCAACATGAAACTGGACGAGTACGTCGCGCTCCCGGTCGCCAAGTTCTATGTGCATGTTGTGCCGGAGCCGGCGCGCGACGGCGTCCACAATTTCCTTGCCAATCTCGACGTGCCAATCACCTTCGGCAATGACGTGCTCCAGGGCGCGGCCGATCATGCCGCGCAATCGCTCGGGCGGTTTGTCATCAATTCGTCCATTGGCGTGGGCGGTCTGATTGACGTCGCCCAGAAGATCGGCATTCCCGAACATGATGCCGATTTCGGCGAGACGCTTGGCGTCTGGGGCGTCGGTCCCGGGCCTTACCTTGTATTGCCGATCCTCGGGCCCAGCGATCCGCGCGATGCGGTCGGCTATGGAGTCGACATCGCGATGGATCCGCTGACCTGGATTTCCTGGCGCAGCAGCACCTACTTCCTGATCGGGCGCGGCGTGCTGAAATTCGTGGACGAGCGCTCCCGCAACATCGGCACGCTCGACGAACTCGAGCGCTCTTCCGTCGATCTTTACGCCACCTTGCGCAGCCTTTACCGGCAGCACCGGGAAGCCGAGATCCATGGCGGCCAGCCGAGCCTGGAAAACCTGCCCAATTTCTAACACGCCCTCTCGCCTCGGCGCATTTTCCCAGTCATCATCGGCGCGATGATTCCGCCTGCGCCGGCGCGGGCCGGGCGGCATTTCACCAGAAAGCGGCGGCATGTCGGCACCGATCGTTGAACGTATCGTCGCGTTCTGCGCCCGCTACCCCGGACTGGTGCTCGCCGCGGCGCTTGTGCTCGGCATTCTTTCGGGAATCTACAGTTCGACGCATTTCGCGATGAACACCGATCCGGCTGCGCTCATCTCGTCGCAGACGACGTGGCGCAAGCGCGAGGCGGTCTACGACGCCAATTTCCCGCAATTCAGCAATACGATCGATGTCGTAGTGGATGGCGCAACGCCCGAGCTGGCGGATCGGGACGCTGCAGCCCTTGCCGCTGCGATGGCCAAGCGTCAGGACCTTTTCCTGAGCGTCAGACGTCCCGGCGGCGGCGCGTTTTTCGCGCATAATGGCCTTCTTTTTCTGCCGCTTGGCCAAGTGCGCGACACAACCCGACAGCTGATCGCGAGCCAGCCTTTTCTGGGCGCGCTGGCGAGCGATCCCAGCCTCCGCGGCATCATGGACAGCCTCACGACGGCGCTGGAAGGCGTGAAACGCGGCCAGGCGAGCCTCGACTCGCTCGGCCGGCCGATCACGGCCTTCAACGACACATTGTCCGGCGTCGTGGCGGGTAAACCCGCCTTTCTTGCCTGGCGCTCGCTGCTGACGGGTCAGAAACCCAGCCTGCTCGAAACGCGCCAATTCATCGAGGCGCGGCCGCACCTCGATTTTCAGGCACTCGAGCCCGGCCGCCGCGCCACCGATGCAATCCGGGCGCTGGTGCGGACACTGCATTTGACTCCCGATCAGGGCGTGCGGGTGCGTCTCACCGGGCCCGTGCCGATGTCGGACGAAGAATTCGCCACCATCAAGGATCGCGCGGTGCTGATGCTGTCGCTGATGATGGCAGGTGTATTCGCCATGCTGTGGTTCGCCGTGCGTTCCGGCCGACTGATCTTCGCCATTCTGCTCACCATGTTCATCGGGCTCAGCATGACGACGGCGGTCGGACTTCTGGCCGTCGGATCGTTCAACATCATTTCCGTCGCCTTCGTGACGTTGTTCGTCGGCCTCGGTGTGGATTTCGGCATTCAGTTCTGCATCCGTTATCGCGCCGAGCGGCACAAGCAGAACGATCTCGATCTGGCTCTTGCCCAGGCCGGCAGCGGCGTGGGCAACGCCCTCACCCTCGCCGCCGCAGCCGTCGCCGCAGGGTTCTACTCGTTTCTGCCCACGAGCTATCGAGGCGTGGCGGAGCTTGGATTGATCGCCGGCACCGGCATGATCATCACTTTCGTGCTGGCGATCACGGTTCTACCGGCCATCGTGAAACTGCTGCGACCGCATGGCGAACCGGAGCGGATCGGCTGGCGGGCGCTCGCGCCGCTCGACGCTTTCCTGAGCGCCCGGCGGCTGGAAGTGATTACCGTGGCGGCCATTCTGGGCGTCGCCTGCACGGCCGCACTTACCCATCTGACATTCGATTTCAATCCGCTCGATCTGCGCAGTCCGAAGGGCGAAGCCGTCGCCACGGCGCTCGATCTCATGCACAATCCCGACACTTCGCCCAACACGATCAATGTGCTTGCGCCCTCTTACGCCGCAGCCCGGCGTCTTTCCTCCGCACTCGGCGCGCTGCCGGCCGTCTCGCACACGCTCACGCTCGACAGTTTCGTGCCTGATGATCAGCAACCCAAGCTCGCGCTCATAAGGGATGCGGACAATCTGCTCGATCCCACGCTCAGTCCATTTTTTACCAGGCCGCCACCGACAGATCGCGACGTGATCGCGAGTCTTACGACTGCCGCGGCGGCGCTTCGCGCGGCGGCGGCAAATGGGCAAGGCCCCGTTGCGCGCGAGGCGATGCAGTTCGCGGACCTGCTTACGCGCATCGCGCAGGGTCCGCAGGCGCTTCGCGCGCGAGCGGAAAATGCTTTGGTACCCGGCCTGCAAACAATGCTTGACGAACTGCGCGCTGCGCTGGCGCCACAGCCGGTAACGCTCGCCTCGCTGCCCCAGGACCTCAAGCGGGACTGGATAACGCCGGGCGGCCAGTACCGCGTGGAAGTTTTCCCCAGGGGCAATGCCAACAACAACGCAGTGCTTGAGGAGTTCACGCGGGAAGTGCGCATCATTGCACCGGAGTCGGTGGGCACGCCGATCTCGATCCAGGAATCCGGCCGCACCATTGTTCGCGCCTTTCTCCAGGCAGGCGTACTTTCCTTTCTTTCGATCACCGTACTGCTCGCACTGGCGTTGCGCCGTCTCTCCGATATCGCGATTGCGCTGGGACCGCTGGTGCTGGCGGGCATTCTTACGCTCGGCACCTGCGTGTTCATCGGCATGCCGCTCAATTTCGCCAATATCATCGCGCTGCCGCTGCTGTTCGGAATCGGCGTGGCCTTCGACATTTATTTCGTGATGGCCTGGCGCTCGGGCATGCGAAGGCTCTTGCAGTCGCCGCTCACGCGCGCCGTTGTCTTAAGCGCGGGCACGACGGCGTCCGCCTTCGGAACGCTATGGCTTTCGAGCCATCCGGGTCTCGCCAGCATGGGCGAATTGCTCGCCATTTCGCTCGGATGGATTCTCGCGACGGTCCTCTTCCTGCTGCCCGCCCTCCTTGCCCAGGCCGCCTACAGAGGCGGCATGCCGGAAACGGTGTGAGACGTGGATGCCTATCGTTCGGTGCTTCGCACAGGGGAGGAGCGACGATAAACGCCGCAGCTACTGCGTACTCTTCGTCGTTCCGTTCAGGAGGTTGTCGCTCAGCTGGTTGATCTTGGCGACCAGAGCAGGTGCGCCGGCGGCCAATGTTGCCGCGAAATCCGAGCGCCGCGTCGCCAGCTCGCTGACATAGCCGTCCAGGAATACATCGATCACCTTCCAGCTGCCGGCCGTGTCGCGCATGCGATAGAGCAGCGGCACGGGTTTGTCGCCGCGGGGCACAAGCGTCGTCTGCACGATCTTGTCCGGGCCCCGCTGCTGCACGTTCGGATCCACATTGAACTGCTCGCCGTCATATTTTGAAAAATTGGCCGCATAATTGGCCACGGTCATGCGCCGGAAAGCCGCCGTGAGCGCGGCTTTGTCCTGTGCACTCATATTCGCCCAGGAGGGTCCCACGATGAACTCGATCATCGCGGGTATATCGAAGGTCGCATCCACGGCCGGTTCGAGCGCCTTATAGCGGCCCTGCATGCCGAGCTGTGGCCCGCGCTTCATCGTGTCGAGCAGCACGTTGTAGAAACTTTGTATTTTCTCCGCGGCCGGGTCCTCGGCCCGGGCAGACGCGGACAGGGCGAATGCGAAGGCGAATGCCAGGGCGCAGGTCTTCCAGACGGACATCGGCTATCTCCTCGAATGGGGGAGTGGCGGAACAGCGAAACGGCTCCCCGGGCTAGAACGCATGGGCCGCGTTTCGGGCCAGGTGTGGCGGCCGCTCACGAAAGCAGCAGGTGCTCCGCGCAAATCCAGTTCGTCGTGTCGCCAACCGAAGCGCACCAGACCGGCCGGAGCTGCGGCCAGGTGGGAACATAGCGGAAGGCGAGGGAGCCGTCTGCGGGGCGGTACTGCAGGTGCGGCTCCGATGGGATCGCCGGCAAGTATTGCGGAACAAGCTCAGCCAGCGATTTGGGGAATGTACGCTTGTCGTGGTTCCAGGTCTCGATGGCCATCATCACGCGATTGGCGTTGCGCCGCAGGTCCAGCCCGTCCGCATCCTGTCCCAGGGGATAGACTTCGCAGGCGGCGAGCAAACCGCAGCCAATGATCGCGAGCGATGCGACCGCACGCGCCACTGCTTTTCCTCCCCCGCTTGCGGGGGAGGTGCCCGCGAAGCGGGCGGAGAGGGGTAGTGTTGCGCCGACCGCCCCCCTCCGTCGCACTTCGCTGCGCTCCGCTCGACACCTCCCCCGCAAGCGGGGGAGGAAATGACTTGCGTCCCTTCGCTGACGAGACATCAGCTCAGCGCCTTCGAAAGAAGCGGCAGACTCTTGTCCATGCGGTAGTCGACGGCGGTGTGATCATCCGGAAACTCCTCGTAGACATGGGCGATCCCCTGCCGCTCGAGCAGGCGATGCAGGCGCCGCGCGCCATAGACAAGGTCGTACTGATCGATATCCCCGCAATCGATATAAAGCGCCTTGAGCATGGCGAGGCGTGGTCCGCGCGTCCCGGCCAAAACGATGGGATCCCAGGCCAACCATTTCGCCCAGCGTTCGGGAATGAGTTCGCAGGTCTGCGAGTCGACCGGCAAACGGATGCCATAAGGTGCCGCGGGATCTGGATCGTAGGTCGCGCACATGGCGAGCGTCATCAGGTCGTGCAGTTCGCCGTCCTTGATTTTCGGCGCCGCGTGCAGATCGCTGATCCATTTCTCGATCGAACCGCCGGCCTTCGCGATCGCGCGCAACAGGCGGGGAAATTCGGGCAGATAACAAAGTTCGAATGCCATGTCGCCGGAATGGCAGGCCGCAGCGCTCCAGAATTCGGGATAGAGCAGGGCGTGCATGATCGCGCCATAGCCTCCCGAGCTCTTGCCGAACACGCCGCGCTTTCCCTCGCCGCCGCAATGGAAATGCTGCTCCACGAAGGGAACCGCTTCTTTGAGCAGGAAATCCGCCCAGCGACCCGTGCCTGCGCTGTTGATGTACTGGTTGCCGCCAAGCTTGGTGAAGCAATCGGGAAACGCGACGATCACGGGCGGCATGGCGCCAGTTCCGATCAGGCGGTCCAGCCGTTCCGGCAGGTTTTCGGTGAAATTCTTCCAGTTGGTATGCGCCGGGCCGCCGGCCGTGAAGCCGACGAGATCGACCAGCAGCGGCAGGCCGACGCTTTCCACATTGGCCGGCACATAGACGTCGATCGTTCGCGCCGCCGAATCGCGCAGCAGATTGCCCAGGAGCACGCGGCTTTCGAGCGTCAGGCGGTGAACCTGTCCCCGGGCTGCAGACCAGTCCCGCCTCATTTTCTCCCCCCGCTTGCGGGCGGGGCCGTCGCATGTGCGCGCGGAGACGCGCGGCCGCAGAGAAAAACCGCCAAGACGCCAACTCGCCAGGGAGAGAATTGCGCGCGAAAGCGCGCGGAGAAGCCTTGGCGCGCCGGGAGACCGGGCGTTTCAGAATTCCTTCTTCGCATCTCCGCGTCTCCGCGTCCCATTAACCTCGGACGGAAGCCCGAATTCCAATGCGATGACCCCGCGCTTGCGGGGGAGGAAAGATAATTATATCGCGCGGGTTGCATGCACGAGCCATTTTTTGGTTTCGGGATCGACCTGCGGCGAAAGCGTATCGCGCACGCGCGCGTGATAGGCATTGAGCCAGGCGCGCTCCTCGTCCGTGAGAAGGGACAATTCGACGAGTTCAAGATCGATCGGCGCGAGCGTAATCGTTTCGAACCGCATCATGCCGCGCTCGCCGCCCGGAATTTTTTCCGGTTCGGATACGACGACCAGATTTTCGATCCGGATGCCGTATTCGCCTGTCTTGTAATAACCGGGTTCGTTCGAGCAGATCATCCCGGGCTTCAGCGTCTGGGTGATGGGCTTTTTCGAAATGTTCTGCGGCCCCTCATGCACGGAGAGATAGGCGCCGACGCCATGGCCGGTGCCGTGGTCGTAATCGAGGCCCGCGTCCCAGAGCGGCCTGCGCGCGAAGGCATCGAGCGCGGCACCGGTCGTGCCTTCCGGAAAGCGCATCATCGCGAGCGCGATATGGCCTTTCAGCACGCGCGTGAAGCGGTCGCGCATTTCATCGGTCGGCTCGCCCACGATCACGGTGCGAGTCACATCGGTCGTGCCGTCGGGATACTGTCCGCCGGAATCGATGAGATAGATTTCATCGCGGCCGATAACGCGATTGCTCGACCGCGTGACGCGGTAATGCGGAAGGGCGGCATGCGGTGCAGCGCCGGATATCGAATCGAAGCTGATATCGACGAGCGAATTCTCTGCGCGGCGATAGCCTTCAAGCGCTTGCGCCGCTTCGATCTCGCTGAGATGTCCGCCTGGCGCCTCGCGCGCCACCCAGGCGAGAAAGCGCGTCAACGCCGCGCCGTCGCGAATATGCGCCTTGCGCATGCCTTCGATCTCGACGGCATTCTTGCACGCCTTCGGCAGCTGGCAGGGATCGGCGCCGCGCTGCACGCGCGCACCCGCTCTGGCAAGCCGGTCGAACACGGCAGCCGCGCAATTCATGGGATCGGCCAATACCGATTTCCCGCCGAGTTCTTCGAGCGCGCCGGCAAATTCCGCAGGCTCCCTGAGCCGCACCGCATTGCCCAGATGCTGCGCGAGTTCGGGCGAACTCTTGCGCGCGTCCATGAACAGATCGGTCGAGCCGTCGGCGTGAAGAAGCGCGAAAGACAGTACGAAAGGCGTATGCGGAATATCGCCGCCGCGCATGTTGAGAAGCCAGCAGATCGAATCCGGCAAAGTGATTACGGCCGTGTCGAGTTGACGGTTCTTCAGCGCCTCCGCGACGCGCATGCGCTTGGACTCGGCGGATTCGCCGGCGAGCGCGAGCGGATGCGGCGTCGCGCTCACGAGCGGCGGTCCGGGCTGATCGGTCCAGACGGCATCGATCGGATTGCGCTCGCAGGCAACGAGTTCGGCGCCGGCCTGGGTGGCCGCAATGCGCAGATGCTCGAGGCCGGCGGCCGTATGCAGCCACGGATCGTAGCCAATGCGCGCGCCGAGCGGCGCGTTTGCAGCCAGCCACGCCGTGGGCCCTTCGTTGACCAGATCACGCGGCTCGAACAGCTTCGTATCCGTCTGCTCCCGAACCTGGAGCGTGTAGCGGCCATCCACGAAGATGGCGGCTTTGTCCTTGAGCACCACGGCGGCGCCTGCCGAGCCGGTGAATGATGTCAGCCAGGCGAGCCGTTCGGCGCGTTTGGGCACATATTCGCCCTGATGCTCATCGGCGCGAGGCACGAGAAAGCCGTCCAGCCCGCGTTTGGCGAGTTCGGCGCGCAAGGCGGCCAGCCGCGGGGCGCAGGTCGCCGCCTCGGACTGATCTTCGAAACTTTGAAAGGAGAGATTTTTGTCCATGAACCGACGTTAGCCCGCCCGGCCAACCCTCTCAAGCAGCAGCGCCGACCAATTGCCGTCGCGCCTTGCTTCGCGCAGCACTACCCCATGCGGACGATAAAAGCTGAGCACAAGATTTTCCTGCCAGCGCAACAGGCCGGCGAGAATGACCATTGCGTGCGGTGCCAGCGCGGCCGCGATCTGCGGCGCAAGTTTGGTCAGCGGACCGGCCAGGATATTCGCGACGATGCAATCGAAGGGCGCCGCGCGCGCAATCGCGCGGTGCGTAAGGCCATCGGCCATGATGGTGTGTACCAGCGGACGCACTCCGTTCCAGTCCGCGTTCTCGCGCGCCACCGCGACGGCCACGTGGTCTATGTCCGTCGCCAGGACGCGCTGCCGCCAGAGTTTTGCCATGCCGATGGCGAGCACGCCCGTGCCACAGCCGATGTCGAGCGTGCGGCGAAAGCGCCGTCGTTTGGCGAGATCGGAAATCAATGCGAGGCACAGCGCCGTCGATTCGTGATGGCCGGTCCCGAAAGCGAGGCCGGCTTCGATCCTGAGCGGAATGACGCCGCGCGGCACAGCGCCCCTGTCATGCGCGCCATAGACAAAGAAACGTCCGGCACGCACCGGCGGCAGGCCCTCCTGTGAAAGCCTGATCCAGTCCTGGTCGGGAAGCAGCGCGACGTAAACTTCGGCCCCCAGCAGCCGCGAAAGCAGCACACCATCGGGCATCCCTGCATAAAGCGCTTCGACGGCGGCATTCCCGCCGAATGGTTCTTCCTCGATCAGCACGGCCTGTGGCCGTGGCGGCGTAAGCTCGAAGAGCGCCGCCGCTTCCCCCGCACGTGCTTTTGCAAGCGTCACGGTTGCCTTCCAGAGTGGAGGGTAGTTCATAAGAAGAACCGATGC
>DATJUM010000150.1:0-71404 GCA_035502355.1 Rhizomicrobium sp. | reverse complement strand
GAGAGCTTGCGCGCGCGGCGCTGGCCGTGCTGGCCCGGCCCGTAAGACCGCTTGTTCACGGGGCTCTTGGGGCGGCCCCAGATGCTTTCGCCCATGCGGCGGTCGAGCTTGTATTTCGAGGTCGTGCGCTTCGTCATGTATCGTCCGGAAAGGGAAATTGCCCCCGGGCGGGAGGCCCCGCGCGGAAGGCGCGCACTATAGTCACGCCCAAACGCCTGTCAAACGCGAAAAAAGGTGCCACGCGCGCATTGTGGTGAGGGCCCGCGGAACCTGCTCCTGACACAAATGATTGATGGAACGCATTGTTCTTTCAGCCATTTCGGGTTTCGAGGGCAATCATTCGGCAGGGTTATGACCGAAGTCGTGTCGACACGTCTGCCGCCGCTCGAACGGGCGCGGCGCTATCGGGAATTCGCACGCGAGACATTGCGCCTGGCGGAGCTTGCGGCCCGGCCCGATCTCAAGGCCACCTATCTTTCGCTTACCGCCTGCTGGACCAGCCTTGCCCGCGAGGCCGAGAATGCTGCCAGCCGCGCCGCCGTGGAGCGTCATGCCAACGGCTGACTGCCCACCCGTATCCGGCGCAATCGGCGACCGGGATTAAAATTTTCCGGCGACTGGGATATGCCTTCTCGCGCACACACATTCGCGGGCGTGGCGAAATGGTAGACGCAACGGACTTAAAATCCGTAGGGCCGAAAGGCCTGTGCCGGTTCAAGTCCGGCCGCCCGCACCAGTACTAATTTTTCGGCACCGGCAGGTTCATCTCTTTGCACAATTTTTTGAAGCGCGGATCGTGGCGGTAGGGCAGGAGAAACGGGTCAAAGAGCAGTTGCCGGAGCCCCGGGTCTTTCACCGTGTGCGCGTGCTCCAGCCATTTGAACATATTGTCCGCGTCCTTGCGCTCTCCATAGGTTTCGGCGATCTGAACCGGGTCATCGTCGCTGTATTTGGCGATGAGGGTCTTCAGTGCGGCATCGGCAGCGGCGCGATTGCTGCCGATCTGTAGTGCGAGCGTAACGGCTATGTCGTGGTTATCGCCGGCCGGCTCCTTTTGGGCGTCCGCCAACGCTACCGTGGCATTCCCGCGCAGGACGTCGATCTGCGACAGCGTCCAGTAAAAGCCTTGACTGTCGGGCTCCAGCGCGATCGCGTGGCGGATTGCCACTTCGGCTTCGTCGAGGTGGCCCAGCGGCATCAGATACAGGGCAAGGTTCGCGTAGGAGCCAGCTCGAAGCGGATCGAGCTTTAGTGCCTGCTGCTCGAGCACGACAGCCTCTTCGAGCCCGCCGAGAGACGAAATTACGAGGGCCAGATCCTGCTTTGCGTGCGCGTCGGAGGGAGCCAACGCGACGGCGCGGCGATATTCCTTCTCCGCGCCGGACCAATCGGATTCATTGAGAAACACATTGCCAAGGGCGTTGTGCGCGAGCGCGAGGTCCGGCGCCAGGGCGAGCGCCTTTTCGGCGTATTCGCGCGCGCGCGGCAGAGCTTGCGCCAATCCAGCGGAAGAGCCCGAGAACAAAGCCTCATCGATTTCCGCGATACCGAGCGCTGCCCAAGCGGCGGCATAGTCAGGGTCGAATTTGAGCGCCGCGTTGAATGCCGCGACGGCCTTGCGCTTGTCTTCGGGTGTTTGGCGATGCCCGTAGAAATTGCCTTCCAGATAAGCGTTGTAGGCTTCGAGATTGCCGCTGGGCGGGCGGTCGCTCTGCGGCGGAGGAGCATTGCTGCCGCCAAGCAGTTTCGCCTTCAGCGCGGTGGCGACGGCGGTAGTGATCTCGTCCTGCAGCTTGAACAAATCCTTGTAGGGGCGGTCGTAATGCTGCGACCATGTCGCCGTGCCATCCTTCACGGCGATGAGTTCGGCGCTGATGCGCACCGCATCGCCCGCGCGCTGTACGCTGCCTTCGAGCAGATGGGCGACGCCGAGCTTTGCGCCGATAACGCTCACGGGCTCCTTGCTGTCGCGGAACTGGAAGGACGACGCTCGCGCGATGACCTTGAGACCGGGGAATTGCGACAGCGCATCGATGAAGGCTTCCGACAACCCGTCGGAGAAATAGAGTGCATTGGCGTCGCTGCTTTCGTTCACCAGTGGCAGCACGGCAACGGATTTGTCGGCGATGACGGGCGGAGGTGTAGATGTTGCAGGCTGGCCGCGTCGAAGGAGGAGTTCGGTCAGCAGCAGCACCACCGCAATGCTCAACACGCCGATGATCAGGAAATCGAGTTTCCGGCCCGTGGCCTTGAGAATGGACCGGTCGGAATCGACTTCGCTCTCGCGCCTGATGCCTTCCGGCGTCAGCTCATAGAACCAGGCGAACGCGATCCAGAACGGAAAGCCGATGGCCGCGGCAATGAGGAACGCGCGCGCCAACCAGTCGGGCGCTTCGACCACGGGGCCCAGCGTGACGATGACCTGCGCCAGCAACCATACGCCGCCCATATAGAGAATGGCCGCGCGAATCACATTGCGCCGCTGAAGCTCGCGTAGAACCCCCGCTACCACGTCCTTTCGTCCCAAAGACCTTGCAAGGGGTATTCAAAGACCGCATGGAAGGCGTCGTCAAACAGAGGCGGGCAGAAGCGACACGGGCGAGCGCTTATGGGGCGAAGCCTCTAATTTCGGCGGAATTAGCACAGTGATTAGCACAAATGGCCAGTCAGATGATAATTAACGTAATAAAACCAATGACTTACCAGATTACTTAACGGACTTAAAATCCGTAGGGGCGAGAGCCCTGTGCCGGTTCAAGTCCGGCCGCCCGCACCAATCGCTCGCGCACATATATGGGCTGTTTCAGGAGTTCGGCATGGGGACGGTCGTTCGCGTCGCCATATTTTCCAATTTCCCCGATCAACTGGAGTTCGCTCGAGGCAACCCTTCGGCGTTAAGCTCGATACCCTGCGCCGTCTTTCGATCGAGGAGCCCCCACCTTGTGCGAGTTCCCACCGACTTACTCGCAAGTTACCGCGCGTGTTTTGTGGTGGAGAAAATCGCAGATGACCGGGGGGGAATGCGCGCCGCTGAGTTTCCAGAAATCCTGGAGGAGTGTCTCCTTCTCTCGGTCAGCGCCCATGATCGCAAGCTCTTTGAGGACGAAAGGAAATTGCGGAACAAGTTTGCTCATGCCGCAACGCATAAGCTGTCCCTAAAAAGGCACCTATTGCTCGGAGCTGCACACCTTTGCTGCCAAAATAGACAAGCACGTCATTGAGCATTTTTTTGTTATCCAAGCTTTGTAAACAGGAAAACACGAGCCATCATCACGAAAATTATCCATTTCGCATTCGATCTACAGGGTCTTCCTCCTGATCGAGACGCGCTGGCTGCCGCCAGGCCCCGGCGCACGGTTAATGAGCGCTGTTGCGGGCACCGAAAAAGTCGGTTGGTGCCGGCATGGACGACGGCGAAGCGGATTCGAGAAATGCGACAAACGCCGGTGAAAACGAGGAGCGCCGCATCGTCCACCAGTAGCGCACACCCTGCATGTTGAAGTACATCAGCAGGTGCGTGGTCCAGGCATTCCAGTCCTCGCTTCGCACATAACCTTCGCGGTTCTGCAAGAAGACGTTTTCGTAGTGGCGGAACATTGCCATGGCGACGGTGACGAATACGAGCTTGTCTGCATCGCTCATCGCATCGAATTTCCCGGCGTCTGCGGCCAGCCCCCTAGCGAACACCTCCGCGTTTTGCGTGACGAGATTTCCGGCGCTCAGCCATCCGGTCAGAATGTTCTGGTGGATTTCCGCGCGAGTGGCTCTGTTTCCCTGCCGCACCTGCGACGCCAGATAGACAAGAGATATCAGCACCGCAACGCCGCTGACGAAACTGCCGATCGATGCAAGGTCCGAGAGAGTCACAGAAACTTCCTTTCTCTCAAGCCATTTGTCTTTGTACGGCCGGCGTCCCGGCTCGTACGCCCGGGGTGCGATAGTCGCCCACAGGGCCCGTCATATTCTACATGCGATCTGCAACGCCAGCCGCACGGGGGAGGGGTAAAGGGAAAGAACGCAAACTTTACGTAAAGGCGTTGTAAGGACCCGCACGGAATGAATGCCACATCGCCCAAGTTCAGAGCGATCCCGGCCCCAAGCGCACGAACCCGGCAGGATCGGGGCATACCCCGGGCGGCCAAGGGCGCATCCGGACGATTGCCAAGGTATATCATTGAAAATCTTGAGGCAGGTCTGAATAGCATTCGGGAAATCCTGGCTGCTTTGAACGAGCCGGCATAGCGACCATCGCTTGGCTTGCCCGCTCCAACACGCGCAAACCGCGCGAGCTGCTGTCGGGGAAATCGCCACGATTAAGGCCCTTCAACCGCCGCCAGAGCGTATGGCAAATCCTGGG
The DNA here is from genome assembly GCA_035502355.1 of Rhizomicrobium sp. GTDB lineage: Bacteria > Pseudomonadota > Alphaproteobacteria > Micropepsales > Micropepsaceae > Rhizomicrobium. The sequence goes on along the minus strand of DATJUM010000150.1, from coordinate 67,047 downwards.
CAGGGTTGCAGCGGCTAGAATTGCCCAATTTGGAAGTTAGCACAGCAATTAGCACAATCGATGAGCGTGCGGAGAATTCAACCAATGAAAACAATAGCTTAGTAGTTTACCCAACGAATTTAGAATGTCAGTTTGCCCCCCCAGTATAAGGATCGGACGCGCCGTGCGGGCGTGGCGAATTCGGTAGGACGCAACGGACTTGAGCTGATCTTGAGTGCTCGCCGGGAAACTGGTGATGCAGAACTGCTCAAATTCGGGGAAACCTGTGAAGGGCAATCCCGAGCCAAGCCCGGATACGGGAAGGTGTAGAGACTAGACGGGCAGCACCTAACCCCCGGGGCCCGATCCGGGCACGGTGAAGGTATAGTCCAGACCACGAACATCCTGAGTCGGACGGCGGCGAAAGCCGAAGTGGTAAGAAAATCCGTAGGGTTGAGAGACCTGTGCCGGTTCGAGTCCGGCCGCCCGCACCACCGCAGACTGCCGAAATTGGGGGTAACAAGTTCACGCACCATGCGAGCCGAACTGGACTCGCGCGCGACTGATTGGAGTTGGCGAGGAACGTAAGGGAAAGAAAGCAACCGCGGCCGACGTTGACAGCGATCTTCAACGAAGGCGGTTAAGCAAAACATCGCATGTGGCGACCGCGAACGATTTCGGCTAAAGAGGACATCTAGTGGGCAAAACTAGGAATTGCTCGCTCGGCGGAACTCAATTGGGAGAGCCCAAGCATGAAACGCATTTTCATCGCTTTGATTGCCGGCCTGGTTTGTTGCGCATTCGTTCAGCCTGCGTCGGCCATGGACGCCACCAAAGCAAACGAGAATGTCCTCTACTCCTTTTGCTATGGGACCAATTGCGGCACTACCCCTACTTCCAGTCTGCTCGATCTGGGTGGCGTGCTTTACGGCACAACATCCGGAGGCGGAAGGGAGGGCGGCGGTACAGTGTTTGCGCTCGACACGAAAAACGGCGTGGAAATGATACTCTACTCATTCGACACCGGTGGCACGGACGGCAATTATCCTTTTGCCGGTCTGATCGACGTCGATGGAATCCTTTACGGTACGACGCTTAACGGTGGCAACACGAACAATGCATGCCAACTCGGATGTGGAACCGTGTACTCTGTCGACCCGGGGACCGGCGCGGAAACGGTAGTGTACTCTTTTTGCAGTCAGCAGGGCTGTGCCGATGGTGCGATCCCCATCGCCGGCCTGATCGATGCGAAAGGCACTCTGTACGGTACGACCTCTCAGGGCGGCGTCGCCGACTGTTATTGCGGCACGGTGTTCTCCCTTGATCCGAAAGCGGGTACCGAGAAACTGCTTTATTCTTTCTGCAGTCAGCAGAATTGCAGGGATGGCGCGAATCCTGAGGAGGGCAAACTGATCAACGTGAGGGGCACGCTCTACGGGACAACAACGACTGGCGGAGCAAACTGCCCCCAATACCCTGGCTGTGGGATTGTGTTTGCGCTGGATCCGACGACCGGCACGGAGACCGTGCTTTATTCCTTTTGCAGTCGACGGAATTGCAGGGACGGCGCGTTCCCGCGGGCCGGCGTGATCGATGTGAACGGCACATTGTACGGCACGACCGCCTCCGGCGGCGACAACAATAACGCGGACTGCCCTGCCGCCCCTGGCTGCGGCACGGTGTATTCTCTCGACCCGGCAACGGGCGCCGAGAAGGTGCTTTATTCCTTTTGCGGTCAGCAGAACTGCACGGACGGCCAGTCCCCTGCGGCCGATCTCATCGCGGTGAATGGCACGATTTATGGCACAACGTCCGTAGGCGGTGCCAGCTGCCCGACCGGCATCGGCTGCGGTCTGGTGTTCCGGCTCGATCCGGCGACCGGCGCGGAGCGGACGGTTTATTCCTTTTGTGGCCAGCCGGCATGCACGGACGGCGCGGGCCCAGCCGCCGGTCTTATCAGCGTGAAGGGTGCGCTGTACGGAACGACGGGCGGAGGCGGCACCTATGGCGCCGGCACGGTGTTTGGCATCAAGAACCCATGATCCACTGCTGTTCATCCGCGCCATCAATCGCAAATACGCTCTTGGCCAAATCCACGCCAACCGTGCTAATCTTCATTTAGACGGCTCCCGCTTGTGACGTTGAGCGCCGTCACGTTGGCACATCGATGCCGTGGATGCGTGTGCCGCCCACCTCGTGATGCTCCGCGCATGGGAGCACCCAGTGGAAGCGAGGGATTGGCGAAGAAAGATTTACCAAGTTCCATTTGGATCATGCGCATGCGCGCATGACGACACCAAAGAGCCGAGTGATCCCGTCTGAATGGATCAGACTCTGGCTGCTAGGTGGCCGACCGGGGGCTGTGTTTGTATCAGTTGGTTGTCGCCAACGCGGACAGAGCCGGCGGGCCCGGAAGCGCGCGCCAGCGCAACTCTGGGTGGCTCTACAAAGTGCCCGAAATTAAGAGATTAGCACAGATATTAGCACAAAGCGTGGGCGGCAAGGAAGACAGTTCTTATATAACAATGACTCACGCGTTCACGCACCGGACTTAAAATCCGTAGGGCAAGAGTCCTGTGCCGGTTCAGGTCCGGCCGCCCGCACCACGCTTCCGAGCGATGGGGATTGCAATTAGCCAGCTGTCATCGAATGTCGCTTTCTGGGAAACCGCATTCGGCACGCGCGATTGCCCGCAACGTCCTCAGCCTCTGCCGTCAATTAGTTCGGGAAGCCGAACGTGCGGTCAGGCTGCTGCGTTGCGAACATTCGCAGCACCTTGTCCATATCGTACGGCCTTTCACGTAGCGATTCCGGATCCCACTCGCTGCGCCTGACACCGAAGAAATCGCCGCCATAAACGTGAATGGCCGCAGTCGCGCGCGCCAATGGATTGACGACAGAATGGATGATATCGGGGCCGAAGGCTGCGGCCTCTCGCTCGCCCAACGACTTGCCACCCATGGCTTCGATTCGCCCGGCGGCGTCTCCCGGAAGGCGCCGCCACAGTATGTTATCTTCGCGGCCTGCATAAATTCCGACCACCGCCCATACCTTGTGCTCATGTGGCATCACGATCTGTCCGACGGGCCAGATGACGTTCAATATTGTCAACTCCGGCGAGCGATGAATCGTCTCGAGTCCGCCGCTTGCCGGCATCCCAAACTCCTTGATCACGGCGGAAGGTTCGGAAACCGCGCGTGCCACAATATCCTTGATGGTCCGCGCCGACCCGTCACTCTCAAGCACTCCCTGACACTCCGCAATGAAGCCGCTCCTGTCGAACATCTCGATCCTTCCTCTGTGCCCGTAGAAAAATGCCGAGAATATTTGCGCTTGCCAGGCTGTTCGTAGAAGTGACGATGCCAAAGCTGGAAGGTATTGGCCGGTCACCCGCGCGAACGGCAAATTCCGTCTGCAGTTCGTGACTGCCACGACACCAGGCGGAGCCCGAGTGCCGGGCTCCGCCTGCGGCGCGCGTCACACGTGCCAGTGTTAGATCTTCTCGTCCGTCCAGCTCGTGGTCTGGCCGTTCATCGCGTTGTGAGACGAGACCTTCATCGATTTGCCGTCGCTGCTCACGGTCAAATGCCGCACGCTCGTGACCTTTCCGTCGCGGCTGTAGGTGACGATCAGGGTGCGGGTGCCCGCCTTTTTCACCGACACGTTGCTGATGTCGGGATTGCCGGTGAACGGCGCCTCGGTTCCATCCATTTTCGCGGTGTACGAATCGCCGGTCGGTGAAGTCATGGTCAGCATGTCGCCATCCGTCTTGAAGGTGATGGTGATGGCGTTGTCGGACAGATTGCCGACGCTGGTCGTGATCCACGAACCCGAGACAGGATTCGAGCCGGCCGGCCCCGCAACCACCTGTTTGGCGGTCAGCTTGCCTGTGACCGGCGGACCCTTCGTGTTGCTGCTGTCGGTGAACGTGATGTCGTCCATCTTGCCGTCGGAGGAGATGGTATCTGTCTCGGTGTACACCGTCTTTCCCGCTTTCTTGTTGGTCTGCTCGACGGTGTGGGCATCGACCACCTTGATGGCCACCGTGTCGAAACCGGGATGGCCGCTCACCGGCTGGTCGGTGCCATCGGCCTTGACGGTATAGGGCGGGGTGCAGGTCTTGCAGGAGTACATCCCGTCCTTGAGCAGATAGACGTCGGGCTTCTTGGAAAAATTCACTGCGTTGAGGTTGGCTTTCCAGGTGCCGTCAAACGGACTGTCGGCCAGGGCAAGTCCGGGCGCGAGTGCGACGCTCACAAGTGCGGCGAAATAGATAGTTCTCATTTTGTTCCCTCCGGAAGTTTCAGATTTTACCGGAGTTCGAGCGGTGCCACGCTCCATCGCCAGCCCCCGGCATCCCAATCTTAGGTTAAGTCCGTCACATCTCTGGCAAGTAGCCAAATCAGCGCAGGCGCGGCGCCTTCCCGAAGGCCAGCGTTTTGGGTCTTATTCGAGCAGTTTAGACCCTTGACCGAACCGATGGCAGATTCTCGTGCTTCGTCACCGACGCGTGTTATTGTGGAATTCGATTCTATCCGGCCAAAGCTTGTGGCAATCCGCTTATTTCTTGCTTTCGTCCTCGCACTGGCCGCATTCGTGCCGGCCGGTTTAGCCCAGACGCGTCAACGCAGCTATTTCGAGTCAAAGCTCGCGGTCGGCCACAAACTGCCTTTCAGCAGCGGCGTTCTGGTCGGCGACACGCTGTACATAGCTGGTACGACCGCCGTCTCCCCCGAAAAACTCAAAACGGCAATTGGCGCGGAAGACGAAGCCCGCCTTGTCATGGACAATGTAAGGCAGGTCCTGCAACAGGCCGGTATGACGATGGACGATCTTGTTTCGGTACAGGTATTTTGCACCGACCTGCAGAATTACGACGCCTTCAATCGCGTCTACAAAACGTATTTTCACGGAAAGTACCCCGCTCGAGCCTTGGTCGGCGTGTCCAATCTCCTGTTCGGCGCACGCTTTGAAGTCATGGGCATTGCAATAAGGTCGCGCCGCTAGGATTTTGCGAGGGCGGCTTTTTTCTGTTTCCCCGCCTGGACGGCTACGGGCCAGGGGGGACTCAGACGGGCAAGGGGCATCCGAATCGCTTCCAACAAGCGGCCTTCAGGAAATACGAAACACGCTTGAAGGTAAGTCAAGGCGCGCCGCAAGCAAACACCGTCAGCGGAGCCAGGAACGATCCTGTGAAAGCCAGGGAAAATCCAGGTTTAGCACAGCAGTCAGCGCAATGCTCAGGCTGATATTAGAAAAAGCCGCAATATCAATTGGTTGTGCTTTCAATCAAGGGACATAAAATCCGTAGGGGCGAGAGTCCTGTGCCGGTTCAAGTCCGGCCGCCCGCACCATAACAGCGAATTGCGTCGGATGCGTGCGCATGCCCCGCGTGGCGCAGAACTCCAGCCCGACGGAATGCATTTCAAACTTTGTCCAAGAACCGCTGATGTGCGTAGTTAGCCGCCCGACAATATATCCCCGATCATCTCCTTGCCGACGTGAGAATGGATCCAGGTCTCGGCCTGTTCCCTGCTTGCGAATTGTAATGGAACGCGGTGCGGCTTCACGCGGCCCGGCACCGGCACCATCACTTCGAAAGTGCCTGCGAACCGCGTGTCTTTCGTTTCCGCCGCATAGGGCGGGGACAGCCCGTCCTTCTTTTTTTTCATCGTCTTGCTCCTATGCCACTTTTTTCGTGGCGGGCCGATTTCGCGAGCGCCTCAGGGGCCGCGGTCCGCGGTTTGAGGGGCGCTGTTTGTGTGCCGCTTCCCGCCTTGACTCCGCAGCGCGACCGTTATCGCCGCCAATGACGGTCAGCGATTGTTGCGTCAGTTTTTCGATCGCGCGCAGCGATGCGCGCTCGGCCGGATCGCAGAACGCAATCGCGACACCGCCATTGCCCGCCCGCGCCGTGCGGCCGATGCGGTGCACATAGCTTTCCGGCTCGCCGGGTATGTCGAGATTGACGACATGCGAAACATCGTCGATGTCGATGCCGCGCGACGCGATGTCGGTCGCCACCAGAATGCGCGTGCGTCCGCTGCGGAATGTTTCAAGCGCGCGCTGCCGCGCGTTTTGCGACCTGTTGCCGTGAATGGCGTCCGCGCGGTGGCCGGCCTTGCGCAAAATCTCCGCCACCTTGTCCGCGCCATGTTTGGTGCGCGTGAACACGATCACCCGTTTCATCGCCTCGTCGCGCAGCAGCTCGAGGAGCAGGACGCGCTTGTCCTGCGCGGCGACGAAATGCACGCGCTGATCGATCCGCTCCGTGGTTATTTGTTTCGGCGAGATGTCGATGCGGACGGGATCGCGCAAAGCTTCCGATACGAGATGCGCCACATCGCCCGGCATGGTGGCCGAGAACAGCATCGATTGCCGCGCCCGCGGCAGCTGGGCCGTGATCCTGCGCACGTCGCGGATGAAACCCATGTCGAACATCCTGTCGGCCTCGTCGATGACGAACAACGCCACCGCATCGAGGCGCACATGCTTTTGCTGGACAAGATCAATCAGCCGGCCCGGCGTCGCCACCACGACGTCGACGCCGCGGCGCAGGGCATCGACCTGCCGCTTCTGATTGACACCGCCCAGGATGACGGCGTGACGAAGGTGCAGATTCCGCCCATAGCCCCGCAAACTGTCATGAATCTGCATGGCGAGTTCGCGCGTCGGCGCGAGGATCAGCGCGCGCACGGTATGGGGACCGGCCTGCACCTGCCCGGCCGCGAGGAGTTGCAAGAGCGGCAGGCCGAATGCCGCGGTCTTTCCGGTGCCGGTCTGGGCAATGCCCAGCACGTCGCAGCCGGCAAGGATCGCGGGAATGGCTTTCGCCTGGATCGGTGTCGGCTCGTTGTAATGTTCCGCGGCAAGCGCGCGCAGAATTGGCTCGGCCAGGCCGAGCGCCGGGAATGACAGATTCGTCACGTGTACTCCTTGATGCGGAAGCGCGCACAGGAGCGCCACGGCAACTTTGCCGCCTTCCACGCACATCTGGAGCGAACGGTATGTTGAAATCGATTCCGCGGTGACTGGCGCCATGATGCCCGGCGCAAGCGGTGCGACCGCAGGATGGCGGCTATATCGGGACAAGTACCGAAAAGTCAACCCATGCGGGGTCTTGATCAAGTTTCCCTTGCGCGAGGGTGATATTCGGGCGTGATGCGAACTAGCGCGTGTCCGCACTCGTTGCGAACCGCCGCTTGATCGCCTGGATTTCGTTTTCCAGCGCGCCGAGAAATCGCGAATGGTCCTGCTTCGTGAAACCTGCATTGTATGTCTGCTGGCCGGTTGCTTCCCGCAAATGCCGCTGCAGATCGCGCATGCCGAGCGCCATGCCGATACTTTCTTCGGCGAAAAGTCTGCCTGATGGACCGATAGCGGAAGCCTGTTTCTTGAGGCAGCGCGCAGCCAGCGGCACATCCGCGGTAACCACGATGTCGAACGCTTCGATGCGTTCGGCGATCCAGTCATCAGCAGCGTCCGCGCCTTCTGCGACCGTGACGTGGTGGAACAGAGCATGACCGCTCGGCCGTATCCCGCCATTGCTGACGATATACACATGAAGCCCGTGCCGCCCCGCAACCCGTTCGACCTCAGCCCTTACGGGGCAGGCGTCGGCATCGACAAAGATCTTCAGCAAGGTCTTATCCTGAGCCCCGCCAGCTTGCCGATTTGATTGGTCTCGGCGCAACACGCAAGTCGGTTCGGGCCCATATCACCCTCCCTCAGGGGGACGGTGGAATCAGAGCGCGGCAAACCTCAATTGGCGCTGGCCGCGGAGACATAGAGTTTCTTCCCGCTGAAATCAAAGAATTGTTGAATACCGTGGCAGAACGAATATCCGCCGCCTCAAATCTGGTCGCGCAGCGTAACCGGGACGTCGCGGATCCGTTGCGCCATTCTGACAGAAAACCTGACCACCGTGCCGGGGGGTTCGTCGCGCAGGTCCCGGCGCAGGTCGGCGAGCGCGATCGCCGATGCGGGCTTGCCGTCGACGGCGACGATCACGTCGCTCTTCTTCAGTCCCGCGCGATCCGCGGGACCGTTATTTGTTACATCAACGATCGTGAAGCCGCCAGCTCCGGCGTTGATCCACATGCCGGAGCGGTCGAACGTGTCGAGATCGGCAACCGGGCCCCCGACGGGTTTGAAGTAGATTCGGTAATGCGCGTAATCGAGCGTGACGATGAAGCGCTTGAGGACGCCCCCTCCGACATTGTTGGGAAAGGCAGCCGCGCCACCCGATCCGCCCTTGTCGAGGGAGAATTCGGTCAGGGGATGCGGGATAACGACATCGCCCAGCGTCAGCATACCGCCGCGCGTGACGAAAGAACGGGTGGGGCCACCAACACCCCAACCTGTTATGGCAATGGCGCCTTTGCCGGCGCGCTCGCGCAAGCCGTTCTCTTCGACGAATATCCGGTTCAGCGACAGGGGCTCGCGCGAACCCGTATCGATGCCGAAGCGCCCAGGAATGCCGTCATAGGAGCCGAGGATTTCAGGAAACTGCTGAAAGAAACGGAACGGCACCGCGGTACCCGCGTCCTTCGGATCAAATGATTTTGCGTCGAGGAAGGTGAGCGTGTGCCGGCCGTAATCGATGCGCGTTGTAAACCGGGCGAAGAACTCATAGCCGATCATGCCTTGTTCATCGACGCCCTCGGCGGGATTCTCGAACTGGATCACCGTCACCGGCTGGTTGCGAACGATCGCATCGCCGATTTGTATCGTGCGCACTGTGCTGTTGCCGCTCGTGGCGGTGCCGTTGCCGCCGCCGGTTGCCGTCGTTGCACCCAGAACTCTTACGCCCAACGCACGCGCCGTCGACGGGGTAAGTATGTCATGACCCCCGGTATCGAACAGACACTGCAACGGCTTGCTGCCATTGACCGATACCTTGGCATAGATGTGATTGTTGATGAGTTCGAACGGGACGGTTGTTTCCCTCTTCCCGCCCAGGATTGCGAAATCGTTCAGCCGCTGTATGGGCGGCGCGTAATCCGAGGCTGGCCGCGCCGGAAGAAATTTTGCGCCAGTAAGCGTTAACGTAATCCGCTGCGCAACGCCGGTGCTGTCATCGATCATCTGCCGGCGCGCAATCCGCACGCCGTTCACGGCACTGTAATCGGAGAAATACGTCGTGATGGGCAGCGTGCCCTGCACTTCCCGGGTGCGGGCAAGCAAATGCGTATCAGCGTCGAACCAGGCATCGAACGGCTTGCCGCCCTTTGGCGTAACGGTAATGACGTCATAGGTCTTGCCGCCATCGGTCTTCGTGCCGTCGCCGGCGAGCATCGCGCCGCCGAAATCCGGCCGCCACCAGAGGTTCTGGTCACGATAGGATTCATTGACCGCGAGCGTCGCCGTGTCGCCGCCGCCCTGCCACGTCACCGTGCCCGATGGTTCCTTGAGCCAGGCGCGCGAGCCGTCGAAGCCGTTTGCGCCGCTGTCGGGCGCGATTACATAGCTGTCGACGAACCGGCCGCCGGAAAGGTCCTCCAGCGTGTGCGTCGACCCCGTCAGCCCCTGGCCCGCATAGCCATAGTCGAGCTCGAGGCTTGCCTTGCCGGCCCAGGCGTCCCCGCCGGTCGCTGCGCGATTTGCCGCAAGGATATCGGCCGGAGAGGGCGCGGCGCCGGCCGGACTGGTCAGCAAGGCTGCGATTGCGGCAGAGACGAACAGATGTTTTGGCATGGCTCCTCGCGATTGAATCTCCGTGGCCCGATGGCACATCGGAGACCGGGACATAATCACGGGAGGCACCGAGGTCTTGAACGCAGATAACCGCTATTTCCTTGTCATCCCCGGCCGCGTGAATGCAGTGGGCGAGGGGAAGGGGACGACAGAGGGAGATGTATGACCGTTTCGACCAGCAGGCACGGATGACGCTGTGTCATCCCTCTTTCGCGGAGACGCCGATCGGCCGCAAGCGGCATGCCGGCGGCGAACATCTTGCACGCCATTGCCATCGCGAAGCCTTCGCCGCGCTCCTGCTCGCTGGCACTTATGTGGAAGCCGGCGACCGGGGACGCGTTCGTGTCGGGCCGGGAGATGTGGTGTTCCATGAAGCCTATGAGTCCCATCTCGACATGGTTGGATCGGGCGGCGCGGTGGTGCTGGTGCTGCCCGGCGCGATCACGGAATCGTGCGATGCGGGATACGTGGCCGATGTGGATTTCATTGCGCGAATCGCCGAGCGCGACCCGGTCGAAGCGGCGCAACATCTGATAACAAATCTCAGGCCCGCGCGGCGGCGCCTCTCCGACTGGCCGGATCGCCTCGCGGCGGATTTGCGGGCCGATCCATCTCTCGCGATCCATCACTGGGCAGACGCGGCCGGCCTGCGTCATGAAAGTATCAGCCGCGGCTTCCGCCGCGCCTACGGCATCACGCCGCTGGCCTTCCGCGCCCGCGCTCGCGCGCTTAAGGCTCTGGCGATTCTCACATCCCAGGAGAGCCTCGCTTGCATCGCCGCCGCCTGCGGTTTCGCCGATCAAGCGCATATGAGCCGCAGCATTCGCTCCCTCACTGGCCTCACACCGCGCGAGTTCCTTGCGAGACCGCAAGCGAATTAGTCACGCTCTCGAATGACGCGTGGCCGGGCATGCTCGCCGGGCGGCAAGCCGGCCCAAAAAATTCGCAATGCGCTGAAATTGTCTTCGTGCAACGCCGGGGAACAGCAGCATGCAAAGTCCCATGCTCGTGGCAGTTTCGCGCCCTCTGCCGCGACATTGTCTGGACACGTTGCAGGGGGGCAATGCATCCTGCGTCCTGCCATTCCCGATGGGGCAAGTTGGATGATCTGGCTGCTCGTAGCAATTGTTACCCTCCTCGTATTGATGCCGGGCGAGCGTGCGCAAGCCCAGTCCGATCTCAGTTCCCAATTTAGCTCGCATTACGCCGCAGGGCTTCGAGACATGCGAAGCGGCAAACAGGAAGATGCGCTTCAGGAATTCACGGAAGCGATCGCCGCCAGGCCCGATGCGCAGGCCTACGCCATGCGAGGGATCACCAACGCGTTCCTGAAGAAATATTCGCCGGCGATCGCCGACTTCAATGAGGCCATATCGCTAGACCCCAATGTCGACGCGGTAATCTATTTCGATCGCGCCAAGGCGGAGCAGAATAATCATCTTCCCGAGAAGGCGCGCGCCGACCTGGACATCGTTATCAAGAATGCCGGGGGAAACCTGGAACTCCTGCGTGGAGCCTACTCGTTGGAGAAACGCTACACCGAAGCCCTGAAGATTGATAACGAGCTCATCTCGCAGGACCCGACCAACCCTTGGAATTGGGACGGGCGGTGTTTGTCCCGCGCCATGGTCAATAGCCCTGAAGAGGCGCTGCCAGATTGCGACCAGGCCATCTCGCTGCGTTCCAATGCTGTGAACCTCTACGTCGACAGAGGCGTCGTGCGGCTGAAGGCCGGTCATTTGAATGACGCGCTTTCGGATTTTACGGTGGCGCTACGTTTGGAGCCAAAAAGTTCTGCCGCCATGTTCGGGATCGGCACCGTGGAAACGAGGCTCGGCAACGCGAGCGACGGTGCAGCAAAGATTGCAGAAGCAAAACAAATCAATGCGGACATAGAAAACGAAGTGCCGCTGAACCCTTGGTGACCATGCTGTGTCGAAGAAAGTTGGTGCGTTATCCGCGGAGAACCGCTTGGTAAGAATGGGGAATATTGGTCCAACTACCGCGATAGATTCATTCTCGAATGGAGCGACGGATTATCAGATGGCACAACGAATGGTCTGCAGTCTGACGCGTCACCGGGCTGCCTGAAATTTTTATCATCGATGCGCGTCCAATCCCAGCACGCTCACTTTCGCCGTGGTAATATCCGTGGGCCACAGGATCTCCGTCAGTCCCGTTGCCACCGCCACCTTCTGGACGCCGCCTGCCGTATAGGTGATGACGCCGCCGCCGATCGCGCCGCCGATCTTCTGGCCCCAGAGTTTGCGGCCGGTAGCGGCGTCCAGCGCATAGAAATTGCCGCCCATGTCGCCGAAGAAGACGACGCCGCCGGCCGTCGCGGTGACGCCGCTCTGCACGGGATAGTTGGAATGCGCGCGCCATTTCCATGCGCCGGTATCGGCATCGCTGGCATAGACCCAGCCGCCCCATTGCCCGAAGGGATCGGGTTTGCCCCAGGTGTCGAAGGGATTGAGCGACGCTTCGCCGGACCAGGGCTGTCCGTTCTTGACGTCCGCGAGCGCCTTATCGCTCATCAGCGTCGCAGTCGTGCACCAATCGACCTCGCCGACATAGGTGAGATTCGTGTCGGGATCGTAGGTCGAACCGTTCCACTCCGCGCCACCGGTCGAACCGGGACAGAAATGAACAGAATTGCCCACCGAGAATGTCGCTGTCGCATTGTCGATCCGCGTCACCGGCATGCGATAAACGAGATGATTGTCGGACAGATCGAAGCCGTAGAGATAACCGTTCTTCGGCGTGACGATCAGCATCTTCCGGCCGGCGCGGGTGCGGATGATCGCGGGCGGGTTGGAAACATCCCAATCGTGCCAGTCCACCGGCACGATCTTGAAATCATATTTGTAGTCGCCGGTCTTCGCGTCGAGCACGACGACGGAACCGGAGAAGAGATTGCCTCCCTTGCGCGTAGCGGCGGCAAAATCGGGCGCCGGATTGCCGCCGGGTATGTATAACAAACCCGTCGTGGGGTCGAGCGTGTAGGAGGTCCAGGTCGCGCCGCCGGTAATGGGAATGCCGGGCAGATTGTTCCAGGTGGAATTGTTGAGCGGGCTCTTCGCTTCCGGTCCGCGCTCGATATCACCCGGCGCGCGCGGCACCAGATAGAATTCCCAGACGATGCGGCCGGTCTTCGCATCGAGCGCATACATCCGGCCCTTCACGCCCTTGATGTCTCCGCCGGCATTGCCGGCGAAGACGAGACCCTTCCAGGCGATCGGCGCGGCGGGCACGCTCTCGCCGATCTTCGGATTGGCGATCGATGTCGCCCACAGGCGCTTGCCGGTCCTGAAATCATAGGCCAGCACGCGGCCGTCCTGGGTGCCGCGGAACAGGCGGCCGTCCATGTAAGCGGCGCCGCGATTGACGCCTTGCGGCGTGGCCGGCTCGTAATCTTCATGCGTCCGCCAGTTCTCGCGGCAGGTGGCGGGGTCGATCGAGATGATGTCGTATTCCGTCGTGAAGATCAGTGCACCATTCACTTCGATCGGGCCGGTGGTGAAGCCGGTGTACTGCCCGGTGTCGTAAGTACACAAAACCTTCAGCCGGCCGACATTCCGTGCGTTGATTTGAGCGAGCGACGCGAAGCGGTCGGATGTCAGCGTCTTGTTGTAGCTCGGCCAGTCGCCCGCGGTAGTCGGCGGCAGGGGCGGCGCGGCAACAGTTCCGGCATAGGAAGGGTTGACTTCCGTCGCGAGCGTGCCCGCCGGCGCCGAGCGGTAGCGGATATAATTGATCGCCATCGCCGCGATGGGAACCGCCTGATTCCAGAAGGCGTAAACCAAGCCTGCGCCGATCGCGCCGAGCACAAGGAGCACGGCGCACGCGATCAGCAGTTTTCTCTTCATCGTCCGGTCCTGTGCATCCCGCCGGAGGAATGCGGGCGGGCAGACGATCTCTAAGCGCCGCCAGCGATGCGCCGTTCCGGCACCGCGGCACTATTGCACAAACAGAACATGCATGAAAGCGAATCGAATTGTCGTTATGAGTCGTCATCCGCGCTTCGAGGAGACGACATGACGCGTCAGAGGAAAGGTCCCCCGTTCGCATGCGTCGCGCTGACGCTGCAGGGCGGGGGCGCGCTCGGTGCCTATCAGGCCGGCGTTTATCAGGCGCTCGCGGAAGCCGAACTCCATCCCGACTGGGTGGCGGGAATATCCATCGGCTCGATCAATGCGGCGATCATCGCCGGTAATCCGCCCGGCGCGCGGGTCGAGAGGCTGCGCGGGTTCTGGGACGTTGTCACCTCGACCCCGGGTTTTGACGCGTTCAGCCTTCTGGGACGCGATCTGCTGACGGGGGATGCGGGCCGCAGGTTCGTCGATCAGATGAGCGCGGCAACCGCCGTGATGGTCGGCGTAAGCGGCTTCTTCCGCCCCCGGCTGCTGCCGCCCTTTCTTGAAAGGTCCGCAAGCCCCGGTGCGACGAGCTTCTACGATACCGGGCCGCTCGCCGCGACGCTCGAGCGCTTCGTCGATTTCGACCGCATCAATGCGCGCGAAACCCGGCTCAGCGTCGGTGCCGTGAATGTGGAAAGCGGTAACTTCGTCTATTTCGATTCGACGACGCACAGGATCGGGCCGGAACACATCATGGCGAGCGGCGCATTGCCGCCGGGCTTCCCCGCGATCGAGATCGACGGCCAGCATTACTGGGATGGCGGCCTCGTTTCGAATTCGCCGCTGCAATGGGTGCTCCAGTATGGGCCCAGGCAGGACACGCTGGCGTTCGAGGTTGATCTGTGGAGCGCAAGGGGCCGTTTTCCCCGCGACGTCATGGAGGTCGCGACGCGCGAAAAGGAAATCCGCTATTCGAGCCGCACGCGCGACAATGTCGATCGGTTCGCGGACACGCAGCGCCTCCGCCACGCGGTTGCGAAGCTGCTGGACCTGTTGCCGGAGGACACGCGGCGGCGCCCGGAAGCGGTGGCGCTCGAAACGTTCGCCGATGACAAGGTTTATAACATCATTCATCTGATCTACCGCTCGAAAATCTGGGAAGGCGAGTCGAAAGACTATGAATTCTCCACGCTCGGCATGCGCGATCATTGGAACGCCGGCTATCGCGATACGGTCGCGACGCTGCGCCACCCCGAAGTTCTGGAGCGGCCGAAGAATTCTGACGGCATAGCGATCTTCGACTGCGCAACGCCGGATCCCGGCAAATGAGAGGACCTGTTTCATGAAATGCCCGAACTGCAATGTCGATCTCGTCCAGGCAAAGCGCGATCACATCGATATGGAGGCATGCCCATCATGCAATGGCATGTGGCTAAGCTGCCAGGAACTTGCACAGCTCGAGGATGAAGTGTTCGATTTCGGCGACGATGAGAAAGGCAGCCTGATGTTTGGCGAAACGCCGACAAATCGAAGATGCCCCCAATGCGCCAAACAAATGGAGGCCTTTCAATACCGGCTTTACGATCTGGAGATGGATTTCTGCACGGAAGGGCATGGCTACTGGCTGGAAGCCGATGAGGACAAGCGCGTCCTCGAACTTATGAGGAAGGAAGAACAGAACCTCGGCAGAACGGTCCTCGCGGAGGACAGATTTGCCGCGCATCTGCAATATCTGCGGTCCGGATCGTTCATGGACAAGGTCCGCGATCTCCTTACAATCGCGATGGATCCAAAACCCAAGCCCGCGCTCTAGCCCCGGCCCGGCAGCAAGACTCCTCTTATCAACGGAAAGTGATTTTTCCTGCCGGACCGGCCGCGGGATCATTGCCGTGCAGGGGGGGATTTTGCCATGCGCATCACAGGGCCGGGGCAGGCAATATTTGCGCTGGGATTCGCCGTCATTGGCGCGCTCAGCGTCGGCTGGCATGGTTTCGCGCCCGGCTGGGAGCTGCTGCCCAAATGGCTCCCTTGGCGCAATACGCTCTTCATCCCTTACGGCGCCTTGCTGCTCGCAAGCGGTGTCGCGCTCCTCATACCGCCCACGGCGAAACCGGCCGCGTTCGCGCTCGCGGTGCTCCTGCTCATTCGTCTGCTGCTGCTGCACGTCCCGCGCGTAGCGATGCATCCGTTGATCGAGGCCGTTTGGGAGTCGATGGGCGAGAATATCATCTATCTCGGCGGCGCGTGGACGATTTTCTCCCTGCTGCCGGGCCGAAGCGGCATTCTCGCGAAATTCGGCAATGTACGTGCGGGTCAAATCGTCTTCGCCCTGGCGACGCCGGGCATCGGCCTGTCGCATTTCTTCTATCTCAACATGACCGCGCCGCTCATCCCGTCGTGGCTGCCGTTCCACGTGCCGCTCGCGTATTTTACCGGCGCGGCGTGGATCGCAGGCGGCCTCGGCATATTTTTCGGGGTGCTGCCGCGCCTCGCGGCGACACTTCTGGCCATCATGGTGAGTCTCTTCACGCTGATGATCTGGGTGCCGGCGGTGATCGCCACACCTGCGAACCTTTCCGACTGGACGGAGATCTGCTCCTCCGTCGCAATTACCGGCGCCGCCTGGACGGTGGCGGAATCGCTTCGCGGCAGATCCTGGAGCTTCGCGCGAGACAGATGAACGCAGGCTCTCGCCGCGCTACTGCCACACATCCGTAATCGGCTGGAGGCCCTTTGCGCCACCGATGGGTTTCAAGCCGTACATCGCATCGATCGTCCGCAGCACGTTAAAGTGAGTGATCTTTTCCTTGTACTGACCGGTCTTCACCATCTGCCCGACAAAGATGGTGGGGATCTGGTTGTTTTCCGTGCCGTCGTCCTCGTCCCAGGTGACGATCATGAGGCTGTTGTTGGACTCCGCCCAGGTTACGTAATTCGCCATATTGGTCTGCAGCCAGGTATCGCCTTCCTGGATCGTGCCGTCATGCATGTCATCGAGAAGATCGGGAATGACCCAGGAGACTGTCGGCAGCTGGCTGTAATCCGTGGGAAAGCTGGTGAAGGGCAGGCTGTATTTCTTGGGATCGTTGGTGAAATTCGTCCACGGCACGTGTTTGCGCGCATATTCGTTCCAGTCGCAGACTTCCGAGCCCCTGTGCGGCAATTCTTCCGAATAGCCGCGGAATGTCAGCGCCTTGGCGATCAGTTGGCTTTCTTCGTTGACGACGTGCTTGAAGGTATACGGGCAGTCGTCGCTGTCCACGCCCTGGTCCGATCCCGAGAACAGATCCAGATAATTGGGCTGGCTCGGATGGGTGACGGCGTAAGATTGGGTGAACAGCGCGCCGGACTGCGCGAGCGAATTGATATAGGGTGCTTCCGAATTTCCGATGATCTCGGAATAGCTGTGATTTTCCTCCATCACGATGATCACATGCGCGGGCGTCGGAACCTGGCTCGCGGCCAGGCATGGACCGGCTGCCCATGCAAAGGAAACAGTCGTCAGCAAGGCCGCACAAAGTCGGCCGCCCGAAATAATGCGCATCTGGAGAATCCTCCCCGCTTCGGCCGTCCGCTTCGCAGCAACGACGCCGGAATCGCCGGACGGCAGCGCAGACAGGATAGCGTGCTTTCCGCCGCGGCAGAAGCCGGCGGCAGCATTCTTCATGGAAGTGCCACGTTATGCGCGGTACGAATCGCCTCCTCACGGTTCTCTTTACGGCCCTGGCGGTGTGGCGGTTGTCCGTGCGGCCGGCGATTTGACGGGCTCGCTGCCTTTCGTCAATTTAATGGCGCGCGGCGATAAGGCCGCGTCTGAACAAGGATGGGGATCATGAATATTCGCGCCGCGCTGCTTGTCAGCGCCCTCTCTGCTTGTGCCGCTCACGCCGCTTTCGCCGCGCCACCCGTCAAGGCGCCGTACAAGATAGGATCGGGCAATGTCGCGGTCATCGAGCCGCCCGTATCTCATCCGGACGAGACCCCCTGCGTCGTAAGCCTCTATCGCAATGCCCAATTCGGCTCGAGCAATGTGAACTTCGTCTATCAGCCGCCCGCGAATTGTCCCGGCCCCTACTCCACCATCGTCCTGAGCGTCGATGTGTCGTTGGATGCCGGCATCCAGTATGACCGCAGCGGCACGATCTGGATCGGCGGCGTGCCGCTGTGGTTCGGCACCACGGCGGAACCAAATCCGAACCTCGGGCCCTCTTGGCATTTCGAGCGCGACGTGACGGACTATACGTCTCTGCTCGCCGGCACCAATCCCGGCTTCGTGCTGATCGCCAACTATACCAACAACCAGGACACCAGCATCATTACCAGCAGCGCCAAGCTGTTGTTCTATCCGGTGCCGAACGGCCAAACGGCACCGGTGGTCCCGGACGTGATCGTCCCGCTGGCCGCGGATGGCGGCGGCACCGTGGCGCTCAATACCGGCACCGATACGGTGGCGATCGATCAGGAATTGCCGACCAATATCGCGCAAGCCGATCTCGACGTGTACCTGCAGGGCCAGTCGGACGACGAGTTCTGGTACACCTGCGTGCCGAACAATCTGGCCCAGGAACTGGACAGTTGCGGCGGCGGAGCACTGCGCGAAGGCGAGATCACGGTCGACGGCTCGCCGGCCGGCGTGGCGCCGGTCTATCCGTGGATCTTCACCGGCGGCATCGATCCCTATCTTTGGGCGCCGATCCCCGGCGTACAGACGCTGGACTTCAAACCGTTCCGCGTGCCGCTGACGCCGTTCGCAGGTGTGCTTTCGAATGGCAATATCGCCCATCAGATCGCGCTCTCCGTCTACGGCGCGGACAGCTACTTCTCCGTGTGCGGGGCGCTGCTGCTCTATCTGGATCACGGTGGTGACCAGGTGACGGGAAGCGTTACGCAGAACACGCTCTCCGGCCAGCCTTCGCCGACATTAAAGAACACGATCACGCAGAATCAAAAAGGCAACATCGCGGGAAGACTCGATACTGAATCGCTGCGCGATTTCGTTATTTCCGGAACTGTCAATACGTCGGCAGGAAGCGAACAGTATACGGTCACGCAGAGTGGCCGCTTCACGAATGATCAGCGATTCAAGATTACAAACAGTATTTACGAGCAGGCCATCAAGCAGCGTACCAGCACGATCGTGAAAACGAACCTCGCGTCGTCGAGCGGCAACATCACGCAGATCAACCGGTACAGCTATCCACTGGACGTGGATTACAAACAAAGCCCGGCCACGGGCGGCGACATCCAGGTCGTCACCACGATCTCGCAGGACTTCCAGGATGACGGGCTGTTCTCGGGTAGCGGAACCCGGACGATGTCCACGCTCGAGGACGACATCGATACGACGGACACGTTGTTGTTTAGCGGGAACGGTGACTTCCTCGGCAACGAGGACATGTCGAGCACCGCGAATTATGCAACGACGGACAATGCCGGCGATTGCTTCAGCCGGACGCTGACGGCGGCCAACAATGTCCTGACTGGGGCAAAAACCAAGAAAAGCTGCTCGAAATAGGGCAATACGGGCGTGGCCCAGCCGCTTGGCGAACGCCCGCGGCTGGACCACGCAGCGACGTCCCGGTGCAAACTCGCCGGGGCGGCGCAATGGCTCCGTGAACCGATTAAGCACGGCCCGCGCGTGGGTTCGCGAATCATGGCGGACGAGCCGATCACATTCGTCACGAGCGCATCGGAAGAATTCTTGGTTCTCTCAACGCCGAGAAGTGAGGCGATCGAATGTGGCGCTTGCCTTCGTTCTGGGGCTCGCCGACTGATCATCACAGCCGCTCGCCAAGTGGCGGGCGAGATACTTCTCACATCTGCATCGTCCAGCCTTCGACGGCCATCGCGGCCTGGCGGACGGCTTCGCTGAGCGTAGGGTGGGCATGGCTGGTGCGGGCGATGTCTTCGGAGGCGGCGCCGAATTCGATGGCGAGCGTGGCTTCGGCGATCAGGTCGCCAGCTTCCGTGCCCAGAATGTGCACACCGAGAACACGGTCGGTCTTCGCATCGGCGAGCATCTTCACGAAGCCGTCCGTCGCCGCGAGCGTCTTGGCGCGGGCGTTCGCCGTGAACGGGAATTTGCCCGTCTTGTAAACGATGCCTGCGGCTTTCAACTCCTCTTCCGTGCGGCCCACGCTCGCCACCTGCGGCTCGGTATAAACCACGGCCGGAATCGCGTTGTAGTTCACATGTCCCGCGCGGCCCGCGATGCGCTCGATGCAGGCGATCGCCTCGTCTTCCGCCTTGTGGGCCAGCATCGCACCTTCGCGGCAATCGCCGATGGCGCGGACGCCTTCGACATTGGTGCGGAATTCATGGTCGGTGATGACGCGGCCCCGTAAATCGCGCGCAACGCCGATCTCTTCGAGCCCGAGTCCGTCGATGAATGGCCGCCGGCCGATGGCGACAAGTACGACATCGGTGTCGAGCACCTGGCGCTGGCCTTTCTCGCTCTCCACCGCCACGCGCAACGCGTCGCCCGCGCGTTCCACGCCCGCCACTTTGCTCGACAGAAGAAATTTCATGCCCTGGCGGCCGAGAACGCGCTGGAACTGCCTGGCGATCTCGCCGTCGAGCCCCGGCGTGATGCGGTCAAGGAATTCCACCACCGTCACGTCGCTGCCGAGCCTGCGCCACACCGATCCCAGTTCAAGGCCGATATAACCCGCACCCACGACCACAAGACGCTTCGGCACGTAGTCGAGCGCCAGCGCGCCGGTCGAGGAGACGATCTGCTTCTCGTCGATGGTAACGCCGGGCAGCGGCGCCACGTCGGAGCCGGTGGCGATGACGATATGTTTTGTTTGAAGCGACCGCACCGTGCCGTCGCGCAGTTTCACCTCCACGCGGTTCGGGGCCGCGATGCGCGCCTCGCCGACAATCGCTTCGGACGTGTTCTTCTTCAGCAGGAATTCGACGCCGCGGGTGAGTTCGCCCACGACTTTCGTCTTGTGCGCCATCATTGCGGAGAGATCGAGCGCCACGCTGGCCTTGATGCCGAGCTTCGCGAAATCCTTCGCGGCGAGCTCGTACATCTCGCTGCTGTAAAGGAGCGCCTTGGATGGAATGCAGCCGATATTGAGGCAGGTGCCGCCGAATGTGCCGCGGTTGTCGACGCAGGCCGAAGCCAGCCCGAGTTGCCCCGCGCGGATCGCGGCATTGTAACCGCCCGGGCCGCCGCCGATGACAACGACATCGAATGAATCAGACATGGTGAACAACTCTTGCACGCAGAGCCGCGGAAACGCGGGGAAAAACCGCAGAGGCGCAAAGACGCAGAGGTAGGATCGCGCGCGAATGCGCGCAGAAAATTCTTTGCGACCCTGCGCCTCTGCGTTTCAAAACGATTTCTCCGTGTCTCCGTCTTTCCGTGTGAATCATCGAATTACACATCCAGTAGCAGCCTTTGCGGGTCTTCGAGGTTTTCCTTCACGCGGACGAGGAAGGTGACGGCGTCGCGCCCGTCCACCAGCCGGTGATCGTAGGACAGCGCGAGATACATCATCGGGCGGATCTCGACCTTGTTGTCGATCGCCACCGGCCGCGGCTGGATCTTGTGCATGCCGAGAATGCCCGACTGCGGCATATTGAGGATGGGTGTGGACATCAGCGAACCGAACACGCCGCCATTCGAAATGGTGAAGGTCCCGCCTTGCAATTCCTCGAGCTTGAGGCGGCCATCGCGCGCACGGTTGCCGAAATCGGCGATCGCCGCCTCAATCTGTGCAAGGCTCATCCTGTCGGCATCACGCAGCACCGGCACGATCAGGCCGCGATCCGTCGCCACCGCGACGCCGATATCGTAGTAATTCTTGTAGATGATGTCGTCGCCTTCGATCTCGCCA
The DNA here is from genome assembly GCA_035502355.1 of Rhizomicrobium sp. GTDB lineage: Bacteria > Pseudomonadota > Alphaproteobacteria > Micropepsales > Micropepsaceae > Rhizomicrobium. The sequence goes on along the minus strand of DATJUM010000150.1, from coordinate 45,665 downwards.
TTGACGCTCGGCAGTTCCTTGAGCGCGGCGATGCAGGCCTTGACGAAGAAGCTCATGAAGCCGAGCCGCACATGATGCTTCTTCTCGAATGTTTCCTTGTACTCGCCGCGCAACGCCATCACATGGCTCATGTCCACTTCGTTGAAGGTGGTGAGCTGGGCGGCCGTGTTCTGCGATTCCTTGAGCCTGAGCGCGACGGTTCGCCTGAGTCGTGACATCGGCACGCGCTCCTCGCGGTCGGCGCGCGGGCGCGGACCGGCGGATGCAACGGCAATAGGTGTCGCGGCACGTTCCGCGGCACGGGCTTCGAGCGCCGCCAGCATGTCGCCTTTCGTGACGCGCCCATCCTTGCCGGTGCCGGAAATGTCAGCCGGATCGAGGCCCGATTCCTCCGCGATGCGGCGCACGGAAGGCATGAGCATTTCCGGCTGCCACGCCGGTTCGGCCTGTTGGGACACTGACGTTTGTGGCGGCGATGTTCGGGCTGGCGCCGATTGCTGTACGGGCGCAGGTTGCTGCGCCGGGGCCGCCGATCTATTTGGTGCCGCGCCTTCGGCAATCGCGCCGAGCACGGCGCCGATCTGCACGGTTGCGCCGGCCTGGACGGCGATGGATTCGATCGCGCCATCGGCGGGCGCGGGAACTTCGACCGTCACCTTGTCGGTTTCAAGCTCGAGCAGCGGTTCGTCGCGAGAAACGGAATCGCCTTCCTTCTTGAACCAGCGCGCCACCGTCGCTTCGGTGACGGATTCGCCCATCGCCGGAACTTTGATCTCGATGCTCATATCTGTTTCCCGCTCTTTCTCTGCCGGCGCATGGAGCCGGAAATCATATTCGCACTCGGCGGCGCAGGTATGGAAAAAACCGCAGAGGCGCAGAGACCCAAAGAAGTTTTCGCGCGCATTCGCGCGCTGCTTTTCCTCTGCGTCTCTGCGCCGCCGCGATTCAAATCTGTTTCACTGCATCTCCGCATGATCATTTTATCGTCAGCGCCTCGTCGAGGAAGGCGTGGAGTTCGGCGTTGTGCTGGCTGAGCAGCCCCGCGGCCGTGGAGGCGCAGGCGGCGCGGCCGATGTAGCGCGGCCAGCCCGCGCGACCCGCTTCGCGGAGCGCCTCATGAATATATGGCTCGATGAACGTCCAGGCGCCCTGATTCTTCGGCTCTTCCTGGCACCAGACGATCTCTGCCCGGGGAAAGCGCACAAGCTCCGGAACGAGCGCATTGGCAGGAAACGGATAAAGCTGTTCGATGCGCAGGAGCTGGATGCGGTTCTCGCCGTGTTTCTCGCGCTCCTCCAAGAGATCGTAATAGACCTTGCCGGAGCACAGGATCACGCGCGCGATCTCGGCATCCGGCACGAGCGCGAGCGTGGAACCCGGATGCGATTGGGCGTCATCCCACAGCACGCGATGAAAGCCCGACCCCGTCGCCATATCGGCCATGTCGGAGACGACGCGCTTGTTCCGCAGGAGCGATTTCGGCGTCATCAGCACAAGCGGTTTGCGGAACGGCCGGTGAATCTGCCGGCGCAGGATATGAAAGTAGCTCGCCGGCGTGGTGCAATTGGCAACCTGGATGTTGTCCTGCGCACAGAGCTGGAGAAACCGCTCGAGGCGGGCGGAGGAATGTTCCGGCCCCTGGCCCTCATAGCCATGCGGCAGCAGCAGCACGAGGCCGCACATGCGCAGCCATTTCATTTCGCCCGACGCGATGAACTGATCGATGATGACCTGCGCGCCGTTCACGAAATCGCCGAACTGTCCTTCCCATAGCACGAGCGCACGCGGCTCGGCGGTGCTGAAACCGTATTCGAAGCCGACGACGGCTTCTTCAGAGAGGAGGGAGTCGATGACTTCGAATTCCGCCTGGCCATCTCGGATATGCGCCAGCGGCACATAACGCGCTTCGTTTTCCTGATCGACAAGCACCGCGTGACGTTGCGAGAAGGTGCCGCGCGAAGAATCCTGGCCAGAAAGGCGCAGCGGGAAGCCTTCGTCGAGCAGCGTGCCGAAAGCCAGCGCCTCGGCGGTCGACCAGTCGATGCCCTGGCCGGTTTCCAGCGTTTTCGCCTTCGCTTCGAGTTGGCGCGCAATGGTGCGGTGCAGGTGAAATTCTCGCGGCACGGACGTGAGCGCATGGCCGACCTGCTTCAGTAGATCTGCCGGAACGGCTGTGTCGCCGCGGCGGTCGCCCTCGGGTGCGATCGCAAATCCCGTCCAGCGGCCGTCGAGCCAATCGGCGCGATCGGGACGATGCGTCTTCGAAGCTTCGAATTCCGAGTCGAGCCGCTCGCCGAATCCGTGCTGCATGCGTTGTACATCATCTTCGCTGACGACCCGCTCACCGATCAGCTGCTGCGCGTAGAGCGCGAGCGTCGTCGGATGTTCCTTGATCGCGCGATACATGAGCGGCTGTGTAAAGGACGGCTCGTCGGCTTCATTGTGGCCGAAGCGCCGGTAGCAGAACATGTCGATGACGACATCCTTGTGAAACAGCTCGCGGAACTCGGTCGCGATGCGCGCACAATGCACCACCGCTTCCGGGTCGTCGCCGTTCACATGGAAGATTGGCGCCTGAACCATCAATGCGACATCGGACGGGTAGGGCGAAGAGCGCGCATAGGCCGGCGCCGTGGTGAAGCCGATCTGATTGTTGACGATGAAATGAATCGTGCCGCCGGTGCGGAAGCCCTTGGTGCCGGACATCGCGAAGCACTCTGCCACTACGCCCTGGCCGGCGAACGCCGCGTCGCCGTGAATGAGCAGCGGCAGCACGCTCGCGCGGCCTTCCTCGTCGTTCAATTGCTGTTGCTTCGCACGGGCCTTGCCGAGCACGACGGGATCGACAGCTTCGAGATGCGAGGGGTTCGGGGTGAGCGAGAGATGCACGCGCCGTCCGTCGAACTCGCGATCCGACGACGCACCCAGGTGATATTTCACGTCGCCCGAACCCTCGACCTCGCTCGGATTGGCGCTGCCGCCCTGGAATTCATGGAAGATCTGGCGATAGGGCTTGGCCATCACATTGGCGAGCACATTGAGCCGGCCGCGATGCGACATGCCGAGCACAATTTCCTTTACGCCCAACTGACCGCCGCGCTTGATGATCTGCTCGAGTGCGGGAATCATTGCTTCGCCGCCGTCGAGCCCGAAGCGCTTGGTGCCGACGAAGCGCACCGCGCTGAATTTCTCGAACCCCTCCGCTTCGATGAGCTTGTTGAGGATCGACCGTTTGCCCTCCGGCGTGAAGACGATGTTCTTGTCGGGGCCTTCGATCCGGCGCTGCAGCCAGTCCTTCTCGACCGGATCGTTGATCTGCATGAACTCATAGCCGATGCGGCCGCAATAAGTGCGCCTAAGCAGACCGACCATCTGCCGGACCGTCGCGGTTTCGAGCCCCAGCACGCCGTTGATGTAGATCGGACGGTCGAGATCGCTGTCGTGAAAGCCGTAAAAGGCGGGATCGAGCTGGGGCAGCCCTGGCTTCTGCGCAAGCTTCAGCGGGTCAAGGTCCGCTGCCAGATGGCCGATGACGCGATAGGCACGGACCAGCTGGATGGCGCGGATGGATTCGCGCGCCGCCGCGCGGGCATCGGCGCCCGTGGCGGTCCGTTCGTCGGAGGGCCACCAGCCCGTCAGCGCTCCGATGAGATCGCCATCGGCCCGCGCCAGACGGGGGCGTAGCCGCGAGCCTGACACGGCGCCTTCAGGGGTGTTCGGAATGCTCCTGTCGCCGAGCTCCGCAAAGAAGGCCCGCCAGCTCGGGTCGACACTTTCCGGGGTCTCCCGCCAGCGCGCATACAATTCCTCGAGAAACGGCGTGTTCGCGGCGGAGAGGAACGAAGTCGTCTCCATTACGGCGTTCGAGGCGCGGAGCTTGCCCTGCGAGGTGGGTCCGGTCATATCAGTCTCATGGGGATGGGCTGCGTTTCCTAGCGCAACGCCCGCGCGAGGCAAACCACATGTTTCGACAGTCGCGGCGGGAACTCTAATATAGGGACGCCCGGTGACGATTCCGAGGCGGCAGCAAAGGTTCGGGCCCGGTGACCGCTAAGCGCCTTTATTCGCTTGACGTGCTGCGTGGTGTCGCGGCGCTCGCCATCATTTTTTGGCATTGGCAGCATTTCTTCGGCATCCGCGGCACCTGGCAGGCCGGCTGGTCGCGCCTCCAGGAACCAGGTTACGCGCTATTCAAGCCACTTTTCGAAGAGGGTTGGGTGGCCGTCGATATCTTTTTCGCGGTCTCCGGCTTCGTGTTCTTCTGGCTCTATCTCGAGCCCGTGCGCCGGCGGGAGATCGGCGCGGGGAAATTCGCGCTGCAACGCGTCTCGCGGCTCTACCCGCTTTATTTCGTGACTCTGCTCGCAGCAGCCGCACTCGAACTCGCCTTTCATCGCGCCACCGGCAATTGGTTCGTCTTCGACGCCAATGACTGGTCACATTTTGTGAAAAGCATTTTCCTCGTTCAGCAATGGCTGCCGCCCGACGAGCTGCAATCCTTCAACGGACCGGCCTGGGCCGTCTCGATCGAGGTGCTGCTTTACATCGTGTTCTTCGCCGGCGTGCGGTTCGGCCTGCGCGGCCCACTGGCCTGCGTCGCGCTGGCTGTGGCGGGCGCGGTCTATTTCTTCCATGACGGCCAGATCGGCCGCGGGGTCATGGGCTTCTTCTGGGGCGGCGCGACCTATTACGTAGTAGATGCGATTGCCAGGCGCCCCGATGCCAGATTCCTGGCGCGCGGGTTCGCGCTTGCAGCGTTTTCGGCCTGGGCGATTGCGATTGCGGATATCTATCTGAGTTTCCACAACGCACCGATTTCCGCGCTGCCGTTCGAGGCGGCGCGATTCACCATCGGCTACGAATATCCCATCTTCCTGATGGCCTTTATTTTCGTGGTCGTTCCGCTCACGCTCGCTGCGCTGGCCCTGCATGAGGAATTGTTCGGGGGTGCCTGGTCGCGGTACACCCTTCTCGGCGATATCAGCTATTCGACCTATCTGATCCATTTCCCGATGCAGCTGACGCTCGCGCTCCTCGCCCTGCATTTCGGCTGGATGCCGGCGGATTTCATGCACGGCTATGTGATGATCGCGTTCTACGCCGTGCTCATCGGATTGGGTTGGGCGTCCTACACCTTCCTGGAGCGTCCCGCACAGGCATTCATCCGCGGAAAGATGCACACGCTCGCAGCAGCGTGAGCGCTCGGCATGTCATGGCTTGGCCATTCAGGCACCCCGTTGCGCCGCTTTGGCGCAAACGTGCCTAGCCCGGAACAAAGCGCCCGTTGATCAGGTGTCCGATCACGCGCGTGGGCTCCGGCCGCGATCCCAGTTTGGCACCTTGCTCTGGTGCAAAAGCATAAAGGGTGCCGTCATAAGGTACGAGCAGGACACCTTCGCCGGCGCCAAGCCCCGTGTCGGGCCCCTCGACACAGCAATTATAGTTGTAGGTCAGCGTTGTCGTCCAAAGCTGCTCTCCTGTAGAGCCGTCAAGGAGATAGAGGTTGCTCTCTTCAGACGAGAGTGCAGCGACATAGCCGTTGATAACGACGGGGCTCGAGTCGAGGTAGCCGTCGCCGGTAAAGGTCCAGTATACGCTATCGTTACTCGGCGAGTAGTCGTAGAGCACGCCGTCGATCGAGACAATAACGGTCTTGCCGAGAATGACCGGTGCAGCCGATCCGGAGAAGGTACCCTTCGTGGCGCCAGTGGCAGGCTTCAGAATGGAATCGTTACCATCGCAGTCATCGTAGGAGGAATTGACAGTCACATACAGATTCTTGCCCGACAAAACGGGCGCATCCGTGGAAGAGCATCCCAGCGTCGTGCTCCAGATCGTTGCGCCGTCGCTTGGCGAAAAATCGAAGAACGGAGCACTGCCGGATTCATTAGACGCACTCAAATATATCCCCTGTTTGTCCAGTAGCGGTACGCCGTCGATGCCTGTCGGCGCCTCGTAACCGGGCGATCTGGTCCAAATGTTGGCGCCGGTCGTAGCATTGTAAGTACCTACATATTGCGAATTATCGTTGTTGTATTGCAAGGCGATAATGCCGCCGCCCGCCCCAGCTGCCCCAAAGCTGCTTGAATAAGTTCCCTGTGGAAGTTGGGTGGACCACAACTTGTTGCCGGTAGAGGCGTTAAACGCCAGAAGATTGCCTGCGCCGTTCACGACATAGATATTGCCGGAATCGTAAATCGCATCGGCCCACGAGTTTGAGCCCGGAAGCAGTTTTTCCCAGACAACGGCGCCGCTGGAAAGGTTCATGGCCTCGAGAAGCGCAGCCCCGTTCACGCCGACGGTGACAAATGCCGTGCCGCTTGCCGTCAGCGGATAGGAAATTTGACCATTCAAATTGACTGACCACAATAGCGTGAGTGAGTCTGAGAATCCCCCCGTGAAATTGATGTTGCCGGTATGGCCCTGATTGATCTGGTAGGCGACCGAATCCTGGCCTTTGCTCGCAGGCCGATGCACGTCGGCCGCCGACGCGCTAACACACAGAAACGAAGCAAGACCGAACGCGCCGCAGCGCGCGAAGACTGTCATGACTGTCACGGGAGACCCCCTCGATAACAAAATTTACGGAAGGGCAGAAACCCTCCCGATCCTGTAATCATAGATCGAATTGCCGCCTGATGCAACATTATGGGACCGTTCGACCAGGCGACACCCGACCGTACGGCACACCCGATCCGATCAAGTTACGAGCGTTTGCGTACGCGCTGCGAATATCGGCACACAACGCGCGGAGCACATCAGTGGCCGCTCATGAGCTCTGCCATCGTCGTACCAAGCGCAGCGGGGTTCGGCGAGACGCGGATACCGGCGGCTTGCATCGCTTCGATCTTCGATTCCGCCCCGCCTTTTCCGCCGGAGATGATTGCGCCGGCATGGCCCATGCGGCGCCCGGGCGGCGCGGTAACACCGGCAATGAAGCCGACCATCGGTTTCTTTGTTTTGGAGTGGCGGATGAAATCTGCTGCATCCTCTTCCGCCGAACCGCCGATCTCGCCGATCATGATGATCGCCTCCGTCTCGGGATCGGCGAGGAACATTTCCAGCACCTCGATGTGCTCGGTGCCCTTGACCGGATCCCCGCCAATGCCGACGCAGGTAGACTGTCCAAGGCCAGCCACAGTCGTCTGCAGCACGGCTTCATAGGTGAGCGTGCCGGAACGTGACACGATTCCCACCTTGCCGCGGCGATGGATGTGGCCGGGCATGATGCCGATCTTGCACTCGCCGGGCGTAATGACGCCCGGGCAGTTGGGGCCGACCAGCCGGCTCTTCGAGCCGCACAGCGCGCGCTTCACCTTCACCATGTCGAGCACGGGAATGCCTTCGGTGATGCAGACGACGAGCGGGATTTCGGCATCGATCGCTTCGAGAATGGCATCGGCCGCAAAGGGCGGCGGAACATAGATCACGCTCGCCGTACAATCCGTCGTGCGCCTGGCTTCGCGCACCGTATCGAACACCGGCAGGCCGAGATGCGTCGTGCCGCCTTTCCCGGGCGAAGTGCCGCCCACCATCTTCGTGCCATAGGCGATCGCCTGCTCGGAATGAAACGTGCCCTGATTGCCGGTGAAGCCCTGGCAGATCACGCGCGTGGTCTTGTCGACGAGAATGGACATCGATTATTTGTTCCCTCTCCCACCTCCCCAGGACAGGCTCAGGGCCTCCTCTGGTGAGAGTTGATCACGCCAGTTTCGGTTCGAGTTTCTTGCAGGCGTCGATCAGCATGCGCACGGCGTCGGCGGATTTGTTGAGGGCGGCGCGTTCGTCATCGGTCAGATGCAGTTCGACGATGCGTTCGACGCCGTTCTCACCGATCACCACCGGCACGCCGACATAGAGTCCGCTGATGCCGTAAGGCCCGTCGACATAAGCCGCGCAAGGCAGCACACGTTTGCGATCCTTCAGATAGCTTTCCGCCATCGCGATCGCCGCGGTCGCCGGCGCGTAATAGGCCGAGCCAGTCTTGAGCAGGGCGATGATTTCAGCGCCGCCGTCGCGCGTCCGCTGGATGATGCGATCTAGCGTATCCTGTTTGATCCAGCCCATTTTCACGAGCTCCGGCAGCGGAATGCCGGCGACGGTCGAGAAGCGCGGCATGGGCACCATTGTGTCGCCGTGACCGCCAAGTACAAAGGCGCTCACATCTTCAACGCTCACTTTCATCTCTTCGGCGAGAAAATGACGGAAGCGCGCGCTGTCGAGCACGCCGGCCATGCCGATCACCTTGTGATGCGGCAGGCCTGAGAGATGCCGGAGCGCCCACACCATCGCATCGAGCGGGTTGGTGATGCAGATCACGAACGCGTCCGGCGCATGCGTTTTGATGCCGTCGCCGACTGCAGCCATGACCTTGAGATTGATGCCGAGAAGATCGTCGCGGCTCATGCCGGGCTTGCGCGGCACGCCGGCGGTGACGATCACCACATCGGCGCCTTCGATGTCGGCATAGGAATTCGTGCCCTTGAGCGCCGCATCATGACCTTCGATCGGGGCGGATTGCGCGATGTCGAGGCATTTGCCCTGCGGCAGGCCTTCGACGACGTCGAACAGCACGACATCGCCCAATTCCTTGAGGGCCACGAGATGGGCGAGTGTTCCGCCGATCTGACCGCCGCCGATCAGGGCGATTTTCTTGCGGGGCATGGAAATCCTTTCGGGGGAGAGGCGGCGGGTAGGTAGCGCCACGAATGCGGAGAGGCAAGCGGCAGTCTCAGGTGGCGGCGCGCAGGCGCGCCCGCTGCGCAATAAAGCCGAGCGGCACGCAAAGCAGGCAAAGCAAGGCGGCGAAGACGGCACCCTCGTGATCGCCCACCGCGAACAGCACGAGCAGTACCGCGTCAATCAGGGCGAGCAACCCAGGCAGCCAGGGCGAAAGAATGGCGCGAAAGGGACGCAGGAGATCCGGTTCGCGCCGGCGCAGGACGAAAAACGCGATGTCGACCAGCAATCCCGAGAGCGAGGTAAGAATGCCGATGAGCCCGAAGACAAGGCGAAACGCTCCGGTGGAAGCCAGCGCCAAGGAAATCGCTGCGGTCAGCGCGAACGCGAAATAGGGGCTGCCGCCCTCGTTTACATCCTGCAGCGCTCCCGGAAGCAGACCGTCGCGGGAGAGCGCGAACACGACGCGGGGCGCGACCATGATGTTCGCGTTGGCGCAGCTCATGACCGTCACCATTGCGCCGATCACGAAGATCACTGACGCCCAGTTGCCGGCGACGCGTTCAAGGACGATGGCAAAGGGAAGGCCCGAGGATGCGGTACCGCCAACGCCGAGCGCCAGAAGCAGGGCCACGTTGACAAGCAGATAGATCGCTGCGGTGAGCACGAGACCAATCAGCAGCGCGCGGGGGATGCTGCGCGAGGGAGAAACATTCTCTTCGGCAAAATAGGCGGGCGCGTCCCAGCCCGAATAAGCACCTTTGATCAGCTGATAACCGCCGACGATGGCCAGGAACCCGCCAGCCGCTGCGGGCGCCGGAAACGCTGCGGGCGGCGCTTTGTCTGCGAGCCAGAATGCCGCGCACACGAAGGCAAGCAGCAGCAGGGATTTTACGAGGCTCGTTGTTTCCTGCACGGCGCGGCCTTCGCGCAGTCCGAGCGAATTCGCACCGTACAACAACAGCTGAATGCCGATTGCGATCAAGGCTCCGTGACCGGCAGCGGCCGGCCATAGAAGCGCGAGGAAGTCTGCAAATACGACCGATGCGGCGGCGATGCCCGCGAGATGGGCGGTGAATATCGTCCAGCCGACCACAAGGCCGCCGATATCGCCATAGGCGCGGTGCGCATACACGTACGGACCGCCGGCCCGCGGAAGGGCCGTTCCGAGTTCGGAGACAATGTTGACGCCCAAAAGCACATGCAGCGCTCCGAACGCCCAAAGCGCAAGAATGAGGGCGGCGTCATGAAGGCTGCCCGCAATAATGCCCGGCGAGCGCAGGATGCCCGAGCCGATCATCTCGCCCACGCCCACGGCCACGCCGAAGCCGGCGCCCAGAAGGCGCAGCAAATGACCGCGTGCCGGCGGTTTGCCCTCAGTCACGATCACCTGGAAGTTGCTGCGGCGCGGGCGCCACTCTCCCGGCTCAACGATGGCAGGTCAATGATGTCGCGCCGCTTTGACGAGACGCCAGCGCCGGGTGGCAAACCTCGAGGCGCAGCCGCGAGATACCACCCGGGCAATCGCACATCCTGCTCAAGCTGCTCAAGTCCGCATACGACACGACGAAATTGCGGTACGCATTGCGCTACGGGCGCGCCAGATCGTCCGCGCGGAAAACGAAGCATGTGGAGACACGAGTTTATCCGGCGTGACGCCGAACGGCAGACATTCCGGACTGGCGGGGCCTGCCTTAGCTGCGCGCGGTCTCCGCCGCCTCGGCTCCGCCGCGTTCGACACGTTCGCTGATGCGGGCAGATTTGCCGCGACGGCCGCGCAGATAATATAGCTTTGCGCGCCGCACCTTGCCCTTGCGCACCACCTGCACGGAATCGACGAGCGGGCTGTAGACCGGGAAAACGCGCTCCACGCCTTCACCGTAGGAAAGCTTGCGCACGGTAAAGCTCTCGTTGATGCCTTCGCCGGCGCGGCCGATGCACACGCCTTCGAAAGCCTGGAGCCGCTCGCGCGTCTTCATCTGCTTGGTCTTCTCGTCAAAGGTCGCGTCGACGACCTTGACGTTGACCTTCACCGTGTCGCCGGGCCGGAATTCGGGCAGGGGCTTCTTGCCGCGGAGCGCGCTCATCTGCTCGGATTCGAGCTGTTTCAACAGGTTCATGTCCGTCTCCATCGGCGGGGTCGCGCGGCGAAAGGGGCGCCTATAGCCTACCTGCGCCGGCTTTCATAGAGGGACCAAAGGTCCGGGCGGCGGGCTCTGGTCAGCGCCTCGGCTTCGGCGCGCCGCCACCGCGCGATCTCCTCATGGTGTCCGGAGAGCAGCACGGGCGGGATGGCGCGGCCCTCGAATTCCGCTGGCCGGGTATAATGGGCGTATTCGAGCAGGCCACCCTCGAAGCTTTCCTGTTCGCCAGATGCTTGGCAGCCCAGCACACCGGGAAGAAGTCGCACACAGGCCTCGATGAGAGCCATTGCGGCAATCTCGCCGCCGGCCAGCACGAAATCGCCTATCGAGAGTTCTTCCAGCCCGCGCGCCTCGACGATTCGATGATCGAGGCCTTCGAAGCGCCCGCACAAAAGCAGTATGCCAGGCGATCCGGCGAGCGTACGGACTCGGCGCTGGTCGAGACGGGCGCCGCGCGGGGACAGATAGATCATGTCGGCCCGTGGATTGCCGGCGCGGGCCGCATCGATCGCCGCCGCTGCCACATCGGCGCGCATCACCATGCCGGGGCCGCCGCCCGCCGGCGTGTCGTCTACTGTGCGGTGGCGGCCAAGCCCGTGATCGCGGATGTCACGTACCTCAAGCGACCACAGCCCCCCCGCGCGCGCCTGTCCGATCAGCGACACGTCGAGCGGTCCGGGAAACATCGCCGGGAACAGCGTGAGCACCGTCGCCTTCCAGGTCATTCGACACCGCGCTCCTCTTCTGCTTCAGGGTCTGCGGGTTCGGAGATAACGACAAATTTGTTTGGAAGATCGATCCGGGGCACGAAATCCCGCGTGAAGGGCAGGAGCAGCGCGGAACCGTCTGCGCGAAGGATTTCGATCACATCGCCCGCGCCGTAATTGTGGATGGCGCGGATCTCGCCAAGTACGCGACCTTCGCTGTCCTGCGCGCGCAGGCCGATCAGGTCGGCATGATAGAATTCGTCCTGTTCCGTTGCGGGCAATGCGTTGCGCGGCACGAAGAGCCTCAAATTGGCGAGCGCTTCGGCTGCCGATCGATCTTCGACTCCCTTGAACCGGACGACCAGCGTGCCGCCTTTCACCGCCCGTGTCGCGGCAATCTCGAGAACGCGGCCCTGTTCCGTGCGTAACGGTCCGTAGACGGACAAATGCTCCGGCGTCTCGGTGAAAGTCTTGACGCGGACCTCGCCGCCGAGTCCTTGCGCGCCGATGACGACGCCCAGCAGAATGTTCTCCGTCATGCGACTGAGCGCAGGATTGCCTTATGCTTGCGCAGCTTTTGCGGCAGCGGCAGCTTCGGCGACGGCGCGTTCCTGCGCCTTCTTCTTCGGCTTCGACTTTTCCGGGTTCTGCTTGGTGAGCGGCTTCACAAGGCCGGCATCCGAAAGGAACCGGTGCACGCGATCGCTCGCCGTGGCGCCCTTGGCGAGCCACGCTTTCGCCTTGTCGAGATCGAGCTTCAGCCGGTCGGCGTGGTCGCGCGGCAGGATCGGGTTGTAATAACCGATCTTTTCGATGAAGCGCCCGTCGCGGGGGGAATGTGAATCCGCAATTACGATCGCATAATGCGGCCGCTTCTTGGTGCCGCCGCGGGAAAGCCTGATTTTCAAAGACATGTTGGGTTCCTTTCGTTGAAATTACAAGCGGTGTCATTTCCTCCCGCAAAGCGGGGGAGGAAATCGGTCGACCGCATCATCATCTTCCCCCAGGCATGAAGCCGGGCGGGAGTTGCGGCATACCGCCCATGCCGAACATCCCGCGCTTTCCGAGCTTGCCCATGCGCTTCATCATGTCGGCCATCTGGCGATGCATTTTGAGGAGCTTGTTCACTTCGGAGACCTCGACGCCCGCGCCCCCCGCGATGCGCTTGCGCCTCGAACCGTTGAGGATGTCGGGCTTCGTGCGCTCTTTCTTCGTCATCGATTGAATGATCGCTTCTTGGCGCTTGAGCATCTTGTCGTCGAAGCCGGCCGCTGCGAGCTGGTCTTTCACCTTGCCGACGCCCGGCAGCATGGAGAGCAAGCCCTGCATACCGCCCAGCTTGCGCATCTGGTGCAGCTGCTCGGCGAGATCGTCCATGTCGAACTCGCCCTTCTTCATCTTGCGGGCGAGTTTTTCGGCCTTCTCGCGGTCGATCGTCTCCGTCGCCTTCTCAACGAGACTGACCACATCGCCCATGTCGAGCAGACGCGCGGCCACGCGGTCGGGATGGAAGGGTTCGAGCGCTTCGAGCTTTTCGCCGACCCCGAGGAATTTGATCGGCGCGCCGGTGACCGAGCGCATCGACAGCGCTGCACCTCCGCGCGCATCGCCATCGGCCCGGGTGAGAATAATTCCCGTCACATGCAGGCGTTCGTTAAACGCCTTGGCGATGTTGACCGCGTCCTGGCCCGTCAGGCTGTCAGCGACGAGCAGGGTTTCATGCGGTTTGACCGCATCGCGCACCTGCGCCACCTCAGCCATCAGGCCTTCGTCGATGTGCTGGCGGCCCGCCGTGTCGAGGATCAACGCGTCATAGCCGCCGACTTTGGCCGAGGCGAGCGCCCGCTTTGCGATATCGACGGGAAGCTGGTTCGCAACGATCGGCAGCGTCGGCACGCCCGCCTGTTCGCCGAGAATTTTCAGCTGCTCCATGGCCGCGGGCCGGCGTACGTCGAGCGAGGCCATCAGCACGCGCTTCTTGTCGCGGTTCTGGAGGAGGAGGCCGAGCTTGGCGGAAGTGGTCGTTTTTCCCGAGCCCTGCAGGCCAACCATCAGGATCGGCGCCGGCGGACTGCCGATATCGAGCTTCTCATTCGCATTGCCCAGCGTCTCCACGAGCACATCGTGAACGATCTTGACGACCTGCTGGGCAGGGGTGACGGAGCGGATGACGGATTCGCCCGTCGCGCGCGGACGCACCTTGTCGATGAAATCCCCGACGACGGGGAGCGCCACATCCGCATCGAGCAAAGCGGCGCGGACCTCGACCAGCGCCTGCTCGACATCGGCTTCGCTCAGCGCACCGCGCCCACGAAGGCCATCGAATACACCGCCAAGGCGGTCCTGAAGTGACTCGAACATGTTCAGACCAAATCCTCGCTGTCATCCGCGCGAAAGCGGGACCCAGATCGCAGCCCGGATAGACCGCGCTGCCCGGTTCCCGCATTCGCGGGAATGACAAGAGATTTATTCGCCAATACGCACTCTCCAAAGCATCAGCGCCCCAGGGGGCGCATCCGCGCTGCCTGGGGGCGATCCCGGGCCGCGCCCGGGACCGGAAAGGCCGATGGGCTTTCCGGAACGGCGCGGATTTAGGCTTCTGCGACTTCGAAGTCAAACCGCCGCGTGCGACGATACATTACGGCGTGCGCCGACAATGTTCTGGCCCTATAAGCCCCTCCCATGACCGCGTTCTACAAGATGCACGGGCTGGGAAACGATTTCGTCGTGTTCGACGCGCGCGAGCAGGGCCTTGTGCTCGACGAAGCGCTCGCGCGCGCGATTGCCGACCGGCGGCACGGTGTGGGCTGCGACCAGGTAATCGTGATCGAACGGCCGGAGCGCGCCAGCGAAGCGTTCATGCGGATTTACAATGCCGATGGCGATGAAGTGGAAGCCTGCGGCAACGCGGCCCGCTGCGTGGCGCGGTTCCTGATGGACGAGAATGATGAAACGCGTGTCACCATCGACACGCGAAGCGGCCTTCTCACGTGTCAGGATGCCGATGGCGGCCTTGTAACCGTCGACATGGGGCAGCCGGGACTGGGCTGGAAAGATATTCCGTTGATCCACGAAATGGATACCGCCGCAATTCTCTTGCAGCTGGAGAACCAGGAATTCATGGCGACGGCCGTGTCCATGGGCAATCCGCATTGCGTGATATTTACCGGGAATGCCGAGAGCGTCCCTCTGGGCAAGCTTGGACCCGAGATCGAACATCATGGATTTTTTCCCGCCCGCACCAATGTCGAATTCGTTCAGGCACTGACGCCGGAGCGTCTGCGCATGCGCGTGTGGGAAAGGGGTGCCGGCATCACGCAGGCCTGCGGCACGGGCGCTTGCGCCGCCCTTGTCGCCGCATACCGGCGCGGGCTATCTCCGCGCGCCGCGGAGGTCATTCTGGACGGCGGCGTTCTGAATATTGCCTGGCGTGCCGAAGACGACCATATCCTGATGACCGGACCGACACGCTGCGCATTCAAGGGAGATGTCGACCTGGCATCTTTGGAGGTCGGCCAGTGAGCAGGCCAGAAGTCATAACATTCGGCTGCCGGGCGAACGCGTATGAGTCCGAAATCATTCGCGCCCGCGCGGCCGAATCTGGTCTGGGCGATGCGCTGATCTTCAATACTTGCGCGGTCACGGGCGAAGCGGTGCGCCAGTCCCGGCAGGCGATCCGCAATCGCCGGCGTGCAAATCCGCATGCGAAGATCATTGTCACCGGCTGCGCCGCGCAGATCGACCCTCAGGCCTTTGCAGCGATGCCGGAAGTCGATCTCGTTCTCGGCAATCAGGAAAAGCTCGAAGGCACAAATTATCGCGATTTCGGCGTGGCCGCGGCCGAACGCGTGCGCGTCAACGATATCTTTTCGATCCAGGAGACCGCAGCGCAGTTCGTCGATGGTTTCGAGGGCCGCACGCGTGCCTTTCTGCAGGTGCAGAATGGCTGCGATCATCGCTGTACGTTTTGCATCATTCCCTATGGCCGTGGAAATTCGCGGAGCGTGCCGATGGGGGCGATCGTCGAGGAAGCGCGCCGGCTCGTTGCTGCCGGTTATGCCGAGATCGTTCTGACCGGAATCGATCTGACGGCCTATGGCGGCGATCTTCCGGGCGCGCCGTCGCTCGGAATGCTCGTGCAGAAGCTGTTGCGAATGATACCCGATCTCCAGCGATTGCGGCTTTCCTCGCTCGATTCCGTGGAGGCCGATCCCGGGCTGCTGCGGGCGATCGCAGAGGAAGAACGCCTCATGCCGCATTTTCATCTTTCGGTGCAGGCGGGCGATGATCTGATTTTGAAGCGGATGAAGCGCCGCCATAAGCGCAGCGATACGATTGCCTTCTGCGAGGAGGTGCGGCGCCTGCGCCCCGAAGCCGCGTTCGGGGCCGATCTGATTGCGGGCTTCCCGACCGAAACCGATGCGATGTTCGCCAACACGCTGACGCTGGTGGATGAGGCGGATCTGACCTTTCTGCATGTTTTTCCGTTCAGCCCGCGCAAGGGAACGCCGGCGGCGCGCATGCCGCAATTGCCGCGTGCGGTTGTGAAAGAGCGCGCGGCCCGCCTGCGTGCCAAGGGCACAGAGCGGCTGCGCAACAGGCTGGAACGGCTGGTCGGCAGCCGGCAATCGGTGCTCGTCGAGGACGCACATCGCGGCCGCACGGCCTGCTACGCCTCTGCAAGGCTTGGGTGCCAGGCTGAGCCCGGACAGGTGCTCGCGGTCCGCGTCACTGGCGCCGCGGCGGATCATCTGGAAGCGATCGCCATTTCATGAGCAGCGATCCCGCAGGCGGCAAACCGGGATTATTTGCCCGGCTGAAATCGGGGCTTTCGCGCAGCGCAAATGCGCTCGGCGCGAACCTGACCGTGCTGTTCAACAAAAAGAAGCTCGACGCGCAGACCATCGCCGAACTGGAAGAGGCGCTCGTGCGTGCCGATATCGGTACGATACGCGCGAAGAATATTGCCGAATCCGTTGCCCGCGGCCGCTATGACAGCGAAATTTCCGAGCCGGAACTGCGCGGGGTGCTGGCGCGCGAAATCACCGCAATTCTGAAGCCGGTGGAGGTGCCACTCGTCATCGACACAGCGCGCAAACCGTTTGTAATTCTCGTCGCCGGCGTGAACGGAACGGGAAAAACGACCACGATCGGCAAGCTTGCGCGCCGCTTCCGCAATGAGGGGCGGCGTGTGATGCTGGCGGCCGGCGACACCTTCCGGGCTGCGGCGATCGAGCAGTTGCAGATCTGGGGAGACCGCACCGGCGCGGAGATTTTCGCCCGCACGCCGGGTGCCGATGCGGCAGGCCTCGCCTATGATGCGCTCATTCGCGCGCGCGAAACCGGCGCCGATATCCTTCTCATCGATACGGCCGGACGGCTGCAGAACAAGGCGGGCCTGATGGCCGAGCTTGAGAAAATCGTGCGGGTCCTGAAGAAGCTCGATTCCGATACGCCGCATGCCGTGCTGCTGGTGTTGGATGCGACAGTGGGGCAAAACGCGATATCGCAGGTGGAAGTGTTCAAGGCGGCCGTACCGCTGACCGGTCTCGTCATGACCAAGCTTGACGGAACGGCGAAGGGTGGAATCCTCATTGCGCTCGCCGACCGCTTCGAATTGCCGGTACCATTCATCGGCGTAGGCGAGGGTGAGGACGACCTCCAGGTTTTTCGCGCCGCCGCCTTCGCCAACGCACTGACGGGAGCATCATGAACCGCGCCGAGAAACCCTCCTACCTTGTCCGGCTCGCGCTCGATCTTGGGCCGTTGCTGGTGTTTTTTGCCGCTTACGAGTTTTTCGGGATTTTCGCGGCGACAGCCTGCTTCATGGTGGCCGTGTTCGCAGCGCTCGGCTTTGGCTATGTGCGTGAGCACCGGTTCGCACCGATGCCGCTATTTACCGCGATTCTTGTTCTCATATTTGGTGGCCTGACGCTTTATCTGCGCAACGACATTTTCATCAAAATGAAGCCGACCGTGCTTTACGCGCTGTTCGGTGCGTTGCTGCTTGGCGGACTTGCGTTCAACCAGCTCTTGATCAAATACGTCTTCGCGCAGGCTTTCGACCTCAGCAATGCGGGCTGGCGCACGCTCACCTGGCGCTGGGGAACGTTTTTCCTCGCGCTCGCGGCGCTGAATGAAGCCGTCTGGCGCAATTTTTCCACCTCCACCTGGGTCTACTTCAAGGTCTGGGCTGTCATTCCCCTGATTTTTCTTTTCGCCCTGGCGCAAACGCCCCTGATCCTCAGGCACGGAATTGAGGCGGACGCCGAAAAATAGGATTGACGATTCCCTCAAAGCTGCGACGAACTATCTTGTCGTGGCCGGTTGGCACGACTAAGGTTTGCCCGACTGCGGAAGCGCGGCCTGACCGAACGTAAGTGCCCGGCGTCGAGCGGGCTGGTTCCAAATCCTGCGACGGTCTGAGGGGCGGATGACGACGAGGGGCACCAAGAAGGCAAACGGAAGCTTCGAGCTTGCAGGCACGCCTGCACATCTTATCCGGCGCTGCAATCAGTTCTACGGCGATCTTTTTGTGCGCGAGACCGGCGACCGCGAACTCACCAAACAGCAATATCTCGTGTTGTGCGCGCTCGAGCAGCATGACGGCGTGAGCCAGACGGCGCTTGTGGAGGCAACGGGAATCGACCGGTCCACGCTCGCCGAGATGGTTCGCCGCATGCTGCTGCGCGGATATCTGACGCGCAAACGCACCGAAGAGGACGCACGCGCAAATGCGGTCGCGATCACGCCGTCGGGACGGAAGATCCTGCGGGCTGCGCGCCTCGCCGCCGAGCGCGCGGAGCGGACGCTGCTCGAACCTCTTGCGCCACAGGACCGCAGCCGGTTCATAAAATGCCTGGCTCTCATCGCCGCCGCCGCCGAGCAATATGCGGCCGGCAATGGCGTTCGCCCGCCGCTACGCCGGCCGCCCGTCAAACGGGTCTAGCGCTGTCGCCAAGGCAGTTTTGGAGCAAATTAGATCACGACAGGCGGGTTGGCCCACCCATTAGGCTGGCGAGATTGCGTGAGCCGAGGCAATTTATTTGGCGCTGCGCAGATCGCAGAATTCCCACGGCGCCGACGCGCGGCGGCCGGGTGGTCGGGTCGAGCCTGGCCGAGGCGACAAAGTGACTGATCGAAATAAACTGAAATGCGCTATCCGGCGGTCCGCGCCTGGGCGATGGCGGGGAGTATGACGGTGTCCATCGTGTTGCCCACGATCGGCCCGGCGTAGCGCAGCCGCACGATTCCGTGCGCGTCGATCACAAAGGTTTCGGGGACACCATAGATGCCCCATTCGATCCCGGCGCGGCCGTCCCTGTCGAGATCGATCCGGCTGAAGGGGTCGCCGGCCTGCTTCAGGAATTCGCGCGCCGCTGCCGCCTTGTCTTCATAGACCATTCCATAGAGCGCGACATCTTTGAGCTGTGACAGCTCTGCGAGTGCCGGTGCTTCGGCGCGACAGGGCACGCACCAGGACGCCCAGACGTTCAGAACCGTGACATGTCCGTTGCGGAAATCGGCAGATGTGAAAGCCGTCGCGGCTTTGTCGAGGGGGGGAAGATTCGTCGCGGGCGCCGGTTTGCCCACAAGCGCAGAGGGCAGGATGTCGGGCGGAGGTCCGTTGAGGCTGTGAAAGAACAGCCAGGCAAGGGCGACGAAAGCGAGAGCCGGCAGGATGTAGAGTATGCGTCTCATCCCGTCGCCTTGCCGCCGAGTTTTCCAAACAGGGTCTTCGAACGGAAGTAAGCGCGAAGCGTAACAACGACGGCTCCGCCTAGGCCAACCGCGGTCACGCCATAGGCGGGCCAGACAAAGGCGGCATATCCGCCCATCTCGAGAAATTGCATCAAGGAGCAGACTCGGCCGAAAGGCGTGTGCGGATGGCGCGCGCGAGTATTGCGGTGCGTATGCGGAGAATCCAGAGCGTGAGGAACAGCAATGTGTAACCAACAGCCATGATCAAGAGCGGCCACAGGAATATCGGCGCGATGCTCGGTCCTCCGCGGCGGAAAATGCTTTCGCCCTGGTGCAGCGTGTTCCACCACTCTACCGAGAAGACGATGATCGGCAGATTAACAGCTCCGACAATGGCGAGCACGGCCGCGGCGCGTGCGGCGCGGACTTCGTCTTCGATCGCATTCCACAAGGCGATGTAGCCGAGATAGAGGAACAGCAGAAGCAGGAAGGACGTCAGCCGCGCGTCCCAGACCCAATAGGTGCCCCAGGTCGGCTTGCCCCACAAGGAACCCGTGATGAGTGCGAGCGCTGTGAACAATGCGCCGAGGGGGGCGGCCTCGCGCGCGGCGATATCGGCGAGCGGATGACGATTTACCAGCGCCAGCAGCGAGACGAGCGCCATGATACCGTAAGTCATCATCGACGCCCAGGCCGCCGGCACATGAACATACATGATCCGCACCGTGTCGCCCTGCAGGCGTTCGGGAGGGACGACAAACAGCGCGAAATAACAGCCGACGCCAATGCAAACCGCAGCAATGCCGCCGATCCAGGGCAGCATCGGCGCCGTTACATCCATGAAACGCTTGGGGTTGGCGAATTCGAACATTCTGGGCCTCAGGCGCCGAGGTTTATCCGCAGGCCTGCCGCGGCAGCAAACGGCGACAGCACGATTGCGGCGAGCGAAAACGCGGCAAGCAGCGGCAGCGCGCCGTTCGGCAGCCCGTCCAGTGTCGCGCCGACAAATCCGGCGCCGAAAATGATCAGCGGCGCAAGCAGCGGCATGACAAGAAGCGGAAGGATCAGGCCGCCGCGACGGATCGAGAAGGTCAGACTGGCGCAGACGGCTCCGATCGCGCTGATCGCTGGCGTGCCGATTGCGAGGCCCCCTACAAGCGCTCCATATCCGCGCATCGGCAGATCAAAGAGCAGCGCCACGACGGGTGCAAGCAAGGTCAGCGGGAGGCCCGTGGTGAGCCAATGCGCCGTGATCTTGGCGAACGCGACCGCTTCCGCGGGAAGCCGGCCGATCATCAGCAGTTCGAGGCTTCCATCCTCGAAATCCGCCTGAAACAGGCGATCGAGAGAAAGAAGTGCGGCGAGCGCGGCACAGACCCAGATGATTCCGGCCGCCACCGAGCCGAGAAGGCGCGGGTCGGCGCCGATGCCGAGCGGCACCAGAGTCGCGGCCGCGCCAAAAAAGGCGAGGGCAAGGAATGCCCCGCCGCCTGCACGGGTCGCGAGGCGGGCATCGCGCGCAACAAGGGCGATGACGCTCAGCACAGTTCGAGCGCAGCGCCCTGCAATCCGAGCGGCTCATGCGTTGCAGCGATCACGATTCCCCCTTCGGCGCAATGGTGTTCGATCAGTGTACGGACAAAACGCTTTCCCTCGGCGTCGAGTGCCGAGAACGGTTCGTCGAGAAGCCAGAGCGGCCGCTTCGCGAGCATCAGGCGGGCAAGAGCGAGGCGGCGGCGCTGTCCGGCCGACAGATATTGCGCCGGCAGATCGCGCAGCTGTCCAAGGCCGATCTGCTGCAGTGTCGCGCCGACGTCTCCGGTTCGACCCTCGAAAGCCAGATGAAATTTCAAATGCTCGGCCGGAGTCAGCTGCGGCTTCACGCCGTCCAGATGTCCGATCCAACCTGTATAGGGTCCACGCTCCTCGCTGCCGGAAATCACGTCTCCGCTCTTCAGACGAAACCGTATCTCCCCCGCTCGCGGCTCGAGAAAGCCTGCGATCGCCCGCAGCAGCGAAGTCTTGCCCGCGCCGTTGCGGCCGGTCACGGCCAATGATTCGCCGGCGGCCGCGCGGAAGCTGAGCCCATGCTGCACGCGGCGTCCGCCGCGCACGAGGACGAGGTCATCTGCTTGGACGTTCGCTAATTGCTGCACGCGACTCGCAGCGCGTTGCATTCGAACTTCATCGACGCCGCATCCAAATTTCATCAATACATATGCTGGCCGCCATTGATCGACATCGTCGAGCCGGTGATGAAGCCGGCGTCGTCGGCGACAAGGAACAGCACGCCCCGGGCGATCTCATCGGCGCGGCCCAAACGGCCGACCGGGATCCGCGCCACGATCTTTTCGAGCACCGGTGCCGGCACCGCCGACACCATCTCGGTGTCGATATAGCCGGGCGCAATCGCGTTGACGGTTATGCCCTTGGCCGCACCTTCCTGCGCCAGCGCCTTGGTGAAGCCGTGAATGCCCGATTTGGCGGCGGCGTAATTCACCTGGCCGTATTGCCCGGCCTGACCGTTGATCGACCCGATATTGACCACGCGTCCGAAGCCGCGCTCCAGCATGCCGTCCCACACCGCCTTGCACATGTTGAAACAGCCGCCGAGATTGGTGTCGAGCACCTCGTCCCATTGCACGCGGCCAAGTTTCTTCATCGTGCCGTCGCGCGTGATGCCGGCATTGTTGACGACGATATCGACAGGCCCAAGTTCGGCAGCGATCTTCTTCACCGTCTCCGCGCATTGCGCGAAATCCGACACGTCGCATTTCCACACCGGAATGTTGTGCTTCTCGCTGAACGCCCTGGCCTTCTCGTCATTGCCGGCATAAATCGCCGCCACCCGATAACCGGCATTCTTCAATGAAAGGGCGATGGCTTCGCCGATCCCGCGCGTGCCCCCGGTAACAACTGCAACTCTGCCCATTATTTCCTCCCGAATGTTTCTGACATCAGCCGGATGATATGCGCGGCCGGTTCAACGTTCCACGCACATCGCGATGCCCATGCCGCCGCCGATGCAGAGCGTGGCGAGGCCCTTCTTCGCGTCGCGCTTCTGCATTTCGTGGAGCAACGTCACCAGCACGCGAGCGCCCGACGCGCCGATGGGATGGCCGATCGCGATGGCGCCGCCATTGACGTTCACTCTCGCCGTGTCGAGGCCCAGCTCCTTGTTCACCGCGCAGGCCTGCGCGGCAAAAGCTTCGTTGGCCTCGATGAGATCGAGGTCGCCGACTTTCCAGCCTGCTCTGGCAAGCGCCCGCCGCGATGCCGGGATCGGCCCCGTGCCCATCACCGACGGATCGACGCCCGCCTGTGCCCATGATGCGATGCGCGCCAAAATCCTCGCGCCACGCTTCTTTGCTTCGTCCGCGCTCATCAGCACCACGGCCGCGGCGCCATCATTGATGCCGGACGCATTGGCGGCGGTGACGCTGCCATCCTTCGCGAACGCCGCGCGCAAGCCGGAAACGGACTCATAGGTCACGCCGTCGCGGATATATTCGTCGTCCGACACCACGCGCTCGCCTTTGCGCTCCTTCACGGTGACGGGCACGATCTCGTCACGAAAGCGGCCGGATTTGCGCGCCGCTTCCGCCTTGTTCTGCGAGGCGACCGCGAACCGGTCCTGCTGCTCGCGGGTGATCTGGTGTTCGCGCGCCACGTTCTCGGCGGTCGTGCCCATGTGATAGCCGTTGAAGGCGTCCCACAGCCCGTCCTTGATCATGGTATCGATGAATTCGACGCTGCCCATCTTCTGACCGGCGCGCAGATAGGCAGCGTGGGGCGCCATGCTCATCGATTCCTGCCCGCCCGCGACCACGATGCTCGAGTCGCCATTCGCAATCGCCTGATAGCCGAGCGCCGCCGCGCGCAATCCCGAACCGCAAAGCTGATTGACGATCCAGGCCGGCGTCTCGACCGGGATGCCGGCATTGACGGAAGCCTGCCGTGCCGGGTTCTGGCCCTGGGCCGCGGTCAGGATCTGGCCCATGATCACTTCGCTGACATCCGCCGGCGCCACGCCCGCGCGCTCCAGTGCCGCCCTGATCACGGTCTTGCCGAGATCATGCGCCGGAACATTCGCGAACGCGCCGTTGAACGCGCCCACGGGCGTGCGGACCGCCGAGACGATGACGACATCGGTCATGGAAAAAAGCCTTTCATGGTGTCCGGCCGAAACTGCCGTTTATGCGCAAGAAGGTAAAGGCGCGAATCCGCCCGCGCCTATCCTGCGCCGGCGGTGCAGCTCCAGCGGCCAAGATTTGCACGCGGAGACGTGGAGGCGCGAAGATTGTCCGCCGTCGAGAGCTGAACCGGTGGAAACCGACTTGATTGCGAGCGAAGCGCATGGCCCTTGTGGCGCCATTCGACCGTGGCCGGTAAGGCCCACCCCGCGCCTCCGCCTCTCCGCGCGCAAATCCTTTGGCCGGCCGAGCTTCGCCGCTTCAGGCACAGTGTTGTACGCCGCCGAAAGCACTGGACAGGGTCCCATCGGAGTGTTGTGCTGCACCGCTCCGGTGCGGAATTGACCGACGGATCGCTACAAAAGAACGGTGGGACCGTGACGGACACCAAATCAGCTCAGCCCGAGCCGGTGGTCATCAAGAAATACGCCAACCGGCGCCTCTACAACACAAGGACGTCCAGCTATGTGACCCTCGATCATCTCTGCGAGATGGTGAAAGAGGGCACGGAATTCGAAGTCCGTGACGCGCGCACCGGCGAGGACATCACCCGCTCGGTGCTGACCCAGATCATTTTCGAAGAGGAGGCCAAGGGGCAGAATCTTCTGCCGATCCGGTTCCTGCGCCAACTGATCCGCTTCTATGGTGACAGCCTGCAGGCCTTCGTGCCCGGCTATCTCGACATGTCGATGGAGAATTTCGCCCGCCAGCAGGGAGAAATGCGCCAGCGCATGGCGCAAGCCTTCGGCGCCGGCCCCCAGGCGCTCGAAGCCCTGACGCGCCAGAACCTCGCTCTGTTCGAAAAGACGATGCGCATGTTCTCGCCCTTCGGCGGCATCACGCGCGAGAGCGAACCGCCGCCGCCCCGCTCGCCCGCCAACGGCGCCGCCGAACCCAAAGCCGCCTCCGCCGACGACGTGAACGAACTCAAGAGCGAGATCGAAACGATGAGGAAGCAGTTGGCGGAGCTGGCGAAGGGGCGCGGAGAGCGAGGAGGGTGACTAATTGTTGGCGCAGGGATAATCCGCAGATATCGCATCCTGCTTATTTGCAAAGTAAATCTTCGGTCCTCAGCTCGGGGAATCGTGATATGCTTGCCGCACTTCGTTCTCGAGGCGCACACTGGTTATTGCGAGAGGGTTCTTCGCACTGAATCGGGTGTCTGATTATGTTTGACTTTGGATCACTAGGAAAAATGGGTGGTGCCGCGCCAAAGGGCCCGATACACCCGATTGAGATATTCGAACGACTCCCGAGCTTGGAAAATTCCCCAAATGATTTGTGGCGCGGACAAGCGGAAGCGTTAGAGGCATGGCACGCTGCCCGAAAAAGCACTGACGTTTTAATTGCTCTCAATACGGGGGCGGGAAAAACAATTATGGGACTTTTGATCGCGCAAAGCCTTGTGAACGAAGGAATTAGCAATGTTGTATATTGTTGTGCCACAATTGATCTGGTTGAGCAAACTGCAGCTGAGGCTCGGAAAATTGGCCTGTTATTCACGACGAGGACCGATCAGACATACAGCGATTCACAATTCGAGAGCGGCAAGACATTTTGTATCACGACATATCAGGCAATTTTTAATGGTTTCAGCGCAATTCGCAGGAAAAACTTTCCTGGTGCGGTCATCTTTGATGATGCACATGTCGCCGAAAGCATAATTCGAGACGACTTTACGCTGCGATTCAACTCTGATGAACACCCCGGCACATTTAGAGAACTCGGCGATTTATTCGAAGAGCACTTCAAGAAATTGGGGCGAAAAAGTGCGTTCGAAGAGGCTCGGGGAAAGGGAACGCCCAGAATTCTTATGGCGCCCCCAGCAGTGGTTTACAATATTTCGGACCAAATCTCTGACATTGTGGGCAGAGCCGTCAAGGGGATAGAGAACGACAGCAACATCTACCGTTATCCAAACGTACAGGATCATTTTGGTGCGTCCGCCGTGATATTTGGCAGGGGGGCGTGCGAAATTACGCCTCCGTTCCTGCCCTCGCTCGCGGTCGACATCTTTGAGCGGCCAGTCCGACGCGTCTATCTGTCAGCAACTTTGCAATACAAGACAGATTTCGTTAGAGCTTTTGGCCGTGTTCCCGCAACTGTTATTGAACCGCGTAACGACGCCGGGAATGGAGAGCGTCTCATTCTCAGCACGGAGCGTGTTTCGGGGCGTGATACTTTACTTCTTGAGCGAATGCTCATAGCTAGGCACAAGGTGTTAATCGCAGTACCAAATTATCTATCTGCGGACAAATGGAAGGCGATAGTCAAGCCGGTCGAAAAAAAGCAGTTTAGCGCTAGATTAGCGGGATTCCGCGAGAGCAAGGCGGCCGGGGCGTTCATGTTAGTTTCGCGCGTAGACGGAATTGACCTCCCGCACGACACATGTCGGATTATGGTTTTGGACGGTCTACCGGCCGGAACCTCTCTCTTTGAACGTTATCTTTGGGAGTTTGTTGATCTCAAAAATTTCGCTGCTACAAAAATTGCGAACAGAATTGCGCAGTTATTCGGTAGAATTAATAGAGGTCGGAACGACTACGGCGCATTTCTTGTCTCTGGTCGAGACTTGCAGGTATGGCTGGCCAATGATCGCAACGTATCTCTGCTGCCTGATCTGCTTCAACAACAAATAACGCTGGGACGGCATATTCAAGATGGGTTGAATAGCTCTGAGCCTGCAAAGGTCGCCGGCGTTATTAATCAAGTGTTGGCGCGCGACCCAGGGTGGATCACGTTTTACGGAGAAAATATTGATAAGCGCAGACTCGACGAAGAACGAGTAGAACGTGCCAGGGCTATTGAGGCAGGAATGGTGGAGGCAGCGCTGGCTACTGCTGCGTATGCAAGACTGATGTGGGATGGCGACATTCCGAGCGCGCGCAAAGTTCTAGAAGATTGTATCGAAGGCGCCGCGCGCACCGATTCACGTCTGGCTGGTTGGTTGAACGTTTGGTTGGGGGCGGGATATGAAATTGAAGGTGATCTAGAAAGCGCAGCGGGCGCATATCGCCGTGCTCGGAATCAGGTCAACATCAACTTTAATGTTCCGGCAAAACCGGAAAGTGCGATAGGGACTCCCTCAGTGCCGTTAGAACCGTTCGCCGGCGAAATTGATGGGATAGTTTCCACTACGTCAGCGGAGGCATTCTCTAAGAATCTCCGGCAGCTTAGAGCTAGCTTGGCGGATTTGGATGGCGCCTCACCGCGTCAAATGGAAGAATCCGTGCGCGCGCTTGGAGAACTTCTGGGATTTGAGGCGTCTCGTCCAGACAACGATCTTGGAACGGGTCCAGATGTCTTGTGGGAAGCGAAGGACGGGCACGGCTCTATCGGGTTCGAACTAAAGACCGATAAGAAAGCTCCAGCAACCTATAGAAAGAGGGACGACATTGGCCAAGGCCACGATCATCTTGAATGGATCGCTAAGAATAGACCGGGAAAATGCCTCGGACTGATCTTCGTGGGCCCCGAAGGAAAATGCTCTGATGAAGCAAATCCAGACGATAATATGTGGCTCACAGAGCCCGGCACTCTTGCAGATTGCCGTAACTCAATATTTGCAATCATAGATGGTGTCCGAAGGCGTGTGCCTCTGGCCAGGAGGAACGCAATCATCGAACAATGTAGTGGGGTTCGGTGGCAATTAGAGGGTATATTTGAACGGCTAAGAGGTCGCCCTTTGTGCGCTTCTGTTCAGTAAAACGTGCGTGGAGTGCTGGTACAACTTGATTTGGATTAACTTAAGGGGCGGGAATCATGCAATCAGCGAGACTTATTATTCGATCTGAGGCGTCGTTCCCAACATGGACGTTTTCACATTATCTATCTGTGTTCGAGGCGAACTATCTTAAGTTAATTCAAATATATCTGGTAATCGATCTGCTTAATAAGGGTGCCAGGGACGATCAGTTTATTGTTACGGCATATTCAGCTGAACTGTACCCGACTGAGCCAATTCAATTTCGAGACGAGTCGCGATTGGTCGTGCTAGCTGAGAAGGGCAAATCTGCGAGAGAATTTTGGCAGCAAATTCGCAGAAGGCATCGGCCGCTTGTTTTTTATCTTGAAAACAGTAAGCGAAGGAAGCCTTTGTATTCGTTGGGAAGTAAGTTTGCTCTTCGAATACCAAAGGCGAGTGTAGCGTCGCCTATTGAAATAAACGCGAAGGGTGCTGCAGAGGTGTTACACGAGTTACGGTATGGAAGCGCGGAAGAGGCGAGAGCAGCGCAACGTCATGAACTTGATATGGAGGAAAAGCGGATCAAACTGGCCCGGGAACGCATTCAGGCGACGCGGGAGTTTATAACATTAATAGAAGCACTTAATTCAGCAAACATTACGGAAAATATGAAGAAAGAGATTGTGGATCTTGTTCGAGAAACGACTGAATCCCAGGCTGAAAGCAATCGCAAACTCACAGCCAACATAAAACTTGAATTCGGAGAGTCGTCTTATGACACCGACTGACGGCTAGCGTCTGATAAGCTCGGGACATGAACCGCTCACCGCGGGACTGGGCGATTGTAGCCCCGGGACCAAAAAATAAGGGGAAAACGCGCCGCTGCCACTCGGTCCGATTGAAACATAATTGGAGTAATTCTGCGACACCATGGCGATCAATTGGCCACCCGATCTCTTTCTCTCCGACCCTCAGCCCGAACTGTTGGAGGACCAGCCGGAGCATGTATATCGCGCTGATCCGGAGGAAGTGCGCCGCGATCTGATGCGGCTGCTCATGCAGGTCCGCTCGGCGCAGGTCATGCCGTGGGAACCGCGCAAAGTCAGACTTTACCGTACGATCTTCCCGCAGATGTCGCAATGGCCGCCGGACGACGAAGAAAAACAGCTTTGCTTCGAATTCGAGACCGATCTCGCGCGCCTCGAAGCGGCTTGACGCAGTTAGCGCCTGGCGAACATATCCACGGTTCCAAAGAGATGGTGGATCGGCCGCGTTGGCTGGGCCAACTCGCTAAAGCCGCGGCAGGCGCTATGGTTCGCGGCCACGGACCGCTTCGGAATAACAGTGATTTCGCCCGGCGATGTCGTGAAGCGATGGGCAAACGTTTCAGAATTTCCGGTACTTGGACCAATATTCACCGATTTCATCCCAGCTTCTTCGATGATTCGGGTGGGTTCGTGGAATGCGTCGGGGCGTAAAGCCTTCGGCTTGCGTTGTGGCTCTGTTGTAGCTACAGTTGTGTAGGTACATGGGGCTTGGGCCGTGCGCTGGATTTGGGACCCGCCAAAGGATCGCAGCAATCGGCGGGCGCATGGGCTCGGCTTCGAAACCGCATCGCTGGTGTTTGACGATCCGCTTGCGGTGTCGCGGCTCGACGATACCGCGGAAAAGGAACGCTGGCAGACCGTGGGCGAGATTGGCGGCGTGATCGTCTTTGTCGTGCATACATGGCCCGCGCCGGACCGCAATGGCGAGGAAACCGGCCGCATCATCAGCGCGCGCAAGGCGACCGCGCATGAAAGGAAAGCATATGAAGAAGGCGAGTTCTAAACCGCTGACGGCAAGCCAGAAAAAGGAACTGACCGCTTTGGCGCGGCAGACCGACGAGGAAATTGATACCGACTCCATTCCGGAAGCGAAGAACTGGTCGGAAGCGAAGCGCGGTGTCTTCTACCGCCCGGTCAAGCAGCAACTTACGCTCCGGCTCGATGCCGATGTGATCGCGTGGTTCAAGGATCGGGCGCGGAAGGGCGAAGGTTATCAGACAAACATCAACCGTGCCCTTCGCGAACATGTGCAGCGCCACGGTACCAGGAAAACAATCCGTGCCGCGGCGAGGGAGCGGGCAAGGGTGATACGCCGGTGAATTCCGTGCCAGGACCAGCATTCACCTGAATTCCGCAATCTGGACCGGCATGCTCCGGTCGAATATCAGAGTTCCGTTCAAGCGCTCCTGGTGAGGTGGTGCGATGGCCGTTCTCGACCGCTGGGATAGTTTCTACCTCATTGTCCGCTCGACAGCGAGCGCGCTGATCGGGTTGCGGTGCGTGGTGATAACGCTCATCGCCCGGCGGCCACCGAAAATGGAGCTGGATTTCCGGTACCTGGACCAATATTCGCCGATTTCATCCGGTCGAAAGGCGGGGTGAACGAATTAGCATCATCTGACGCGCAGCCTGGAAGCATATCTTCACATCCCCGCCACCGCCAGGCCAAGCGCGCGGGCGGCGGCGGCCATCTTGTCGTCGAAGGTCGCGAGCTCCGCGCCGAGGCGTTCCGCGACGGCAATGTTAAGCGCGTCGGGCGTGCGCAACGGCAGATCGAGCCGTCTGATATGCGCCGCCGCCGCGGAAATGTCGGAAGCGCGCGTTTCGGCACGGCTTGCCGCGCGCGCAATCCAGCTGTCGAACGTAGCGAAGGCGATTTGCGCCTCGGCGCGCGTCAACTCCCGCATCCGCACGCGGCGGGCTATCGCCGAGGCAAATTCCGCGGCGGCAAAATCTCCCACGATCAGGACAGGGACGGATTTCTTGAGGTATTTGTCCGCTCTCCCGCTGAGAGAGTCGTTGGTGAACAGCGCGACCAATACGCTTGCGTCCAGATAGACGCTCACCGGTCTTCTTCGTCGCGCATCCTGCGCAGCAGCGAGCCGGCATTGCGGCGCGCCGGCTTGCCGACGCGGCGCCCGGCCAGCCAATCGAGATCGGCGGGCGAAACCGGTCGTGCGGGCTCGCCGACAGGCTTCAATTCGGCAATGGGCCTGCCGTGACGCGTAATCACCACATGCTCGCCATCGACCGCCCGGTCGATCAGCTCGGAGAGGTGACTCTTGGCGTCCGCGACGCTGTGCTGACTCATGGTGCGATTATGGTCATTCGATGACTATTTACAAGCCGCTCATGCAGTGTCCGAATCGCATAGGTTCCGAAAGCGGCCTTCTTTGTTCGCTTGGAGCCGGCTGCATCCTTCCTGAGGTGGTGTATGGCCGTTCTCGACCGGTGGGACAGTTTCTACGTCATTGTCGGCTCGGCGGCGGGCGCGCTGATCGGGTTGCAGTTCGTGGTGATGACGCTGATCGCCCAGCGCCCGCCGAAGGGGGCCACCGATGCCGGCGCGGCGTTTTCCACGCCCACCGTCGTGCATTTCAGCACCGTTCTGTTTCTGGCAGCGGTGCTGCGCGCGCCCTGGGATACGATCAACTCCGTGATCGTCGTCATCGCAGTCGTGGGAGCGGCCGGGGCGGCCTATGCGCTGATCACGGGTTTTCGCATGCGCAGGCAGACCGCCTACAAGCCGGACTCCGAAGACTGGCTGTTTCACGCCATCGTGCCCTTCGCCGCCTATCTGCTGTTGTTCGCGTCCGCAGTGAACGGCGTTGTGCCGCTGCGCGATGGACTCTTCGGCGTTGCCGGTGGAACGCTGCTTCTCCTGTTCTGCGGCATCCACAACACCTGGGATGCCACCGCCTGGCATGTGCTTGCGCGCAGCCGGGATGAAACAAAGCCGGACTGAGATGCGACGCAGGATTCAGCCTGGCACGGAGGTTCGGCAGATGAATGAAACGCGAAAGGACGCGCAGATGCAGAAATCAAACGTCGAACCTCAACCCCTCATTGCCGTGCGCGACGTGCGCGCATCGAGCCGCTGGTATGCGGAACTGCTGGGCGCGGATTCGCTTCCCGAGCATCCCCATCGCGACTTCTACGACCGGGTTTCGTGCTCCGGCCGGCTGGTGCTTCAGCTTCACGCCTGGGACGAGGAAGCCCATCCCAATCTTGTCAACCGGGACGGCGCACCCGTGGGACATGGCGTCGTGCTGTGGTTCGAGGTCGGCGATTTCGGTGCGGCCGCAGCGCGGGCACGCGTGCTCGGCGCCGAAATCATCCTCGAACCGCATATCAATCCCGCGCCCAATCACCGGGAAATCTGGCTTCGCGATGCCGACGGCTATGTCGTCGTTATTTCAAGCCGGGATGGTGATGTCGGTTCGTAAGAACGTTTCAAATTTCATGAAAATTTCGGTGGTTCGTTTACGCGTTCCTATCGAAGCGTTGGCTAGTTTTGTAGCATCCGGCAAGGAGCGCCGCCTTGGGTTTGTGGGATTCGATTGTCCAGAATTTGCGCGTCGATAGTTGGGGCGTCACGCCGGCGTCCCTGGTGGCGCCGCTCGGACTTGTGACCCTGATCATGATGGCGGGACGTCTCGCACGGGCGAAGGGTCCTAAGCTGGAAAGCGGCTCCCTCACCGGACTGGCCCTTATTGCCGTTATCATCGGGGCGGCATTCTGCTGGATTCTCGCAGGGCTTGGATTTCTTCAACGATCCTTCCACTGATCCGCTCGACTTTGCGCCGACAGTTGCAGGTACGGGTTCAAATCCTCCGCCCAAATCGCCGGCGCGTCAGCCGCATGCCGCCTGCTGCCCCTTCCAGGGCGGCATGAGTTTCGGCTCGCCGAAATAATGACCCTGGAAATAATCGACGCCGAGGGTTTCGAGAAGTGCTGCCTCCTCTTCCGAACCGACCCATTCGGCGACGGTTTCAAGGCGGAAGTGCTTGGCGAGTTCCACAAGCGTGCGAACGAAAATCTGGTTTTCCCGCGAGCTCTTGAGGCCGCGAACGAACGCGCCGTCGATCTTGACCATGTCCACGCGCAGCATCTGCAAATTGCGGAACGAGGTAAAACCCGCGCCGAAATCGTCGATGGCGACTTTGCAGCCCAGTTCGCGCAATCCGGATATGAAACGCGAGCTTTCCTCGAAATCGTTCAGCGCCGCCGTTTCAGTGAGTTCGACCAATAGCCGGCCGGCGACATCCTGATTGGCGCGAATGCAGTTGATGAACGATGTCAGCCAGGAGGGATCGCCGGCGGTGGTGCCGGAGACGTTGACCGCGAGCGAGATGCCGGGATAGGCGCGCAGCTCGGCGATCGCGAGTTCCAATGCGCGGCGATCGACCTGCCTGATCAGGCCGAGCTGTTCCGCCGCCGGGATGAACTGTCCGGCCGCAGCCACCGACCCGTCCTTGCGGACGATACGCAGCAGACATTCGTGATGAACCACGCGGCGCCACTTCGCGCAGACGATCGGCTGATAGGCAAAGACAACACGTCCCGCACCAAGCGCGCAGGCGAGTTCGTCGGCAATGGCCATCAATCTCAGGCGCGCTGCTTCCCGTTGCGGCGATTGGGTGTAAATGTAGAAACTGTCGCGGCCCGCGCTGCGGGCGCGATCCAGAGCCTCTTCCGCCTTGAGCATCGCCTCCTGCCCGGACGAAGCGTCCTGCGGCAATCGTACGGCGCCCACGCTGATCGTCGCGGCCACAGTTCCGCGGCGTGTGGCGATGACCTCGGCGCGGACGGCTTGGCGAAGCCGTTCTGCGACGAGCGTCATTTCGTTTTCGGTGCAGGACGCAAGGATCACCCCAAACTTGTTCCCGGCGATCCGCCCGATTACGTCGCTGGTGCGCAGGGCGGATACCATCCGCTCGCCGACCGAGACGATGACTTCGTCGGCGGCGCCGAAGCCATAGGCCTCGTTGATCGCGGCGAGGCGATCAATGGCGGTTACGAGATAGGCGCAGCATTTTTCGCGTGCCTTCGCCGTTTCGATTGCGCGCGCCAGCTCTGCACGCAGGCTGGTGCGATTGAGATGGCCCGTCAATTCATCGCGTGTCGCGAGATAGGTCAGCCTCTGGCTTTCGCGCTTGCGTTCGGTGATGACACGAAGAAATCCGGCGATCCGCTCGGCCTTGCCCCCCGGGCCGGGAATACGTACGCCGCGCAGTTCGAGCCATGCCGGACCGAGCGCCGACGGTGCTTCGAATTCGATTTCGAAGAAACGATTGTCGAAATTTGTTTCACGAAGGAGCGCGTCGATCTGCTCGCGCCCGGTGCTGCCCATCCATTCCCGCAGGCCGAGACCAAGCCCCATCCGGACCGGGTCGGCATAGGTGGCGAGGATATCGAGGGCTCCGTCCCAGTCGATGCGGTCTTCCTCGACGGTCCAGTCGAACGCCGCTTCTCCGGCACCGCGGGCGGCCAAGCGAAGGCGTTCGAGCTCTTCGATGGCCGAGAGCGCACGGATGCCTCGGATGGATCTTTTTGGTAGTGGTTGACTGGGCACGATCCGCCATTCCCTGGCCGTTTGGATCCGTGCCCGAATGATTGAAGTCAGCGCGTTAAAAAAGTTGAAACTCTGCTGACGCGACGAAGCTCACAAATGCCTGAATTTTCCTTTTCCTTAACAGGATATTGTCGCGAACCGGCCGGCGTTCATCTCATGGCGCGCTTTCCGGCGAGCCCAGTTGGGCTGCGCCGATAATGCGGCCATAGCCACCCTCCTGAAGCACGACGGCCACGGTGTCGTAGGAGGCGCCCAGAGGGTCGGAGCGGGGGAGATCAAGCGATAGCGCCTGGCCTTTCCAGATACCGATCGCCCGGACGTCGCGGACACTGTTGCGATAGGAAAGGCTGCGGCCCTGATTCTCTCCGGCCGTGATGTGCACGTTGGCGCGGCTTAGAATATGGAATAGCCAGACGGTTGCCTCGGTTCCGCTTTTCAGGCTTCCAGCGCCAATGGAGATGTGCAGCGCATCGGGCGTGGCGCTGAGCACGACCGGAACCGCCCGCATATCGGCGATTCGTGCCGCGATGGTCGCGTCGATCTGTCCTTCGCGGCTGCCGACGACGTCGGTAACCCCGTCCACGATCACCTGCGGGGTGTAGATGCCGCCACGTCCCATGGCCGCAGCATAAGCCTTCTGGCGGCGTGTGTTGGCTTCGCTCGCCAGCGTGTCCTTCCAGCCCAGCATGTCCCAATAGGTGATCGGCAGGCTAAGCGCCAGAATATCCTTTCGATCGGCCAGTTTCGCGAGCAACGCGTCGGCGGGTGGACAGGAATCGCATCCTTGGCTCGTGAACAGCTCGACCACAAGCGGGCGCTTAACCCCAGCCTCAGCGCCCGTAAGGCCCAAAGCCAGCACAACCGTGAATAGAAGACCGGATATCCTGCAAGGACGCCACATCCCGATAAGAATAGGGCCACCGCCCCCCATCTCTCCAGTCACTTCGCCTTGAGATTAGCGCAGGACAGCGTCGCAGTCTCGTCCAGTGCGGCCCGCCGGGGCACTTATGCCGCCAGAAGGTTTCTGAGGACAAAGGGGAGTATTCCACCATTCTCGAAATAGGCGACCTCGTCTTCGGTGTCGATACGCAGGGTCAGTGGCACGTCCGACACCCGGCCATCGGCCAAGACGATCTTGGCCTGAAGTTGCATCATCGGGCTGATTTTTCCCGACAGGCCCGCAATATCGACCGTTTCCTGCCCCGTGAACCCGTAGTCGCGGCGGGACTTGCCGTTGGCGAAAACGAGCGGGGCAATTCCCATTCCGATCAGGTTCGAGCGATGAATGCGCTCGAAGCTTTCTGCGATCACGGCACGGACGCCGAGAAGACGGGGTCCCTTTGCGGCCCAGTCGCGCGACGAACCCGTCCCGTATTCCTTTCCCGCCACCACCACCAGCGGAACACCGTCTTTCTGGTAGCGCATCGCCGCATCGAAGATCGACATTTCTTCTCCGGCTCCGGTGCCGGAATAATAGATCGTGCTGCCGCCTTCGCGTCCGCCCAGCATCTCGTTCTTGATGCGGATGTTCGCAAAGGTGCCCCGCACCATCACCTCATCATTTCCACGTCGCGCGCCGTAGGAGTTGAAGTCCGGATAGGCGACGCCGTGTTCGATCAGGTACCTGCCGGCGGGGCTCTCCTTCTTGATCGAGCCCGCGGGGCTGATGTGATCGGTCGTGATGGAATCCCCGAAAACGGCGAGAACGCGCGCGCCTTTTATGTCGGCTGTATCGGACCGCTGCGGCGCCATTCCTTCGAAATACGGCGGATGTTTCACATAGGTGGATTTGGGATCCCAGGCATAGGTCTGGCCCTGTCGCACCTTGACTTTCTTCCATTCGCGGCCGCCGTCGAAAACATTGCCGTAGCGCTCGCGAAAACTCCTGGTCGTCACCGATCTGCGTATCGCCGATGCGATTTCCTGCGGCGACGGCCAGATATCCCTGAGATGAACGGGCGTGCCCTTCCTGTCATATCCGAGCGGCTCGTTTGTCAGATCGATCGTCATCGAGCCGGCGAGGGCATAGGCAACTACAAGCATCGGCGAGGCGAGATAATTGGCGCGCACCTGCGGATGCACGCGCCCTTCGAAATTGCGGTTTCCGGACAGCACTGCAGCCGCCACGAGGTCGCCTTCGGTGACGGCCTGGCCAATCGGATCGGGCAGGGGTCCCGAATTGCCGATGCAGGTCGTGCAGCCATAGCCGACCAACGCGAAGCCGAGCTTGTCGAGCGATTTGTCCAGCCCGGATTTGGCGAGGTAATCGGTGACGACCTGGCTGCCCGGAGCCAGAGAAGTCTTTACCCACGGCTTCACGTCCAGTCCGCGCGCAATCGCATTCTTCGCGAGCAGACCCGCGCCGATCATAACGCCCGGATTGGACGTGTTGGTACATGAGGTGATAGCCGCGATGACAACATCGCCATGGCCCAGCGTGTAATCTGCGCCGGAGACCGGAATGCGCCGGTTCGCTTCGTCACCCTTATGAAATTCCATGTTCAGGGCTTCGGCAAATTCCGCGGCTGCTTTGTCAAGCGGCACGCGGTCCTGCGGCCGTTTCGGGCCGGCAAGGCTTGGCTCGACAGCTCCAAGATCCAGCGCAATCGTGTCGGTGAATTGCGGTTCTGCGCTTTTGGGTGCCCGGAACAGCCCTTGCATCTTGGCATATTTCTCGACCAGGGCGATGCGCGCGGGCTTGCGGCCCGTTGCCTTGAGATAGCGCAGGGTCTCGGCGTCGATGGGAAAGAAGCCGCACGTCGCGCCGTATTCGGGCGCCATGTTGGCGATCGTTGCGCGATCCTCGAGCGCCATTTCGTCGAGGCCAGGGCCGTAAAACTCGACGAATTTGCCTACCACGCCTTTCTTGCGCAGCATCTCCGTCACAGTCAGCACCAGATCGGTGGCCGTTACGCCGGCGCGCAGCTTGCCCGTTACGCGAAACCCGATGACTTCGGGTATCAGCATCGAAATGGGCTGGCCCAGCATGGCCGCTTCCGCCTCGATGCCGCCGACACCCCAGCCCAGCACCGAAAGGCCATTGATCATTGTCGTATGGCTGTCGGTTCCAACCAGCGTATCCGGGAACGCGAGTATTTCGGTCTTTCCGGATTTTTGTCCTCTCGTCGTGCGCGTCCAGACGGTCTGGGCGAGATATTCGAGATTGACCTGGTGACAGATTCCGGTGCCCGGAGGGACGACCCGGAAATTCGCGAATGCCTGCTGGCCCCAGCGCAGGAATCCATAGCGTTCCACGTTGCGCTGATATTCGATGGCGACATTTTTCCTGAAGGAGTCCCTGCGGCCGAAACTGTCGACCATGACCGAATGATCGATGACGAGATCGACTTCGGCGAGCGGATTGATTTTTTCCGGATCGCCGCCGAGCGATTCCATCGCGTCGCGCATCGCAGCGAGATCGACAACGGCCGGTACGCCGGTGAGATCCTGCATCAAGACGCGCGCAGGCCTGAACGCGATTTCGCGGTCGGAGCGTCTGTTCGCAAGCCAGCGGGCGACCGCGCGAATGTCATCGGCGGTGACCGTCGTCCCGTCCTCGTGGCGCAACAGATTTTCGAGCAGCACCTTCAGCGAATTCGGCAATGCCGAAATGCCGGCGAGGCCGTTCTTTTCGCCGGCCGCGAGACTGAAATACACATAGGATTTGCCGCCGACGTTCATCGTCTTGCGGGATTTGAAAGTATCGGGATGCGTCACGGGAGATACTCGCGCGAAGCGGCGAGGGTGGTTTAGTGATCTTCACGCATTCTGTCATGCATTTTCTGCTCGACGCCGCGCCGCGCTGGGCGCGGGGCTTATGGGCGCGGGTGGTTTCGACCTCCTGCTGCATCACGGTCTGCCGACGCCCCATTTAGGGATGAGAGCGGCGTTCCCGGCGGCTGGTTAACGTGGGACGGGCGCGGCCGGGGCGCCGGGGGGGGCGCAGTGCATGTGTGCGATCCACAAATTTGCCCGATTCACATGGCACAGGGTGACAGTTCGCACGGTGTGGCTACACGGAAGACAAGAATCGGCGATTTGCAGTGATGGCGAGGGTCTTAGCGGTCGTACTTTGCAGTGCGGCGGTCGTGTCGGCGTTTTCCGCGGCGCTGGCTTTGCCGCCGCGAGAGGCACTTGAAGCGCGCCTGTCCTCCGATCATTTGGGGCGTATCGAATCCGGTACTTATCTGGCGGGCGATCACATGGGGTTTGCCGTCGATTCGAGCGGTGCAAATTATCTTCTGAGTTTTGATGGGAATCCGGAAGTTTTTGTCTTGCATCCGGACAGTGCATCGCTCGGAGGCCGCATTTTGAAGTATGACTCGGGCGAGACCGCGCTTCAGGTATCAGGCTGGGGGGCCTTGACGCTTTATACTGATGCTGAGCCGGGCGGACTTCCCGCCGTACGAACCGGCGATTTCAGCGCACCGGCCATGCCGGCTATCTCGCTGGGTGAAGTGGAGGACGCTGCCGGGGAAGATGCCGGTACGCTTGGCGCAGTCGAGCACGTCACCGTTTCCTTCAACGCGGATTGGTCCGCTCTGGCTGGAAATGCCGAAGCCCGCGCCATCGCCCTGGATACCATGGAAAATGTCGCCCGGGGGATCGAGCGCTTTTGCCGGTCGGTCCACGGCCATAATGCATTTGCGCAGCGCATATCCGCAGTGAAGCTCGCCATGGCCGGGCGTCCAACCGTCACGCTGGAACACAAGACCCTGATCGTCACTTTCAATCCCGATCTGGGCTACGAAGGTAGGACGTCATCGCGTTCCATCGCCATCGCGCTTGGCATGCTTCTGTCTGCTCCGAAAAACCAAAGCTGACTGAAAGCGGGGGAGATTCCTTTTTTTCGCAGCCATGGCTAAAGTCGCACAGGGGCTGAAATATCCCAGCCCAAGCCCCGGCTGTTCGAAACATTGTCCGCGCCTGAGGTCCTGGCAGCAGCTTTCGGACGACACCCATTCGAGTGGATGACCATGACAGCTCAAAACCTGGAAGCGATTCGCAGTGTTCCTGCCGGAAACCAAACGACCAATGGCGAGTGTGCCGCGGAAGCACCGGTTGCAGCGGCGTGTGCCATCCTGAAATCCACGCGGCCCGAGATCGCCGGCTTCTGTGGGGAGTTCTTTTCCAGCGCCTCTCCCGAGGATGTGGCACGTTTCGCACCCGCCTCGATTGCCGCGCTCGCGCAGGCCGTGTTTGAGCGCTCTTCCGTGCGGCGCAGCGACACGACGCTGGTCAGCCTGTTCAGCCTCGATGCGCAGGAGGGGCGCGCGAACGAGACCGTGCTGCTCGCAATCAATGACGACATGCCGTTCCTGTTCGACTCTCTCATGGGCGAACTCTCGGCGCGGGGCATACGCCCCCAGGCGCTCTTCCACCCGGTCATTCCCGTGCAGCGCGACGGAGACGGCAGGCGCGGAAATGCAGGCACGCCCATACGCGAGAGCGTAATTGTCGTGGTCCTCGACGCGTCGCTCGATGAAGCGCAGCAGGTGTCGCTGGTCGAGGGTGCCCGCAATGTGTTCGCACAGGTCGGTATCGCCGTGCGCGATTGGCATCCGATGCTTGGCAAGCTCGAGCAGGCTGTTGCCGATCTCAGAAGCCATCCCCCCGCGATTCCACAAGAACTCTTGAATGAGAGCATCGCTTTCTTGGACTGGCTCTCCGACAATCATTTCACGTTTCTCGGTTGCCGAGACTATGCGTTCAGCGATGAGGGCGGAGATCGGCTGGAGCCGGTCGCCGAAAGCGGTCTTGGCCTTCTCTCCGACTCTGCTGCGCGCGTCATCGGCCGGGGCGCCGATCATGCAAGCCTGTCGCCGGAGCTCCAGGCTTTTCTTGCCCAGCCCGAGCCCCTCATAATTACCAAGGCTGCCGAGCGATCCGTCGTGCATCGGCGCGTTCACATGGATTATATCGGTGTGAAGCTTTACGGCGACAGCGGCAAGCTCGCAGGTGAGCGCCGTTTTGTCGGTCTTTTTACCTCGTCCGCCTATAGCAAACGGCCAAGCGACATACCGCTGCTTCGTCTCAAGATTTCCCATATCCTGCATCGGGCCGGGCTGCCGCCGGACAGCCATGATGGCAAGGCGCTGGCGCACATTCTCGATACCTATCCGCGGGAAGAACTTTTCCAGGCGGATGAAGACGAGATTTTTTCCACCGCGATGGGCGCGCTGCGTCTGGCCGAGCGGCCGAAGGTCCGCGTCTTCTTGCGCTATGACCGTTACGACAGGTTCGTTTCAGCGCTCGTTTACGTGCCGCGAGACCGCTATGACACGCAGGCGCGCGAAAAGATTCACGCACTTCTTGCCCGCGCCTTGAATGGACGAATGTCGGCATCGACACCGGTCATAGACGAGACTCCCCTCGCGCGTGTTCATTTTATCGTCGGCCGCAATCAAGGCCCCAGGCCGGTCGTGGAAGAGCGCCAGCTCGAAGCCGATATTCGCGCCGCGATCCGCACCTGGGGCGACGGCTTCATACAATCTCTCATCCGCGAATTTGGGGAACAGGAGGGGCTGCGGCTGCTGCGCCGCCATGCCGGTGCATTTCCCGCGCGCTATCGCGATGCGTTCTCCCCCGATGAAGCGGTCCATGATCTCTCGGAACTCGAGCGGCTCGTGCAGTCCGGCGCTGCGGTGCGCGCGCGCGTCTATCGCATGACGCAGGATGGCGGCGGCGCGATATTGCGGCTGAAACTGTATGTCACGGGCCGGGAATTTCCGCTTTCCGCTTCTCTGCCGATATTCGAAAACCTTGGCTTCAGGGTCATCGCGGAAAATTCCTATCCGATCACGTTCGCCCCGGGTCAGGGGCGAACAACCGAAGCCGCCATTCTCGATTTCTATATGGAGCGCGCAGACGGCGCGGCGGTCGAACTGGAACGCGTCAAAACTCGGCTGGAAGCGGCCATTCACGCCGTTATCGCCGGAACAGCCGAGAATGACGGTTTCAACCGTCTGATCGTTACAGCCGGGTTGCCATGGCGGGACATCACCATTTTGCGCGCCGGCGCGAAGTTCCTGCGCCAGGCCGGATTTT
This sequence comes from Rhizomicrobium sp., assembly GCA_035502355.1. Taxonomy (GTDB): domain Bacteria; phylum Pseudomonadota; class Alphaproteobacteria; order Micropepsales; family Micropepsaceae; genus Rhizomicrobium. Next base: position 5,107 of record DATJUM010000150.1, on the reverse strand, counting down.
CGTTCAGCCAGGATTACATGGAGCAGGCGCTGGCGCGAAATGCCGAAATTGCCGGGCTGCTCGTTCTGCTTTTTCGAACCAATCATGATCCTGATGGGCAGAAGCGCGAGGCAGCTGCGAAAGATCTGCATGATCGCATCGAGGCGGCACTGAATGGTGTACCAAGTCTCGACGACGACAGGATCATTCGCCGGCTGCGCAACGTGGTGGACTGCGTGCTGCGAACAAATTTCTTCCAGCAGGATTCAGGCGGCCGCAATTCTGCCTGCCTTTCCTTCAAGCTCGACAGCCACAGACTTGACGAGTTGCCGCTGCCCCGGCCGCTTTGCGAGATTTTCGTCTATGCGCCGGAGGTCGAGGGCGTCCATCTGCGCTTCGGTCGGGTCGCGCGCGGCGGCATCCGCTGGTCCGATCGCCGCGAGGATTTCCGCACCGAAATTCTTGGGCTTGTCAAGGCGCAGCAGGTGAAGAATGCGGTGATCGTTCCGGTGGGCGCAAAGGGCGGCTTTTTCCCGAAACAGCTTTCCGTCACCGCCAGCCGCGACCAGGCGCAGGCCATCGGCGTCGCCTGCTACAAATCATTCATCAACGCGCTTCTGGACCTTACCGACAATATCGGGCCGGACGGCGCGATCATTCCTCCGGCACGTACCGTGCGATACGACGGGGACGATCCCTATTTCGTCGTGGCGGCCGACAAGGGCACCGCGACCTTTTCCGACATCGCCAATGAGATAGCCGAGACGCGGGGTTTCTGGCTCGGCGATGCGTTCGCATCGGGCGGCAGCCACGGCTACGACCACAAAAAAATGGGAATTACCGCCAGAGGCGCCTGGGTTGCCGTGCAGCGGCACTTCCGCGAAATGGGCCGGGATATCCAGTACGACCCATTCACCTGCGTCGGCGTCGGTGACATGTCGGGCGATGTGTTCGGCAACGGCATGCTGTTGTCGAAGCACATCAGGCTGGTCGCTGCGTTCGACCACCGGCATATCTTCGTCGATCCCGATCCTGATCCTGAGAGCAGCTGGAACGAGCGCAAACGGTTGTTCGATCTGCCGCGATCGAGCTGGGCGGATTACAATTTGGCATTCATTTCAAATGGCGGCGGCGTATTTTCCCGCAGCATGAAGGAAATTTCCGTCACGCCGGAAATGAAGGCGCTGACAGGGCTCAAAGAGACACGGGTTTCGCCGGGCGAACTTATCCGAGCGCTTCTCAGGACCGACATCGATCTTCTCTGGTTTGGCGGCATCGGCACCTTCGTCAAGGCGACGAGCCAGAGCAATCTCGACGTCGGAGATCGAAGCAATGATGCCGTAAGGATCAACGGCGCCGAACTCCGGGCGAAAGTGGTCGGCGAAGGCGCGAATCTGGGGCTTACCCAGCTCGGCCGTGTCGAATACGCGACGAAGGGCGGCCGGCTCAACACCGACGCAATAGACAACTCGGCCGGCGTGGATACCTCCGACCACGAAGTGAATATCAAGATTCTGTTCAGTGGTCCGCTGCGCCGCGGCGAGATTTCTGGCGACGAACGCGACACTCTTTTGAACGCGATGACGGACGATGTTGCCGCGCATGTCCTGCGCGACAATTACGACCAGACACTCGCGCTCTCGGTGGCCGAAATGCGAAGCGCTCGCGATCTCGATTCGCATGGCCGTTATATCCGTGACCTCGAGCGCAGGGGACGGCTGGAGCGCGCTGTCGAATATCTCCCCGATGAGGATGAGTTGCACCGGCGCGCCCAGGCAGGGCGTGGTCTCACGCGGCCCGAACTTGCGGTTCTTCTTGCCTATGCAAAGCTCGATCTGGATGCGCAACTCGTTGCGAGCGATCTGCCGGATCAGACGTACTTTGCCTCCGAGCTGGCGGCCTATTTTCCGGCCTCGGCCGTCGCGCGCTTTCCCGACGAATTGATCCATCACCGGCTGCGCCGCGAGATCATTGCGACTGTTCTCGCAAACCGGATCGTCAATCTTGCCGGGCCGGTCTTCATTCATCGCATCGAGGAAATCTCGAGCGCGCCCGCGCCGCGGATCGCGCGCGCATTCGTCATAGCCGTCGGCGCGCTCGGATTGGACGTGCTGAAATCGCGCATCGACAGTCTCGACGGCAAGGTGCCGGCAGCCGTGCAGCTCGGTGCTTATAACGACATTGTAGAACAGCTGCGCCGGCTTGGTCTCTGGTTTCTCGTCAACGTGCCGGCGCGCGCCGATATCGGCGACACGATCAACCGGTACCGCGCCGGCGTGGATTCGCTCAGAGGCAGTTTTTCCTCGCTGGTATCGCCTTACGAAGCGCAGAATACGGAGCGCCGGATCACAGAGCTTCAGCAGGCGCAGGTGCCGCTCAACATCGCAGAGGACGTCGCTGTGCTTCCGCTTCTCGCCGGCGCCCCGGAAATCGTCCTCCTTGCGGAGTCGCGTGCATTGCCGGTCGATCTCGTGGCAGGGGCCTATTTCGCAATGGGCACGGCGATCGGGCTGGACCGGCTGCGCGGCTTGGCCAACCGCATCACCGGTTACGAGCACTGGGACCGGCTGGCCATCCGCCGCATCGTGGATGATCTGTTCTCGGGCCAGCGGGTGCTCGCCGCCGATGCGCTTATCGCCTTCGATCCCACAAAACAGAGTGCCACGCGCGCCGAGGGCGCCGAAGCCGTCAAACGCTGGGAGGAAACCCACGCCGACACGCTGGCACGTACAAAAAATTTCCTGGCGGAGCTCGAACGCGGCGGCGAATTGTCGATCGCCAAGCTGACGCTTGCCAACTCGCAAATCCACGCGCTTGCCGCAAAATGAATTCACCACCGGGAGCACAAAGAGCACAAAGAAACAGCGTGCGCGCCGCGCGCAATCGTTCTTTGTGCGCTTGGTGCTCTTCGTGGTCCAGAAGCCCCGCGCCTTCGCGTCTCCGCGTGCAAATGCGCAGACTCACGGTATTGCTGTGCTGCGCTGCATTGTCGGCCTGCGCGACGCGGCCGGCGGCGACCGTTCAGCAGGCACCCCGGGTTGCATTGCCGCCGGCGCCGCCGCCGGGTGAACCGGGAGATCTCGCCGGGCTGCAATCCACGGCGCTGCGCGCGGCGTTCGGCGCGCCCTCCTTTGTCCGCAAGGATGGAAATGTCGAAATCTGGCGCTATGACGGTGCGAACTGCAAGGCGTTCTTTTTTCTTTATCCTTATGGCAATGCATTGCTCGTGCGGCACGTCGAGACTCTCCCCCGCGGCAGCAGCATGGCAGCAGACGAAACCTGTCTTTCATCGTTCCGGCCGCATTCGCAGCAATCCGTTTCCTGAACTGACACCTTCCCGTCAACCGTCATCGCGCGTCTTCGGCGTGTAGCGGCAGAGATCGCGCACCACGCAGATGGGGCATTTCGGTTTGCGCGCGATGCAGACATAGCGCCCGTGCAATATCAGCCAATGATGCGCATGAAGCCGGTATTTCCTCGGCACCACGGCCATCAAATTGTCTTCCACTTCGCGCGGCGTTTTGCCGGGCGCCAGGCCGGTCCGGTTCGCGACCCGGAAGATGTGCGTGTCGACCGCGATGGTAGGCTCTCCGAACGCGACGTTGAGAACGACGTTCGCAGTCTTGCGGCCCACGCCGGGAAGCTCTTCGAGGGCCGCGCGGTCGCGTGGCACTTGGCTCGCATGTTCGGCAATCAGTTTGTGTGACAATGCGATGATGTTCTTCGCCTTGTTCCGGTAGAGTCCGATCGAACGGATATGCGCGATGAGGCCTTTTTCCCCCAGCTGCAGCATTTTCTCTGGCGTGTCGGCGATCGGGAACAGCTCCGCCGTTGCCCTGTTGACGCCCTTGTCCGTCGCCTGGGCGGAAAGCACGACGGCGACAAGCAGCGTAAACGGATTAGCGTATACAAGCTCGCTCTTTGGCGAAGGCATCTGTTTCTTCAGCCGTTCGAAGAACATCGCTGCTTCGCGCGGCGTGAATGCCCCCCGCGCGCGGCGGTGGATCGCCGTCATTTTATCGTGCCTATCGTGGTCTTGCGTTGCAGATAATGCCGTATCAGGATTGCTACGCCGGATCGGAACACCAGTTGCGATTATCCGTTACCGAAAGGTCAGGGGGAAGGCCAGAATGGACTGGAAACGCTCATCGGTAATTGCAGCTGTGATACTAGCCACGGTGGCAGCCGGATGCGGAATTGTCACGGGGCGCCGGAGCTTCTCGACCAACAGCGCCGCAGCTCCGCCGGAAACCGCTTCCGCCAGCATGCAGATTGGCACGTCCAGCGGCCAGATCGCTTCGGACATCGTTGATCCCTGCACGCTGAGCGTCAACAATCCGCGTTGGCGGGACCACGGAGGCGTCGAGGCATACGAAAAGCGGTGCGGACATCCTCCCCCGCCTTAGCGGACAGTCGGATCGTGGCAGAAACGCTTCTCTTCAACGCAACCTTGCGGCCCAATCCGCCGATGAGCGCGGCGGCGCTGAAACTGGTCGTTGCCATTGTCGCAACAATAAATCTGGCCTTCGCGACCTGGTTCGTAACTCACGGTGCGTGGCCGATAACGCCGTTCATGGGCGCGGACATAGCTCTTCTCGGTTGGGCGCTTCATGCCAGCCGGGTTGCCGCACGCAGACGCGAGGAAGTTTGTGTGACCAGAAGCAGCCTTCGTGTCGAGCGTTTTCCGCCGCGCGGGATGCCCACGCATTTCGAATTCAATCCATACTGGGTTCGGGTCGAATTGGAGGAGCCGCCGCGAAGTGCGAACCGGCTCACGCTGCGCAGTCATGGCCGCGTGGAACAGATAGGCGCTTTTTTGCCGTCGGCCGAAAAGCAAAGCGTTGCAAAAGCACTGAAAGCAGCAGTCTGGAAAGCGCGCGAGATACCGGCTGACTGAACGTCCGGACTATCCGGCGATTCCGAGTACGTCCGTCATTCCATACAGTCCGGGCTTCTGCGATTGCCCCCATTTTACTGCCGCGATGGCGCCGTGCGCGAAAATCGCACGATCTTCGGCGACATGGCCGAGAACGATGCGCTCATGCGGCCCGGCAAGTATGACCTGATGTTCGCCGATGATCGTGCCGCCGCGCAGCGACGCGAACCCCACCGTTCCCGTTCCGCGCGG